>CAYWDQ010000137.1:0-8223 GCA_964457065.1 uncultured Acidimicrobiaceae bacterium | reverse complement strand
CTGTCCGGCGTGAAGCGCCACGTCGCCTTCGCCTCGTCCGCCGACCGGCTCGTCGTGCTGGCCCGGACGGGTGACGGGGCCGAGGACGTCGACCTCTTCCTCGTCGACCCCACCGCACCCGGGGTGACGCTCCGCCAGCAGTTCACCATCTCCTCGGACACCCAGTACGAGGTCACGCTCTCCGACGTCCGCGTCGGGCAGGGCGACCGGATCGGTCCCGCAGGGAGTGGCTGGGCAACCTGGCAGGCGGTCCTGGAGCCGGGGCTGGTGTTGCTGGCCGCGCAAGCCGTCGGCGGTGCCCGCTATGCGCTCGAGATCACGACCCAGTACGCCAAGGACCGGCAGCAATTCGACAAGCCGCTCGGGGCGTTCCAGGCCCTCGCGCATTACCTGGCCGATGCCGTCACCAACCTGGACGGGGCCGAGCAGCTGGTGCACGAGGCGGCCTGGGCCGGCGCGAGCGGGAGATCGCTCACATCGTTGGCCCCGATGTCGAAGCTGTTCGCCTGCTCGACCTTCCGTGACATCACCGCCATGGCTCAGCAGATCTTCGGGGGCATCGGGTTCACACTCGACTTCGACATCCAGCTCTACTTCCGCCGGGCGAAGCAGCAGCAGTTGATGTGGTCCAACGACCGCGCTCTCGAGGCCGCAGTGGCGGACGCGCTGTTGGATTGAGGGTCGCTGTCGCTTCGCGCTAGGCGCGGGCGCCGACGAGCGGACGCAACGAGGCGCCCACCTGGTCGGCGACGGCCACGGCGACCACCCGCCGCTCGTGTGACACGGGGTACCCCGGCGTGGGGGTGAGGACGAATCGCCCCAGCGTGCGGCCCTGGTTCTGGACCAGCAACTCGATCTCCGGGCCGGGCAGTCCCAGCCGGTGGGCATCCCAGTGCCGGCCTCCCAGGAAGACCTGCCCGTCATGCTCGAGGCGCAACGCGGGTCGATCCGAAGAGCCGGCCTCGTAGCGGCACGCCTGAAGGTGCAGGAGCGCGACGAGTTCGTCCTGCACTCGTGCCACCACCTGGCGCGAGGACGCGCCGGAGGTGGCGAGCTCCGTGACGTCGTGGATGAGCCCGACGAAGTCCGCCTCCTCCGCGGCCGCCGCATGATGATGGCGGTTGCGCGCGGCGAGCTCGGTCACGATGATCCCGACGACGAAGAGGCTCACGGCGGTCTCGATGTCGGGCCGGTGGGTGATGGTCAGCCTCCCGTAGGGCCGGGTGAGGAAGTAGTCGAACCACACGGTGGCCGACACCGTGGCGATGAACCCGGACAGCCTGTTCCCGAGTGCGGCGACCGCCACGATGACCGCCACGAGGATCAGCGCGGAGGCCGTGTTGGCGAAGGTCGAACGAAAGGGGACGAGGAGGGCGGCCACCCCAAGTGGGAGGACGACGGCAGCGACGAGGGCGAGCTGGTCTCGGTGACGCCGGATCCTCTCCATGGCTACCTCGCTTCCATCAGATCCCACCCAGTTTTCCACGCTCGGGCATCGTCCTCGGCGCGACCTCTTGCTAGCTTGCTGCGGCCATGCCGAGCGAGACACTGAGCATCGAGGAGGCGCGGCGGATCGCCTTGGGCGCCCAGGGCCTTCGCGGGGCACGATCCACCGCCGGTGGTGTGCCGGCCATGCTGCGCCGCCTGGGCGCAGTGCAGCTGGACACGATCTCCGTGCTGGCGCGGTCGCACGAGCTGGTGGCGTATGCGCGTCAGGGTGCGATCGGCCGGGCCCGGGTCGAGCGGGCCTACTGGGGACCGCAGAGCACGACCTTCGAATACTGGTCGCACGCTGCGTGCGTGGTACCACTCGAGGACTGGCCCGCGTACGGGTTCAAGCGGCGAGCCCGTCTGGCCAAGGGCAGGCGGTGGCACGTGCTCGAGGACCACCAGAAGAGCTGTGACGAGGTCGTGGCGCGGTTGCGCGCCGACGGCCAGCTCACGGCCAACGAGCTGGGTGGCGCCAAGAAGGGAGGCCCGTGGTGGGACTGGTCGGAAACCAAGATCGCCGCCGAATGGCTGCTCGACATCGGTGAGCTCGTCTGCCGGGAGCGCCGGGGCTTCCAGCGTGTCTACGACCTGGCCGAGCGCGCCATCCCGTCCGACCTCCTCGCCCAGGAGTGGACGGACGAGGAGTGCGCCACGCAGCTCGTCGCGTCGGCCGGGCGTTCGCTCGGCGTGGCGACCGAGGCCGACCTGGCCACCTATCACGGCATCCCCAGGGTGCTCGTGCGCCAGGTCCTGCCGTCCGCCGGGTTGGTTCCCGTCGCCGTGGAGGGGTGGAAGCCACCCGCCTATGCCGCTCCCGACGCGCTGGCGACGCTCGGGACGCGGGCCAGGGGCAGGCACGTGCTCCTCTCGCCGTTCGACTCCCTGATCTGGTATCGGGAGCGGGTGGAGCGCCTGTTCGGCCTGCGGCACCGGCTCGAGGCCTACACGCCGAAGGAGAAGCGCACGTTCGGCTACTTCGCGATGCCCGTGTTGGCGGGTACCGGCATCGTCGGGCTGGTCGACCCCGGTCGCGACGGTGAGATGCTCGTCGCCAAGCAGGTCACGCTCCTGGTACCAGGCTCGTCTTCGTCGGTGGCGCGGGCGCTCCGGGAGGCAGCCCAATGGGTGGGCTGCACGGCTATCGCGCTCGAGCGAGTGGATCCGGCTCCCGCCCGGGCAGAGCTGGAGGCGGCGCTGGCGGCGGAGGGCGGCTAGCGAGGTCGTCTCGGAGGAGCGGACGACGGTGCCAGCACGGCGAAGAAGTCCCGGGTCCAGCCCACCAGGTACTGGTCGGCCGGGCGATTCTGCCCCGGAACTGCGGCGACGACCGGCGCGCCGCCGGAAGCTGCCGTGTCGAGCTGCACCCAATTCGGATTGATGTCGAGCTGCATGGCATTCACGGCGCCGGCGTCCAGCAGCGCGGCGCACAGGTCCGCCGGGAGAAGAGCCATCCCGCCCGCATAGATGATGTCGCCCTGCGTGTCCTCGCCGGCGGCGCTGCGGGCGACGACCATGGAGCTGTTCACCGTGGCGCCCCAGTCGGAGGGAGCGCCGACGGTCGGGCTGGGCACTCCGTTCGTGATCAGCGGCGGGAGGTTCTGGCGAACGCTCTCGACCTGCTCTCCGCGAGCCGGCACGTCGCTGCCCCACACACCGATGTGCGCAGTGCCGTCGGTGTCGATGACGAAGCTCGCTTTGCCATCGAGCAGCGGGGCCACCACTTGCCCGTCGACCTCGACCCCACCCTGACCCGCGTTCATCTTGAAGCCGCCGTTGAAGGCGGCCAGCAGGAACGGCGCCTCGTCGGCCGCGACGGCGGGGCCGCGGTCCTGGGCGATGGTCGCCAGGTTGACGGGCGGATCGCTGCTCCCGATGTGGAGGTCGTACACGACGTGGCCGGCGTCGAAGCGCACAAGTGTCACGACGCGCCCCGACGGCACGGTGACCGTTCGCTCTTCGACCGCGGTCCCCTTGATGTCGGTGCTCACCACCGACCATCCCGCGGTGGAAGCCGTCGGCACCGTCGATGACGTCGTCGCCACCGCCGCAGTGGTGGAGCTCGTCGCCACGGGCCTGGTCGTCGTCGACGCCACTGCCCGCGGCCCGCGAGAGGGCGAGCTGCAGGCGGCCAGCAGCAACATCGAGCCGGTCATCGCCGCGACGGCGCACCGCCGTCCTGCGGGCCGGCGGAGGCCGGCGGGAGGTGGTGCCACCGGACCAGCGTAGGAGCGACCCTCCGGATATTCCGGTCGCCGCCTGCCCTGGTCAGCCCGCGGCGTGCCTGGCGGCGATCTCCTCGAAGGCCCCGATCGCACCGCCGTAGGGTCCCGTCTGCGCGGGATGGTGCAGCACGAACTGGTCGAAGCCGAGCTCCGCGTAGGGGGCGCTGAGCTCCTCGTACTGTTCGGGCGAGTCGATCACCGGCTCCGTCGGTGTCCACAGCATGATCTTGCCGATGCTCGAGGCGGCGCGCCGCGCCGCGGCGCAGGCGGCGTCGAGCTCGGCGCGCTGGCTCAGCACCGCGTCGAGGATCGCCTCCGGTGTGCGCGGACCGCGGCCGGTGGGCCCGATCGTCACCCAGTGCCGCCCGTGCGTCACCACGAGCCGCAGTCCCTTGGGTCCGCCGGCGGCGATGGTCAGCGGGAGGGGACGCGAGACCGTGCCCGGCGTGCTGGGTGCTTCCTCCGCGGCGTAGTGAGCCGTCCGCACCGAGGTGCGCGTCGCGGGCTCGCCGTCGAGGATCGGCCGCAGCACCTCGAGGAACTCTCCGAAGCGGGCCAGGCGCTCCGCCGGAGTCCAGGGCTCCTGACCCAGCACACTGGCGTCGAAGCCCTCGCTCCCCGGACCCAGCCCGAGCTCCAGACGGCCCTCGCTGAGGTCGTCGAGCGTGATCGCCTCGCGGGCCAGGGTCACGGGGTGGCGGAAGTTGGGCGTCGCGACGAGCGTGCCCAGCTTGATGCGCTCCGTCACCCCGGCCGCCGCCGCGAGCACGGGGACCGCCGCATGCCAGGGCCCGTCGGGCATGCCGCCCCAGCGGATGTGGTCGTACGTCCACGCCGTGGTGAACCCGGCCTCATCGGCCCACTCCCACTGGCGGCGCGCCTCCCTCCAGCGGTCGGAGGGCAGGATCACGAGGCCGACGTGCACGGGCCCGAACCTACCCGGGGCCGGGTACGTTGTCCGCCGTGGCCAACGAGGCGGAGACCCGCCGGTGGAACGACGACCGGTGGGCCGCGGCCTGGCCCAGGCGGGAGCGGCTGACCGAGACCGTGTCGCCGTACCTCCTCGAGGCGACCCGGGCCCGGCCGGGTCAGCGGGTCTGCGACATCGGGTGTGGTGGTGGCACCCTGACCATCGCGGTCGCCCGCGCCGTCCATCCGGGTGGCCGGGCCGTCGGGATCGACCTCTCGGCGCCGTTGCTCCAGCTGGCTCGTGAGCGGGCGGGCGAGTCCGGCGTCGACAACGTGGACTTCGTACGGATGGACGTGCAGACGGGCTCCTTCGAGGGCGAGCCCTTCGAGCTCGCCGTCAGCCAGTTCGGGGTCATGTTCTTCGACGAGCCGCTCGCAGCCTTCGGCGCCGTCCGCTCCCTTCTCGTGCGCGGTGGTCGCCTCGTGTTCGCCTGCTGGCAGGGGGTCGAGCACAACCCCTGGCACATGGGTAGCGCCCTGCGGCCCCTGGTCCCAACCCGCCCGACCCCTCCGCCGGGGAAGAGCCCCGTCGGCCCGTTCGTCCTCGGCGACGACGAGTACGTGCGCGACCTCCTCGGGGGAGCGGGGTTCGCCGCAGTCGAGAGCACCCCGCACGAGACGACCGTGCGCGCCCCGGCCGACGCCGTGGTCGACCGCTCCCTGCTCCCGTTCATGGGGATCCCGCCCGGGCGCGAGGAGGAGGCGATGACCCTCGTCGAGCGGCACCTCGACCGTTTCGTGGTGGGGCCGGATCAGTACGAGTACCCGCTGGCCTTCACGGTGTTCCAGGCCGTCAACCCCTGATCTCCATGGCCGGCTACAGCGGCACGCCGCTCCCGAAGAAGCTCGGGATCGCCGAGGGCTCGACGCTGGCGCTCATCGCGGCGCCCCGCGGCGTCATCGACGGCCTGCCCACCGGCGTCACGGTGAAACGCCAGGCGCGCGGTTCGGCCGACGTCGTCGTGGCCTTCTTCACGCAGCGGCGCGACTTCGAGCGCCGCATCGGCCCACTGTCCCGCATGATCTTCCCCTCCGGCGGCCTCTGGGTCGCCTGGCCCAAGCGGACGTCGGGCCTCGAGACCACCATGCACGAGGGCGTCGTGCGCGAGGTGGCGCTGCCGCTCGGACTGGTCGACAACAAGGTCTGCGCCATCGACGAGACCTGGTCGGGCCTGCGCGTCGTCTGGCGGCGCGAGCGCCGCACCTGATCAGAAGAAGGTCAGTCGCGACAGGGGCCAGATGAGCATGTCGACCTTGCCCACGATGGTCGACTCGGGCACCGGCCCCCAGTAACGGCTGTCGCACGAGTACTGCCTGTTGTCGCCCATGACGAAGACGTCGTGTGCGGGGATCTTGAAGGCCCCGTGCAGTGCGTAGGGCGCGGACGAGGGCCCCGGAGTGGTCTCCGTCCGGGTGGCGGGCGGCAGCCAGGGTTCGGGGAGCACGTGCCCGTTGATGTAGACCCGGCCCCCCGACAGCGAGATCGTCTCGCCCGGCAGCCCGATGACGCGCTTCACGAGATCCGCCACGGGAGGTCCCGCGCAGTCCTCGGTGGGTGGCGTCGAGAACACGACGATGTCGCTGCGGCCGACGCCGTGCAGGTGGTAGCTCAGCTTGTCCACCAGGATCCGGTCCCCGATCTGCAGGGTCGGCTCCATGGAGCCGGAGGGGATGGAGTACGTGGCGACCACGAAGGTGCGCAGGACGACGGCGATGACCACCGCCACCACCACCACGCCGACGAGCTCGACGATCCAGCGGCTGCCCGGCGCCCTCTCGGCGGCATGCTGTCCGCGGCCCTCGTTCGGGGCCGGTTCGTCAACCGCCTGTTCGTCGCCGTCCATGCCGCCAGAAGTATTACCCGGCCATGTCTCGATGGCGTGCCACCACAGGTGTGTCACGGCCACCGGACAGTATGGGACCGTGGTCAGCGCCGTCATCTTCGACTTCTACGGGACCCTCGCCCACTGGGCCGGCGGCCACGGCGCCAACTATGAGACGGTCTTCGCCGCCCACGGCTACGCGCTGGACCCCGAGGTGCTGAATGCGTACTTCCGCCGCTACGACGGCGTCGAGCACGCCGAGCACTCGGTCAGCGAGGAGGCGTACGAGGCCTGGGTGCGGTCGCGCCTCTACGACCTCACAGGGGCGTGCGGGGTGGACCCCGCCAACGAGGAGGACCTGATCGACGCCATGCGGGCGGCGGACGACGGCGACATGGTCGCCTACCCCGAGGCGGCGGCGACGCTCAGCGCGCTGCGGGAGGCCGGCCTCGCCGTCGGGGTCTGCTCGAACTGGGGCTGGGAGCTCGATGCCTTCCTCGCCGAGGTCGGCCTGCTCCACCTGGTCGACTCCGGCGTCACGTCGGCGAGGGCCGGGGCGCGCAAGCCGCACCCCGACATCTACACCCGCTCCATCGAGTCGCTCGGCGTCGACCCCCGCGAGGTCCTCTTCGTCGGCGACTCGTGGGAGCCCGACGTGCGGGGCCCCCGGCGGCTGGGCATGACGGCCGTCCACGTGTGGCGGGAGGACGAGCGCGTGGGGCAGAGCGCCCCGTCGCTCGAGCCCGGTGACCACCGGGTCGCGGAGCTGACGGGCGTCCTCGAGATCCTCGGCGTCTCGGTCTAATTCCTGGCGCCGACGGGCGGCCGGCCGTGCTCGGCCAGCCCGGCGTCCAGCGCGGCCCGGTCCTCGTCGCCGAGCGGTTGGAACTCGATGTCCGCGCCCGGCCGCCACCAGATCGGCTCGTCGCAGGCCCACGCCTCCGCGCGCAGGCCCACCTTCGTCACCTTCCCGGTGGCGGTCTGGGGGAGCGACGACGACACTCGGACGTAGCGGGGCACCCACTTGGGGCCGAGGTCCGGCTGCGCCGCCAGCCACGCCGAGAACGCGTCGGGGTCGAACGGGCGGCCGGGCACCGTCTCGAGGGCCACCATCACCTGGTCGCCCGCGCCCGACGCCGTGTCGGGCACCGGGTACACGGCGACCACCGACAGGTCGGGGTGCCGCGACAGCACCGACTCGACCGGGCCGGCGGCGAAGTTCTCCGAGTCGACGCGGAGCCAGTCCCCCGTGCGCCCCGCGAAGTAGAAGAACCCGTCGGCGTCGACGTAGCCCAGGTCGCCCGTCCAGTACCAGCCGTTGCGCAGGCGGTCCTTTTCCGCGTCGGCCCGCCGGTAGTAGCCCTCGAACTTGCCCCGGCCGCTGCGGTTGACGAGCTCGCCGATGGCCGCGCCGGCGTTGAGCAGCCGGCCCTCGGCGTCGAATTCGGCCGGCGGGCACTCCTCGCCCGTCTCGGGGCTGATGACGGCCAGGTCGATGCCGTCGACCGGCTTGCCCAGCGCGCCCTTGGGCATGCCGAGCACCGGGTTGATGGAGGCGCCCCCCTCGCTCTGGCCGTACCCCTCGATGAGGTAGCACCCGAAGCGCGTCCGGAAGCGGTCGCGGTCGCGCACGGACGCCTCGGTGCCGAACGCGCTCTTCAGCGTGTTGTCCGCGTCGTCGGGCCGCTCCGGCGTGGCCAGGATGTAGGCGATCGCCT
>CAYWDQ010000136.1:0-8293 GCA_964457065.1 uncultured Acidimicrobiaceae bacterium | reverse complement strand
TTCACCCCCGACGGCACCTACAGCGCCTTCGGGGACACCTACCCGCTCGCGGACTTCCCGACCCTGGTGGCGGCCGCACCCAAGGGGCTCTTCCTGGTGGGTCCGCCGGCACTGGAGCTGGACGGCGACGTGGGCCGCGGCGAGCAGCCGCTGTGCTTCGTGGAGCAGACGACGCACGACATGCGCATCGGCTACTACACCGACACCTACCGGCGCACCGCGGACGGCTGGCGGTTGCACACCCGCTCCATGACGTTCCTCCGCAAGAGCGGCGAACGCGACTCCGGGCGACCGCACGACCCGACGCGCCCCACGCCGTCCGGCTGATGGATCTCGACGAGTTCCGGCGTTCGCTGGACGACTGGCTGGACCAGAACGAGCACGACCTCAGGGCCGACCCGGCGGCCGGGGACACCCTCGACGACCAGATGGCCCAGCTGGCAAAGGTCAAGCGCCTCACCTACGAGGCGGGTTACATGCGCTGGGGGTGGCCCGAACGCGTCGGCGGGCTGGGTGGTTCGACGCTGTTGCGTGCCTACCTGGGCGAGGCGCTCACCTCCCGGGGCCTGGTGGAGCCGGGTATCTACTCATTGATGGAGGTGCTGGCGCCGACCATGATCGACTACGCGACGCCTGAGCTCGCCGCCACCATGGTGCCGCGGCTGCTGCGGGGCGACGAGACCTGGTGCCAGGGCTTCTCCGAGCCCGGGACCGGGAGCAACCTCGCCTCGCTGTCGTGCCGGGCGACGCGGACGGACGACGGGTGGAGCGTCACGGGCCAGAAGGTGTGGACGAGCCTCGCCCAGTACGCGGATCACTGCGTGCTGCTCACGCGCACCGGCGACGCGGACTCGGCCCACCGTGGCATCACCGCGCTCTTCGTGGACATGGACAGTCCGGGCGTCGTGATCCGTCCCATCGAGACGATGCACGGCTTACCGGAGTTCTCGGAGGTCTTCTTCGACGGCGTCGTCGTGCCCTCCGACCGCGCGCTGGGTGAGGAAGGCCAGGGCTGGTCCGTGGCGATGGACCTGCTGCCCTACGAGCGGAGCACGGCGCTGTGGCACCGGGCCGCCTACCTGCAGCAACGCCTGCAACGCCTCCTCCAGGCCGCCCCGCCCGGCGAGCTCGACCCCGCCGACGTGGGGGAGGTCGCACAACTCCTCTACGCGCTGCGGAGCCGCTCGCGCTCCACGCAGCGCCGGCTGGCCGCGGGTGAGCGGCTCGGTCCCGAGACCTCCATCGACAAGGTGCTGATGGCCACGGCCGAGCAGGCTGTGTTCGACCTGGTCGCCGACGGCCTGGCTGCCAGCGTGGACCTCGGCGACGACCCCGCGAGCGAACGGTGGCGCAGAGAGTTCCTCTACTCGCGGGCAGCGACCATTTACGGCGGCACCGCGGAAATTCAGCGCAACATCATCGCCCGCCGCCTGCTCGACCTCGGGAGCGACCGGTGATGGACGACGGGGACCGGGAGGTCTTCGAACGGAGCCTGCGCCACGCCGTCGAGACGCACTCCGGCGGGCCCCTCGACGCCGCGCTGCTCGAGCTCGGCTGGACCGACGCGCTGGCGGCGCACACGCACGAGGCCGTCTCCATCCTCTTCGAGCTCGAGGGCTCGCTGCACGCCTCCTCCTCCGCGCTGGACCACGTGCTCGCCTGCTCACTCGGGCTGGACGTGCCCCCGACGGCGGGATACGTGCTGCCGCCGCTCGGACGCCGGTCCCCGCCCGGGGAGGTCGACGGCGCGCACCTGGCCGTCCGCGGCCTCGGCACCGCCGGCCTCCTCGCCCGCGAGACCACCGTCGTGGTGGCCCGGGCGGTGAACACGGAGGTCGCCTTCCTGGTGCCGGCGGCCGACCTGGTCCTGCGGCCGGTGCGCGGCATGGACCCCGAGCTCGGGCTGGTCGAGGTGAGCGGCACCGTGGCCAAGGACGCGCTGCGTCCGGAGGTCGTGGCGCCGTCGTGGCCGGCGGCCGTGGCCCTGGCCCAGCTCGCCCTGGGCCACCAACTAGTCGGCGCGGCGCGGACGATGCTGGAGCTGGCCCGGCGACACGCGCTCGAACGGGTCCAGTTCGGACAACCCATCAGCGGGTTCCAGGCCGTCCGGCACCGGCTGGCCGAGACATTGGTGGCGATCGAGTCGGCCGAGGCCGTGCTCGGTGCCGCCTGGGAGGACGGCTCGCCGACGACGGCGGCCGTCGCCAAGGCGCTCGCCGGGCGCGGGGCGCGGACGGCCGCCCGGCACTGCCAGCAGGTCCTGGCCGGGATCGGCTTCACGACCGAGCACGAGTTCCACCACTACGCGCGGCAGGCCCTGGTGCTCGACGAGCTGTTCGGCTCGTCGCGCTCTTTGACCCGCGAGCTCGGGACGGAGCTGCTGGCGGCGCGGCGCCTGCCCGACTTCGCGCCGCTGTAGCCGGCGGCTACGGGCCCTCGACGAACGGGAAGATGCGGGTGAAGTCGGCGCCCGGCTCGGCGCGGTCGAAGTCCTCCCACACCGACGCGGTCACCGCGCCGATCGCCCGGGGGCCGCGGCGCTCCTCGACCGCGCCCAGGTAGAGGTGCAGGTCCTTGACCATGAGGGAGTTGGAGAACCCGGCGGCGTAGCGCCCCGTCAGGACGTGATCGGGGAACTTGTCGCTGGAGGCGGCGCTCCTCCCGCTCGACTGGTTCAGCACCTGGAGCATCGTCCCCATGTCGAGCCCGGCCGAGCGGCCGAAGGCGATCGCCTCGCTGGTGGCGGCCAGCGCCGCCGCCGACAGGAAGTTGTTGGCCAGCTTGAGGGCCTGGCCCATCCCGGGACGCTCCCCCACCCGTTGCCGGCGGTCGCTGAGCCCCGCGAGCACGGGCTCGACCCGCGCGCAGGCGTCGTCCGAACCGGCGTACATCACGAAGAGCGTGCGCGACCGGGCGCCGGCGACGCCGCCGGACACGGGCGCGTCGATGTACGCGAGACCGGCGTCGGCCAGCGTCGCCGCCACACCGCGGGCCGCGTCCGGCCCGATCGTCGACGTGTCGACGACGTGCGTGGCACGACGGTCCGCGACGGCCGCCAGGGCGCCCGCCACCTGCGCCGACGCCGCGCCGTCGGGAAGGCTGAGCACCACCACCTCGGCGCGCCGGGCCACGGCCGCCACGTCCGACGCGGCGTCCGCGCCCTCGGGCACGCGTGCCGCGCCCGCCGCGTCGTGGGCCAGCACGCCGTGGCCCGACGCCACCAGGTTCGCGGCGAGGACGCGGCCCATGTTCCCGAGGCCGACGAAGCCGATCGGTGGCGGCGTCACCCTTCGTCGTCCCGGGCCGCCCTGGCGGCGAGGAGGGCGCGCCGGGCGGCGATCCCGGCCGGGGCGCCGCAGTAGGCCGCGACCTGGAACGGCACCTCGTCGAGCTCGTCGTCCGTCACGCCGGCGCGCGCCGCACTGCCGGCGTGCAGACGGAACTCCTCCATGCGCCCGAGGGCCGCCGTCATCGCCAGGACGAGCAGGCTCCGATCGCGCGGCGTCAGCGCGCCCTCCCGGGCCCACACCCCCCACGCCATCGACGTGATGTAGTCCTGGAAATCGGCGGCCACCGAGCCGGGAGCGGTGTCCGCCGCCTGGCTGTCGACGTAGGCCTCACCGAGGACGGCCCGCCGCATGGCGCGCGCTGCGTGCAGGTGGTCAGTCTCGTCCATTGCCGTGCTCCCTTGATCGGTGCGGGTCGGCCGGGCGCGGGGACACTCCGGTCAGAACGAGGACGCGAGTGAGGCCAGCAGCTGGCGCGTCCGCTGGGACGAGGCGATGAGCTCCTCCCGGCCGTCACCGATCGGCACCACCCGGACCGAGATGTCGGTGACGCCGGCGTCGGCGAAGCCACGCAGGCGTTTCACGATGGTCGACTCGCTGCCGGCGGCGAGGATGTCGCCCACGTTCTGGGCGTCGCCGTGGTCAAGCAGCTTCTGGTAGTTCGGGGACACCTCGGCCTCGGCCAGGATCCGGTTGGTGCGGGCCACGGCGGCGTCGATCTCGTCGTCGCGGCACAGGCACACGGGGATGCCGGCCACGACGCGGGGAGCCGGACGGCCGGCCGCCTCGGCGGCGCGGGTCAGGTTGGGGACGACGTGGGACCCGATGGCGCGTTCATCGGCCAGCCACAGGATCGTCCCGTCCGTCCGCTCGCCGCACAGCGCCAGCATGCGCGGGCCCAGCGCGGCCAACAGCACCGGCGTCGGCGTGACGTCGGTGATGTCGAGCGGGTTGTGCACCCGGAAGTACTCGTTCTCCACGTCGACCAGGCCAGGGCCGGCGAGCGCATGGTCGAGGACGTCGAGGTAGGCGCGCATGGTCGGGACGGGGTGCTCGTAGGGCAGCCCGAGCATCTCGTCGATGACCCAGTGGTGGGACACGCCCAGGCCGAGGGCCAGGCGCCCTTCGCAGACGGCCTGGACCGAGAGGACCTGCTGGGCCAGTGCGATCGGGTGCCGGGGCTGCACCGGGACGACGGCCGTGCCGACCTCGATGGCGGTCGTCACGGCGCCGACCATGGTGGCGGCGGTGAGCGCGTCGAATTCGTCGGGGATCTGCGGGATCCACACGGTGGCGAGGCCGACCTCCTCGGCCCAGCGGGCGTCGGCCTGGAGCCGTTCGACCTTGGTCCGGTAGCGGCCGCGCTCCGGACCGATCATCAATCCGATGCGCATGGCCACCTCCCTCCCGACGCCGCCGATCCGAAAATGAGAACATACTTCTTCGATTCGTGAAAGGCTAGTTCCGCCGGGTGGCGGGGCCCCGGGTGCGGCGGCGTCCCGGCCGCCGGTCCGGAACTCGGATTTTGGGCTACTAGAACGTAGTTTTCACAAATTGCGCACGCGGCTATCGTGTCGGCGTTGGCCTGAGCGGCGCCCGGCGCGGCGCCCTTCCGAAGCGGGAACCTGGGGATCGGTGGAGATGACGGACTTCAAAGCGATCGACTTCTTCCGGGACGACGACCTGCTCGTCGACCCCTACCCCTACTTCGAGGCCATCCGCGCCGAGGGCCCGGCCTGGCGCGAGCCCCACCACGAGGTCGTGATGGTGACGGGCTACGACGAGGCCATGGCCATCTACAGCGACACCGACACCTGGTCGTCGTGCACTGCGGTCACCGGGCCCTTTCCCGGGTTCCCCGTGCCGCTCGAGGGCGACGACGTGAGCGCGCTGATCGAGGAGCACCGCGACGAGCTGCCGATGAGCGACCAGCTGCCCACGCTCGATCCGCCGAAGCACACGGACCACCGCTCCCTCCTCTTGCGGCTGATCACGCCCAAGCGGCTCAAGAGCAACGAGGAGTTCATGTGGCGCCTGGCCGACCGCCAGCTGGATACGTTCTTCGACCGCGGCGAGTGCGAGTTCATCGGCCAGTACGCCAGCCCGTTCGCCATGCTCGTCATCGCCGACCTGCTCGGAGTGCCCGAGGAGGATCACGAGCGCTTCGAGCTCGCGCTGCTCCACGGCACGGCCGATCACGGCGCCGTCGGCAGCATCAGCGACGACACCATGGCGCTGTCGCCGCTGGAGTACCTGTACCAACAGTTCACGGCCTACGTGGAGGACCGGCGGCAGTCCCCCGGCCACGACGTGCTGACGGGGCTCGCCACGGCGACCTTCCCCGACGGGTCGACGCCCGACGTCATCGACGTGGTGCGGGTCGCGGCCAATCTGTTCGCCGCCGGCCAGGAGACCACCGTCCGCCTCCTCAGCTCCGCCCTGCAGCTCATCGGCGACGATCCCGAGCTCCAGCGGGCGCTGCGCACCCAGCGCGACCTGATCCCCAACTTCGTCGAGGAGACCCTCCGGATGGAGAGCCCGGTGAAGGGTGACTTCCGGCTCTCCAAGGTGCCGACCAAGGTCGGAGACCTGGAGGTCCCGGCGGGCACGACGGTGATGCTCGTCAACGCCGCGGCCAACCGTGACCCGCGCCGCTTCGACGACCCGGCGACGTTCGACCTGACCCGTGAGAACGCACGCCACCACATGGCGTTCGGGCGTGGCGTCCACACCTGCCCCGGCGCGCCACTGGCCCGCACGGAGGCCCGCGTGAGCCTGGAGCGCCTGCTCGACCGGACGACCGACATCCGGATCTCCGAGAGCCACCACGGCCCGGCGGGCGCCAGCAGCTGCCACTCCGTCCCGACCTTCATTCTGAGGGGGCTGACCCGGCTGTACCTCGAGTTCACCCCCGCGGAGGGCGGGTCCGCCTCGCGCCCGTGAGAGAGCAGCGCCGGTCGCGTCGCATCGCCATGACCCCCGAGGAGCGCGACGCGTTCCTCGGCGAGGAGCGCACGTGCCGCGTGGGCACCGTCGGCGCCGACGGGCCCCACGTGACCCCCCTGTGGTTCGTGTGGCACGGCGGGGCGATCTGGCTGACCTCAATCGTGAAGAGCCAGCGCTGGGCCGACGTGCAGCGCGACCCCCGCGTCACCGTGCTGGTCGACGCGGGCGACGGCTTCGGCGAGCTCCGGGGCGTCGAGATCCGGGGCCGGGCCAGGCCGGTGGGTGAGACCCCCCGCACCGGCGAGCCGAACGACGAGCTGGTCGAGCCCGAACGGCTCTTCGGCGCCAAGTACGCCGGGGGGACCTTCGCCCACGACGGCCGGCACGCCTGGCTCCAGGTGGTACCCGACAAGATCGTCAGCTGGGATTTCCGCAAGATGGGTCTGGGCTGACGCTCCCGGGGAGCCGGACGGCGGGACGCGGGAGCGCGGCCACGGGCGTCGGAGCAGCTCACGGTGCGGTAACTCGGGTCTCGTTCTGCCGAAATATGACTATCCGCTGATCGCGCCCAAGTTGGCACTTCGAGTGCAACGCTATTATCGCCACCGGACCGACGGGGCAGGGACCGCTCCCGTCCGAGGGAAGAGAGATCGATGGCCGAGACGCCGCAGGTGAACCCCGAGCCGAAGATGCTGATCGACGGAAAGCTCGTCGAATCCAGTGGCGGCAAGACCTTCCAGAACGTGAACCCCGCCACCGAAGAGGTTCTCGGCGCCGTCGCCGACGCGTCCGGCGAGGACATGCACCGCGCCATCGGCGCGGCACGCCGCGCGTTCGACGAGACCGATTGGTCGACGAACCGGTCCTTCCGGCAGCGCTGCTTGGAGCAGCTCCACGCCGCGCTGGTCGCGGAGCGGGAGGAGCTGCGCGAGCAGCTCATCCTGGAGGTGGGATGCCCCCGCATGCTCACGTTCGGACCTCAGCTCGACGCACCGCTCGACGGCGCCATCACCTACCCGGTGCAGCTCATCGACGAGTACGCCTGGGAGACGGACCTTCCTGTCGCCACCGACTTCCGGGGCAACGACAACTTCCGCCGGATCAGGAAGGAGCCGGTCGGCGTGGTCGGAGCCGTCGTCCCGTGGAACTACCCGTTCGAGGTGTCGATCACGAAGCTGGCCCAGGCGCTCGCCACCGGGAACACCGTCGTGCTGAAGCCGGCGCCCGACACCCCCTGGAACGCCACGTTCGTCGGCCGCATCGTCGCCGAACAGACCGACATCCCGCCCGGGGTCCTGAACGTCGTGACGTCGTCCGATCATCTGGTCGGCGAGGAGCTGACGCTCTCGCCGGAGGTGGACCTCATCTCGTTCACCGGCTCGACGGCGGTCGGCCGGCGGATCATGGAGAGGGGCGCCGCCACGCTCAAGCGGTTGTTCCTCGAGCTCGGCGGCAAGTCCGCGAACATCGTCCTCGACGATGCCGACTTCCCCACCGCCATGCTCTCCGGGCTGGCGGCGTGTTCACATGCCGGGCAGGGCTGTGCGATCCCGACCCGGATGCTGCTGCCCCGTTCACGCTACGACGAGGGCGTCGAGCTCCTGAAGACCTACATGGCCGGTGTCCCCTACGGCGACCCCCAGCGTCCCGACGTGATCATGGGCCCGCTGATCTCGGAGAAGCAGCGACAGCGGGTTCTCGGCTACATCGAGCGAGGAGTCGAGGAGGGCGCAACGCTGGCGGTCGGCGGGAGCCGGCCGGTCGATCTGCCGCGGGGTTGGTTCGTGGAGCCGACGCTGTTCACCGACGTCGACAACTCCATGACGATCGCCCGCGAGGAGATCTTCGGGCCAGTACTGGTCGTCATCCCCTTCGACGACGACGACGACGCCGTCCGCATCGCCAACGAGAGTGACTACGGGCTGGGCGGGGCGGTGGCCTCGGCGTCGCTGGAGCGGGCACTCGGTGTCGCGGACCGGATCCGCACCGGCGTCGTCAGCGTCAACGGCGGCATGGTCTACGGCGCCGACCTCCCGTTCGGGGGCTACAAGCACAGCGGC
>CAYWDQ010000135.1:0-8341 GCA_964457065.1 uncultured Acidimicrobiaceae bacterium | reverse complement strand
GGTCGAGGATCTGCGCCTTCGAGAGCACGTGCCGCGGATTGAGCATGAAGTAGCGGAGCAGGTTGAACTCCGTCGCGGTGAGGTTGATCGGGTTCCCGGCACGGCGCACCTCGTGCGCGCTCTCGTCGAGCTCGACGTCGGAGAAGCGGAGGATGCCGTCGTCCTCGGGCTCGTAGCCGGTCCGGCGCAGGATGGCGTGCACCCGGGCGATGACCTCGGCCAGGGCGAAGGGCTTGGTCACGTAGTCGTCGCCGCCCACGGTGAGCCCCGCCAACTTGTCCTGCAGCGTGTCCCGGGCCGTCAGGAAGAGGACGGGCACGCGCAGCCCGTCGGCGCGCAGGCGCCGGGTCACCTCGAGACCGTCGAGGTCGGGCAGCATCACGTCGAGGATGACGAGATCGGGCGGGTCCTCCTGGGCCTGGGCCAGGGCCTTGCGGCCGGTCATCGCCTCGTCGACGGTGAACCCCTCGTAGCGCAGCGACGTCGCCACCGCGTCGACGATCGAGGGCTCGTCGTCCACCACCAGGACGCGCGGTCCGTTTTCGATCTTCACTGGTCGTACCTCCCTGCCATCAAAGGGTCGCGCCACCGACTCCCCGCCCAGTGTGACCCCGCTGTGGGCCTCCTGTGAGCGCGGGTGCTCAGGCGTCGGGGGCGTCGAGGGCGCGTCGTAGCAGGTCAAGCGCCGAAATTGCCCCGTACTGGCGCACGCGCTCGCGGTCCCCCGGGACCCGCAACCGCCGGGTCTGGGTGGGCTGGGCCGGGAGCGACAGGCCCACGAAGACCGTGCCGGGCGCCACGCCCTCCTGCTCGTCCGGCCCGGCGACCCCGGTGATACCAAGACCCACGTCGGCGGCGGTGACCCGGGCGGCACCCTCGGCCATGGCCGCCGCAGCCGGCTCGGTCACCACCGGCCCGGTGGGCACCCCCAGGACGTCGAACTTGACCTGCGAGTGGTACGCCACCACGCCGCCGCGGAACCAGGCCGAGGCTCCCGGCACGTTGACCAGCCGGGAGGCGATCAGGCCGCCGGTGAGCGACTCCGCCACGCCGAAAGTCAGCCCGCGCGCCTTCAGCCGCGCCGCGATGGCGTCCTCCATGGACTCGTCGTCGACGCCGAACACGATGTCACCCAGGCGCTCGTCGATGGCGCGCCGCACCTCGGCCTCCTCCTTGTCGAGCAACGCGGTGACATCGTCGAGCGTGCGTGCCCGGGCCGTGACGCGCACCTTGATCCCCTCAATTCCCGAGGCCAGGAAGGCGAGCGTGACGTCGCCACCCGCATCGAGCACGTCGATGCGGTCCTGGAGGGCCTCGGCGAGAGCGGACTCGCTGGCTCCCCAGGTCCGCAGCACGCGGCTGGCGATCACGCCCTCGTCGCCGGCCTCGGCCATCCGGGCGCGCAGTTCCGGCAGGATGGCGCGGTCGAACATCTCGGCCATCTCGTAGGGGACGCCGGGGACGGCGTAGACCACCTTGTTGCCGACCGGGCAGATGAGGCCGGGCGCCGTGCCGCCGTTCTGCGGGATCACGGTGGCGCCCTTCGGGACGTCGGCCTGACGCGCGTTGTTGGACGACATGGCGCGGCCGCGGGCCTCGAAGAATGCCGCGATCTCGTCCACGATGGCCTGGTCGCGGACCAGCTCGACGCCCATGACCTCGGCGATCGCTTCGCGGGTGATGTCGTCCTGGGTCGGCCCGAGGCCGCCGCACATGATGACGCCGTCGCTGCGCGCCAGCGCGGTGCGCAGCGCCAGGGTGATGCGGGTGTGGTTGTCGCCGACCGCCTGGTGGAATTGGGAGGCCACGCCATTGGCGGCCAGCCGGTCACCCAGCCACGCCGAGTTGGTGTCGGCGATCTGGCCCAGAAGCAACTCGGTGCCCACCGCGACGATCTCGATCCTCATGGACGTGACCTTATGAGGCGGCCGGCCGGTGCAGCGCCCGCCGGCCGTCGTGCAGGTATTCGGCACCGGTGTAGAGGGTGAGCGCGCAGGCGAACCAGATCGCGGCGACCTGCAGCCCGTGCTGGTGCGCCAGCGGGGGGATGATGCAGGTACCGATCGCGATGTCCTGGATCAGCGTCTTGATCTTGGCCGACTTGCGGGCCGGGATCGACACGCCCCGGCGACCGACCCAGGAGCGATAGAGCTGCATGCCGACCTCGCGGATGGCGATGAGGATGACGGGAAGCCACGGCAGGTGGCCCTGGGCGGCCAGGGTGAACATGGCACCGAGGACGCACGCCTTGTCGGCCAGGGGGTCGAGGAAGGCGCCCGAGCGGGTGGTGCCGTGGCGGCGGGCCATGTAGCCATCGAGCCCGTCGCTGCCGGCGAGCACGATGCCGACCACGACGTTGATCCACGACGCCCCCCAGGCGACGAGCATGACCACGTAGACCGGCGCCGCGAGGAGCCGGGCAACCGTGACCGCGTTGGCCGGGGTGACGAGGGCGCTCGGCCCGAAGGTGAACCCGGGGTGACCGGGGTGCTCGTGCGCGGCGTCGCTCACCGCGGCGGCGCTCCTGCGCCGGCGGGCACCGCTTCGCGGTCGCCGGCGAGGCTGCCGCGCAGGTCGGGACCCTCTGCGGCGGTGATCACCACGTCGACGAGGCTGCCCACCCCCAGGTCGGCCGGGAGGTGCACGATGCCGTCGATCTCGGGTGCCTCGTGGACCGTGCGGCCCCGTCCCGGCGCATCGACCAGGACTTGCCGTACCTCGCCGATGAGGCGGTCACGCCTCGCCGCGGTGATGGCGTCCTGGATCTCGGCGCATTCCCGCAGTCGCTCGAGGGCCAGCTCGGCCGGGACCTGGTCGCCGAGCCCGGCGGCGTGGGTGCCGTCCTCGTTGGAGAAGGGGAAGAAGCCGGCCCAGTCGAGCTGCGCCTCCTCGAGGAACTCCAGGAGCAGGTCGTGGTCGCGCTCGGTCTCGCCGGGATAGCCCAGGATGAAGGACGACCGGAAGGTGGCCTCGCCCTCCGCGGCCCTGATGTCCGCGATGCGGCGCAGGAAGCGGTCACCGTCGCCCCAACGCCGCATGCCGGCGAGCAGCGGGCGTGACACGTGCTGGAGGGAGAGGTCGAAGTACGGCACGCCGGTCGCCAGCACCGCGTCGATCAGCTCGTCGGTCAGGCCCGACGGGTACAAGTAGAGCAACCGGGTGCGCTCGACCCGGGCCGACACGGCGCGCGTGAGCGCGGCGACCGGTGCGATCCCGTTGGCGATGCGCGTGCGGCGGCCGGGGCCCGAACGGTCCCGGCCATAGGAGGCGAGGTCCTGCGCGACGAGGACGATCTCGCGCACCGGGGGGACGTCGTCCGCTGTCGCCAGCAGCGCGTCGACCTCGGCGAGGACCTCCTCGGGCGAGCGGGATCGCTGCTTGCCGCGGAACGAGGGGATGGCGCAGAAGCCGCAGATGCGGTCACACCCCTCGGCGACCTTGACGTAGGCCCAGGGGGCGCGGGCGGCGGGGCGGGGCAACTCCAGGAGATCGAAGGCGTTGGCGGTGGCGTCCGCCGTCGTGCTCGGCGCGCTCCGGGCCGCGCCGAGCACGACGGGCACTCCAGTGGCGGGCACGCTCGCCGGTACATCGACGAGCTCCCGTCCGAACCCGGCCACCAGGTCGACCTCGGGGAGCGCGTCGCGGAGCTCGTCGCCGTAGCGCTCCGCCATA
Source organism: uncultured Acidimicrobiaceae bacterium (assembly GCA_964457065.1). Lineage (GTDB taxonomy): Bacteria > Actinomycetota > Acidimicrobiia > Acidimicrobiales > RAAP-2 > Bog-473. Next base: position 4,669 of record CAYWDQ010000135.1, on the reverse strand, counting down.
CAGCCGGTGACGACGAGGCGTGCCCCGGTGGCGCGCCGCTCGGCCAGGCTCAGGACCGTGTCGATCGACTCCTGACGGGCCGCCTCAATGAAGGCGCACGTGTTGACGACGACGAGATCGGCCGCGGCGGGGTCCGGGGCGCGGTCGTACCCCTGTGCCTCGAGGTGCCCCTCGAGCTTGTCGGAGTCCACCTGGTTCTTCGGGCACCCCAGGGTCTGGAGCCAGTACCGACCCACGATCCTTCGCACACACTCCTCGCACCAGGCCGGTTCCCGCCGGGGTGACGGTGCACGGCAGGCCCGCCGTGACGGACCGACATCCGGATCGCCTGGCACCAGGTGCCCGACCTCCGAGCGGAGAGGGAGGGATTTGAACCCTCGGACCCGGTTACCCAGGTCAACTCATTAGCAGTGAGTCCGATTCGGCCGCTCTCGCACCTCTCCAGCAGGAGTTTTGTCGTGCGACCAGGACCGTTGTCCATAATGCGGCCATAGCTGCCGACTCGCTCCGACCAGGAAGCCTACGTGAACGCTCGCCGGGCGTTTGGCAGGTCAGGGAGTCACTCGGGCGTGACCCGGCGGCGCACCGCTACCGGCATTCAGCGGCGACGGTGCGGGGAACCAAGCAGGACGCCCAGCGGGCCGCGGCGGGTCTGGTGAGCGAGGCCGACCACGGACGGATCACGTTGACCAAGGAGACCTTCGGAGGTCTTCTCACCCGCTGGCTCGACCACATCGAAACCCGGGGGCGGGCGCCCAGGACCTTGGTCGAGAATCGTCGAATAGCCTCCGCCATCACCGAGGAACTGGGGTCGAAGGACCTGCAGAAGCTGAAGGGGTCGGACCTCGACGCCTTCTACGACCGGCTGCGCCGGCGGGGCTTGTCGGCGACCAGCGTCCGCCGACACCACGCGGCCTGGATGCAGCCTTGTCCCCACTCGCGGCGGACGGCGACACACCGGGTGCGTTCCGACGGTTCGGTGGGGTGGCTTCGCGCCTCGGTGCTTACATGTGTATCCATTTGTGGACAGTTGGCCGAGAGGTTCAGGGCGTGTTCGGATGGCGCTCAATCGTTGGGCGTCGGGCGGTCTCCGAATGCTCGATCGACCCTGTAGTCACCCATGCGGGGTCGTCTCAGCGCTTGCCGGAGCTAGCGAGCCATCAGTTGAGCGCTGTCAGAGCGTGTCACTGGGACGGCGAACTCGCCGGACGGCGAATCGAAGGTCTCGGCCTTGACCCTCGCCAGAAGGCCGGCTCGTTGTCCGGCGGCCAGCGGGCCTCACCGCGGACCTCGAACGGGTCTGCGACTACGTCACCGTCCTCTTCTCCTCACAAGTCCAGGTCGCCGGCGACGTGAACGACCTCCTCGGGAACCACGATCGGCTTTCAGGTGTTCGCCGCGACCATGGCAACCTGCCTGGGAACTGCGTGGTCATTGAAGAGAGCCACACCGACAGACAGAGCACCCTCCTCGTCCGCACCGATGGGCCGATCCGCGATCCCTCGTGAACCGTGAAGCCCGTCACCTTGGACGATTTGATACTCGCCCACATGAGCCAGGGTCGGAGCCCGAGGCCGAACCGAGGTCGAGAACTGAGAGTGCTTCGATGATCCGCTTCACCCTCATGCAATCACGCGCATCCGTGCTTGTCGGCGCGATCGGGCTCGGTGTGGTGGCGGTCGCGCTCGCCATCACAGGTCCGCACCTCGCGCAGGTCCACGACGCCTTCGAGAGCGCGTGCAGGGTAGCGCGGGACTCTGCCACGGCACCGAACCCGGTGCTCGACTCGGACAAGCCCCTACATGCTGCGCTGCCCATCATGGTGGCCATCGTGCCCGCACTCGTCGGAGCGATCTTCGGCGCACCGCTCATTGCCCGCGAGCTCGAGACCGGCATCTTCCGCCTCGTCTGGACCCAGAGCGTCACCCGAAAGCGATGGCTCGCGGCAAAGCTCGGAGTCGTCGGGATCGTCGCCATGGCGAGACCAGGTGACCGCGGCGCAATCCAGGGCAATTCCCCAGCTGGAGCAGGAGAAATCGGTTCGTGGTCGAAATGGGGGCGCGGGTCTCCATGAGCGATCGGACCGGCGCGAGGTCCGTTGAGACGCCGGGGCCCGTAGCCTCGTATGCATGGTCGTGTCGACAACGTCTCCGAACCGCTTCGAAGCGCGCCGTCGCTTCGGTCATGACGCCGAGGTGTTGATGGAGATGCTCCTGGGGTGCTTCTTGCTCGGTGCGGCGACTCTCGCCGGGGTGGTGTTCGTTCACCGGCCGTGGCCCAACCGGGTGGACGCGATCGGGTTCCGGCTCCTGCCCGCGGACCTGTCCTCTCGATGGGCCGCCGATGTGGCTCACCTCGGTTCCCTGACGGTCTTGATCGCCGGGGCGGCCGTGCTCTGTGTCGTGGCGGCTATGTCCCGGAACTGGATGCGAGCATTGTCGTGCCTCATCGCTCCAATAGCGGCGGTGCTGATCGTGCAGACTGTGGCCAAGCCGCTTGTCGGCCGCCATTTAGCGGGCGCTTCGGCCCTGTCGTACCCGTCGGGAACAGCAACCGCTGTGGCTGCACTCGCTGCCGCGGCATTCCTCGTCGTGCCTCGGTTCGCCAAGCCCCTGGTGGCGGTGGCGGGCGGAGCAGTCGTCGTGGCGGTCTGCGCTGCGGTAGTGGTGCTGCGTTGGCACTACCCGACAGACGCTCTCGGCGGTGTGTGCGTCGGAGCGGGTGCCGTATTTGCAGTCGATGGTTTTCTGTTGTCGATCCGCAACAAGCAGCCGGTCCGTTTGCGCAGCTGACTCTATGGGCCCTCGCAGTTCATGCGCCCGAAGCGTCGGTGTAGAACTCGGCAGACCCCGATGATGACGAGATCACCGACTCGTCCGAGGCTCCGGGCCGTCAGTCTCGCGGAGATGTGTCCCAATAATCCGGCTGACAAGCCGCTGGAGACCTGCCCGCTTACGCCGGACTTGGGTGCTCCTCCTGCCACCATGGTGTCAGGCAAAGGTTCCACCACAAGAATTGAGCAGCGCCGCTCGCGATCTCGGACCTCGCAGCGGGATGGACGCGAGCCTGCAGTGACGCCACATTGGGGGGTCTGCGCGCGGTGTTGCGAAAGGTTGAAGCGGCGAAGCAGGACCACGATGTCGATCGCCCACGTGGTTAGGCGTCGGTCACTTGAAGGAGCGCCTGAAATAGTGCGTTGGGGTTAGCCAGCGCCAGGAGGTGGCCTCCTGGAACAACGATCGCATCGACGCCTACGCGCTCACGCAGGAGCCGCCGTTGAAATTCGATGGGAAAGAGGCGGTCGTCTCGCCCGATGACCGCCGCAGTGGCAACGTCGGGCCATCTCTCGACATCGCACCTTTGTCCGAAGGCAATGTCGACTTCATCCCCCGGATTGGCCAGTACCGCAGCAGCCTCCTCCGGCGAGAGGTCGTGGAGAAAGTACGTCTCAAGGTCGAAATCGGTGTCGTATCCGCCAGCCTCAGCAGCAGCGATCCGAGCGTTGATCGCACCGGTGGCCGCCCACCACTCCCCGGGCGTCTCTCCGGGCGCAGGCACCATTGCGTTCACCAGGATGAGCCCGCCGACTGGAATCCGATCGCAAGCCATGACGGCGCTGAAGCCGCCCATCGATTGCGCCACCACGACTGGCTCAGCACAGCTCTCGATGGCATCGATGATCAATGCGGCGTATTCAGGAAGTCCCGCCTTGGGGTCTGAGCCGGGAAGATCAACGGGAAGTGCGTGATGACCAGCATTTTCGAGTTGGGCGTTCACAATGCGCCAATACGGCGTCGCTATGCCGCCTGCACCAGGTATCAGGATGAAATCCGACGTGATCCCTCCTCTGCCCTTCGTCCTGGAAGGGAGAAGCCGGGCATTGAGCTCGACGTAGTCATGCAGCTCATGCGGCGGCACTCCGAACCGGGACCGAGAACACGATCCTAAACACCGCTCAAGGAACCACCGGAGCGCCCCGAGCCGGCGACACTGGGGCACCCTGACCATGGGACCTCGAAACCGCTTATGGGAAACTACGGCTCATGGAAATCGGTGTCGCATATCCCCAGAACGAACTTCGAGGCGATCCGGCCGCTGTCGGCGAATTCGGCAAGGCGGTTGAGGATTTGGGTTTCGATCACATCCTCGCCTACGACCACGTGCTTGGAGCCGTTCACGCTGATCGAACTCCAGCTCTGACGGGCCCCTACACCGAACGTGACCCCTTCCACGACCCATTCGTAATGTTCGCCTATTTGGCTGCCATCACCGAGCGAATCTCCTTCACCACCGGGATCCTGGTCCTTCCTCAGCGACCGACGGCCCTGGTGGCCCGCCAAGCGACCGATGTCGATCTGCTCTCAGACGGTCGGCTACGCCTCGGTGTGGGCATCGGTTGGAACTACGTGGAGTATGAGGCGCTCGGTCAGGATTTTCATACCCGTGGTGCGAGGCAGGAAGAACAGATAGAGCTGCTTCGCCGGTTGTTCACTGAGCCGGTGGTGGACTTCTCAGGTCGGTTCCATCGAATCGACAGGGCTTCACTCGTGCCGAAGCCAAAGAGATCCATCCCGATCTGGCTTGGTGGTTCCGGCGAAAAAGCATTCGACCGGGCCGCCAGGCTTGCGGACGGCTTCATATTCTTCGGTGGCGGAGTCGATCACGCCAT
>CAYWDQ010000134.1:0-8343 GCA_964457065.1 uncultured Acidimicrobiaceae bacterium | reverse complement strand
CACGAGTCCGGGGAGGATCGGGAGCCCGGCCGCATCCGCCGACGTCCATCCGGCCGGGCGCAGGGCGTCGGAGTCGAGGTTCCAGATCGCCCCCGACCCCGCGGTCGAGCCCGTCGGGCTGACGTACTGGGCGTCCCAGAGCTCATAGAGGGTGCACGTCGCCGGGTCGACCATGATGGCGTGGCGGTCGCCCGTGGACTGCTGACCGCCCTCAATCGGTGTGTCGGCGCCGAACGGGTACGGCCCGGGATCGCTCTGGTCGGCGTACTGGAACGTGATCGGCACCAGTGGCTGTGACGGCGACACCACGGTGTAGGGGATGCCGTAGGGGTTGGAAGGATCGCCCGACGGTCCGAAGTCCGGGTGGAGGTCGGTGGTGGAGGCGTCCATGCTGGCGAGCCACTGCGCGCTGTGCGGGTCGACCGGCAGGTTCGCGATGGGGGTGTTCCAGACGTTGTCGGCCGGGAACATGGGGCAGTTGGGCGCTCCGGGCACCGGAGTGCCGGCCGACGCGACACCGGGCCGCGCCACGCTGACCCCGATGCCCAGGCCCAGGCCCATCACCGTCGTCGCCGCCAACGCGGCCGCGACCCCCCTCTGTCGTCGCTTCACGGGCGTCCCCTCCCGTAGGGACGGTACCGCACCCGCCGAGGGGGAGGCGACCGTCATCACCAATGGCTACCCCGGCAGCGGGAAGGCCGCAGGCAGGAGCCCCATCAGCGTGGGGAACAGCGGGGTGAACCGCCCCTGGCCCCAGCTGAGCCCGGGTTCGTTGGCGAAGGCCTGGGTGAGCACCCCGGCGATCATCGTCGACACCAGGTAGATCGCCTCCTCGGCGTTCGCCCCCGGCCCCAGTTGCCCGGCCGACACGGCGTCAGCCAACGCGGCGCGCTGGATGGCCACCATCTCGATGCTCGGCGCGAACGCCTCGGGGGAGGGTTCGAAGCTCGGGACCGGCCGCCAGAAGAGCAGTTGGGCCAGCGCACGGTGCTCCAGTGCCCAGCGCCCGCTGGCGTCGAGGCCCGAGCAGAGGGCCGGGAGGCCCGGCTCCGCACGCGACATCCCCTCACGAAGGGCCTCGAGGTGCTCGAGCTGGCCCCGGAGGAAGAGCTCGTCATAGACCGCCATCAGGGAAGGGAAATACTTGTAGAGGGAGGGAGGCTGGACACCGAGGCGTCGGGCCACCTCGGCCAGGCTGAGACCGTTGACCCCCTCTTCGGTCATGACGTCGACCGCGATCGCCACGATCTCGTCAATGGTCTCCTGGCGTCGCCTCGCCCGCCGATCCGGCCGGGGACCCCTGGCCGATCGGTCCTCCATCTGCGGCTTCGCTTCCACTCCGGTCACTTCTAGGAGTGTAGCTCAAGGTGTGCTTGACAGCAAGAGCTAATAGTATTAACTTTCGTGCCAACGCCGGACCGAGGAGAGAACAATGGCGACCAAGAACGGCAGGTGGTGGCTGACCCAGGACAGTCACCGGATCGTGATCGACACGACACCCGAGCACGTCTACGACCTGGTGTCCGACATGCCCCGGATGGGCGAGTGGAGCCCGGAGTGCCAGCGGGTGGAGTGGGCGGACGGCGCCACCCGACCGGCGGAAGGCGCCACCTTCGTCGGGCACAACCGCGGTGGTCCAGCCGGCCTGATGAAGTGGTCGCGCCGGGGACGCGTGCTCGCCGCCGCCCGGGGCCGCGAGTTCGCCTTCGTCACCGAGGAGGGTGGCCGGGAGTCGACCGAGTGGCGGTACCGGTTCGAGCCGGTGGACGGGGGCACGCTCGTCACCGAGTCCTACGACGTGAAGTGGATCCCGGCGTGGGCGCGGATCGTGGACGTCCCCACCAACCGGCACCGCGAGCTGCAAGAGGCGATGCGCCACACACTCGAGCAGCTCAAGAACGCGGCGGAGGCCAAGGACGAGGCGGACCAGCGATGAGCCTCGACGCACAAGGAGCCACGCCATGATCACGACCTACAAGGCCGCACCCGACATCGACGTCCTCACGTCGAACTTCCCCGTACCGGGGTTCGGGCTGATCCCGATCAACGCCTTCGTCCTGCACGCCGCAGAACCGGTCCTCATCGACACGGGTGCGGTGGTCGAGAGCGAGGACTTCATGACCGCGCTGCACTCCGTCATCGACCCGGCCGACCTGCGCTGGGTCTGGCTGACGCACACGGACTTCGACCACATCGGGTCGTTGCACCGGTTGCTGGCCGAGAACCCGCACATCGGGGTCGTCACCACCTTCCTCGGGGTCGGCATCATGGGACTCTCGGCGCCCCTGCCGATGGATCGTGTCCACCTGGTCAACCCGGGCCAGACGCTCAGCGTGGGAGACCGCACCCTCACCGCGCTGAGGCCGCCGACGTTCGACAACCCCATCACGACGGGGCTGCACGACGACCGGTCCGGCGCCCTCTTCAGTGCCGACTGCTTCGGCGCCCTCCTCGCCGAGGTCCCCCAGAGCGCGGAGGACCTCTCCGACGACGAGCTCCATCGGGGTCAGGTCTTCTGGGCGACCGTCGACTCGCCGTGGCTCCACTCGGTCGACCGCGTCCTGTTCGCCAAGTCGTTGCACGAGCTCCGCGACCGGCATCCCTCGCTCGTGCTGAGCAGCCACCTCCCGGCAGCGTCGGGCGGCTCGTTGGAGCGTCTGCTCGGCACCTTGGAGACCGTGCCGGATGCGCCGCCTTTCGTCGGCCCTGATCAAGCGGCGCTGGAGGAGATGTTGGGCGCGATGACGGGTCCCGCTCCCCACCAGTAGGCGTCCCGTTCGGTTCGGTCAGCGGCGCCGGCCGGCCACGGGCAACGGCCGAGCCGTTACATTCACTCCGAGAGGTACCAACGGGGAGGCTCTGATGGGCGCGAACGGTCTGCAGGGGCGCAACTGGGTGCTCGCCGCGATGATCTTCGCGGTCTCCATGACGTTCATCGACCAGACGATCGTCTCCATTGCCGTGCCGAACATCCAGCACGAGCTCGGCCTGAGCTCGACCGGGGTCCAATGGGTGGTCAACGCCTATCTGATCGCGCTGGCCGCGCTGTTCGCGTTGGGAGGGCGGCTGTCGGACATCTTCGGCCACACCAAGCTGTGCGTGATCGGCGTGATCGTGTTCGTCTTGGCCTCCGTCATGTGCGGGCTGACGCCGAAGGGGTCCTACGCGGAGGCGTGGATCGTCGGGTTCCGCGCCATCCAGGGGGCCGGTGGCGCGCTGATGTTCCCGGCCGCCCTGGCCATCGTCGTGAACACGTTCCCGCTGCGCGACCGCGGCAAGGCGCTGGCGCTCTTCTTCGGCATCGCCGGAGGCCTGACCGCCGTCGGACCGATCCTGGGTGGCTACCTGACCCAGTGGACCTGGCGGGCCATCTTCTGGGTGAACGTGCCGGTCGCGATCATCGCCCTGATCCTCATCGCCGTGTCGAAACCCAAGACCGAGTACAAACGGGCCCCGATCGACTACCCGGGTGCGATCCTGATCGCGGCCGGCATCGCATTGAGCATCTTCGGACTCCAGCAGTCCGTGCTGTGGGGATGGAGCGACCCGTTGATCTGGGTCTGCATCGCCGGCGGGCTGGCGCTCATTGCAGTCTTCGTCGTGGTCGAGCTGCACACCGAGTCGCCGCTCATCGCCGTCTCCATCTTCCGCATCCGCGCCTTCTCGATGGAGAACGTGGTGCTGCTGATCTCCATGATGGCGTTCATCCCGATCTTCTTCTTCGCCAGCGAGTACGCGCAGATCGCCTTGCACAAGACGGCATCGGAGGCCGGGCTGTTCCTGCTCTTCTTCTTCCTCGGCTTCGTCGTCGCGGCCCAGATCGGTGGTCGCCTCCTGGACCGGGAAGGCGCCAAGCGAGCCGTGGTGTTCGGGTGCGCCATCGCCGCAGTCGGCTTCGGGTTCTGGGCCTCCAAGGCGACGATCCTGGACTTCGATCAGCAGCGCATCTGGGTCATCGTCGCCGGGGCCGGCATGGGTCTGATGCTGGGCCCGGCCAACACGGACGCCGTCAACCGGGCAGGGAACCTCTCCTACGGAGAGGCCACCGGCATCACGCAGACCATCCGGAACTTCGGCGCCAGCCTCGGCCTGGCCGCGCTGGGGACGATCCTCCTGTTCAACTTCCGCTCGCATCTGACGACGACGCTGCGGGCCATGGGCGACCCCCACGCCGCCGCCGAGGCGAACCGGATCACGCAGTCGCAGCAGGGGAGCGGATCGGTCGCGTCCATCCCCCACTTCGTCTCGGTCGACTTCGCCCACGCCACCCAGGCGGTGCTCTACGTGATGTGCGGGATCATGGCCTTCGCCGGCCTGGTGGCGCTGTTCGGCCTCCAGCGCGGACGCCAGGCGGTGGTGCCGGCAGAAGCCGAGGTCGAGGCCGAGAGCGAGCCCGTGACCGGCCGCTGAACCCAGGACCCATGGCTTCGGCGGGGCCCGGGTGGGAGAATGCGTGCATGCCCGGGCGCCCACGAAGGCTCAGTCGCACCACCGTCGTCTTCCTGGCCCTCGCCGCCGTCTGGAGTGTGGCGCAGTTCGCGCTCTCGTTCTTCGTGCACGTCGCGGTGCGGCCGCGTCCCGGCGCCGTGAGCCCACCGGCCAGGACCTACTTCCAGGCGTTCGGCCTGTCCGAGGCCGTCCTCACCGCACTCGGTCTCGCCGCCGTCGCACTCGTGGGCGTCTTCCTGAGCCGGCGCCGGTCGCGGGGCGAGCCCGGGGCGGGGTTCGGGGCCTGGGCCGTCTCGATCGCTGCCGCCGCGCTGGGCGTCCTGGGTTTCGCCTACCTGTTCGGAGTGGCGATCTGCCTGCTGCTCGCCTGCTCGTCGGTTCCCAAGGGGCGCCCCCGGACCAGTGGGACAGAGGCGCCGGCGACAGCGTCTGCGACGCCACGCTGAGGAGGCGATCGGCCCGGCGATCCCGCCCTCATGGTGAGGCCGCCGTGTGCCGACACTGAACGGGACGATCACAGTCCGCCGCCCGGGAACTGCCGTAGCCTCGCGACGGCGCGTCGGTTGCTCGTCAGCCGCCGACGTAGAGGAGGCAGACATGGCGCACTTCAGGAGCCGCATCGGCATCGCGGTGGCGATCGCCGCGACCGTCGGTGTGCTCGCCAGCGGGTGCAGCGTGGTGAACAAGGTCAAGCAGGCCGTGCACAACGTCGAGGGCAACAGGGCCACCATCGACTCGTTCAACCAGAGCCTGCAGTCGAACACGAGCGCGCCCTTCGAGGCGACCTACACGACGACGGGGAGCGCCCCGGCCACCGTCGTCTACGCGGTCGACCCGTCCAGCGGTGGGTTGACGTTCCACGAGACCCAGACCGGCGCCAACGCCTCGAACCTGCAGGTGATCGTCAACTCGTCGGGCGAGTACGCCTGCAATCAGAGCGGATCGGCGGGCACCTGGTCGTGCCAGAAGCTCGAGAAAGCCGACGCCGCCACCGAGAACAAGATCTTCGACTTCTACACGCCGTCGCACTGGATCTCCTTCCTCAAGGGGGTCTCGTTGGTGGCCGGATTGGCCGGTGACAAGGTGACGTCCTCGACGATGTCGTTGAACGGCTTCGACATGAGCTGCGTCGACCTGGTCGCTCACGGGGTACCGGGGACGAGCACGATCTGCAGCACGTCCCAGGGGATCCTCGGGTACGTCAAGGTGGCCTCGGACTCGACGAGCTTCCAGATCACGAATTACTCGTCGTCGCCGTCGGCGTCGCTGTTCCAGCTGCCGCCGGGAGCCACGGTCACCACCGTCACCACACCGACGTCGACGCCGACGACGTGAGCACGACCCGCATCGGGCTGGAGATCGGCTCGACGTGGGTCTTCGCCTCAGCGGTGGACTGGCCCGGCTGGTGCCGGCGCGGGAGGGGCGAGGACGCCGCCATCGCGACGTTGCTCGAGTACGCCGGTCGCTACGGGCGGGTGGCGGGCCGCGGGTTCCAGGTTGGCCGCTCCGAGGTGATCGGCCGGGTCGGCGGCAACGCCACCACCGACTTCGGCGCACCGGGTGCGCGGGGTCCATGGGACGACGAGCCGCTCCATGCCGCCGAGGTCAGCCGCCAGGTCGGGCTCCTCCAGTCGTCGTGGGCGGCGTTCGACCAGGCCGACGCCGCCGCCCCGGCCGTGCTGCCCAAGGGCCCCCGGGGCGGTGGGCGCGACCGCGACGGCATCGCCGGTACGCTCCTGGAGGGGAACGTCGGCACCACCTGGCCGCCCCGCTATTTCATCCGCCGGGCGGCGTGGCATGTGCTCGACCACGCCTGGGAGCTGGAGGACAAGAGCCGCTGACGACGACCTTCATCACCCGCTACGACACGTCCGGACCGGGTGTCCGCCTCGCCGTGAAGGACCTCATCGACATGAAGGGCGAGCTCACGACAGCCGGCTGCCGTGCGGTCGCGGCGCGTGCGGTGCCGGCCGATCGCGATGCCGCGTGCCTGGCCGGGGCGCGGGCGGCGGGGGCGCGTATCGTCGGGCGCAGCAACCTGCACGAGCTGGCGCTCGGCGTGACGGGGGTGAACCCGTGGTACGGGACGCCGGTGAACCCGCTCGACCCCGCCCTCGTCCCGGGCGGTTCGTCCAGCGGTTCTGCCGTTGCGGTCGCGACGGGCGAGGCGGACGTGGCCTACGGGAGCGACACCGGTGGGTCGGTGCGCATCCCCTCTGCGTGCTGCGGCACGGCGGGCCTCAAGACGACCTGGGGCCGGATTCCGCTCGACGGCGTCTGGCCGCTCTCGCCCAGCTTCGACACCGTGGGACCCATGGCCCGCGACGTCCCGGGTCTCGTGGCCGGCATGCAGTTGCTCGAGCCGGGCTTCACGGTGGCCGACCCGCGTCGCGGCGACGACCTCGTCGTGGCCCGGCTGCCGATCGATGCCGACCCGGCGATCACCGATGCCATCGACACGGCGCTCCAGCGGTCCGGCTGGCACTGCCATGACCTGCCGCTGCCGGGGTGGGACGAGGCCACCGTCCAGGCCGGCCTCCTCCTGGTCGTGGAGGCCTGGCAGTCAGACGCGGTGCTGGTCGGGGAGGATCCGGAGGGCATCGGTGACGACGTGCGCGCCCGTCTTCATCTGGGCGCACAGTGCGACGACCGCACGATCAGCGCCGCGTGGGTGGCCCAGCGCGAGTGGAAGGCCACCCTGGAGCGGGTCTTCACCGAGGTCGACATCCTCGTCACCCCGACCCTGACGATCTTCCCGCCGCACCTCGAGGACGGCGACGACCTCCTCGTGTCGCGCTGCACCCTCCCGGTCAACCTGGCCGGTGTCCCCGCGCTGTCCCTGCCCGTGCCTGCGCCAGCGCCGTTGCCGGCCAGTATCCAGCTGATAGGGCCCGCAGGCAGTGAGGAGCGGCTGCTGGCGGCGGGAGCGCAGCTCGAGGCGGCCGTCGCGGGCTGAGCCCGGCCAGACAGGGGGCGTGGACCCTCCTCGCCAGGACACTGGGGCCAGGGGGCCGCGGCGCCACTGGGCGGGCCGTAGCCTGGCCGGTGCATGCAGATTGAGATCTGGTCGGACTTCGCATGCCCGTGGTGTGCGCTCGGGCTCGCCCGTCTGGACGCCGCGCTCCAGACCTTCGAGCACGCGGACGAGATCACGGTCGTCCACCGGTCCTTCGAGCTCGACCCCCGCTCGCCCGCCCGCCGCGAGCGGCCGATGGAGGAGGCGGTGGCCGCCAAGTATGGGCTGAGCGCGGCGCAGGTCCGGGCCGGGCACGCGCGGCTCACCGCGCTGGGGGAGGAGGTCGGCCTGGCCTTCCACTTCGACCGGGTGCAGCTCGGGAGCACCTTCGACGCCCACCGGCTCGCCCAGGCGGCCCGCGGCGCCGAGTGCGAGGACGCGCTGGTCAAGGAGCTCTTCGTGGCGCACTTCACCGAGGGACGGCAACTCTCGGACCACGAGGTCCTGCGCGACGTCGCCGCCTCCGTGGGACTCGCCGGGCACATCACGGACAAGGTGCTCGCCGGCGAGGCGTATGCCGAGGCGGTGCGGGCCGACGAGGCGACGGCGCAGGAGCACGGGGTCACGGGCGTGCCCTACTTCCTGATCGGCGGCGCCTGGCCGGTGCCTGGCGCTCAGGACACCGAGACGATGCTGATCCTCCTCCGCCGCGCCTGGACCCGCTTAGAGCGCGCGCCACTAGGCCACGGCCATTGACTCCCACCTCCTGGCCCACTTGACCAGCTTGACCGTGATGATGAGGGCGACCGCCAGGGCGAACTGTGCCAGGCGGTGGGCAATGAAGCGGTCCGTATTGCGCCGCAGCTGGCCAAAGTTGCTGAGCCATGAGTTGGTCCGCTCGACCGGCCAACGCAGCCCCATCGGCTGGTTCTTGGTGG
>CAYWDQ010000133.1:0-8524 GCA_964457065.1 uncultured Acidimicrobiaceae bacterium | reverse complement strand
GCCGCGGTGGCACCGCCCCGGCCGTGGGCCTCCTCGGGGCTGAGCCGGAGGATCTCCTCGGGAACCGAGTCGACGAGCTGCCGCTGGGCGACGTAGTCGTGGGTGATGGAGGAGAACAGGGCGCGCCGCGTCTCCCTCAGCTCGGGCGGGGCGTCCCCGAGGAACCCCCACAGACCGAGTGCGAGGCGGACGTCGTAGATGGAGGGGCCACGCCCGAACAGGGCCGCCCGCTTGGCCGCGACCAGCGCCACGCCCAGCAGGACGTCGTGCTCCGACTCGCCCGCACCCAGCTGCACCTCGTGCTCGAAGCGCCTGGCCAAACGGAGCGCGAAGCCCGAGTCGGGCCCCGGCGTCCCGACGTCACGCCCCCGGGCCACCGATGGTGTGACGAGCTCCGCCGGGCGCGTCGTGGTCCACGAACCCGGGACGTGCAGGTGCCGGGCCGGCCTGACCTGGTCGGCCTCGGCGATGGGCACGAAGGTGGGCTGCGTCATGCGCGGGAGGTTAGCCGAGCGTCCCCCCGGAACCTATTCCGGCGCCTTCGCCGAGCCCTTCGTCCGCCAGTAGCCGCACGACCGGCAACGAGATGCACGAAGGTCGGGCGACGTCGTGGAAGACCTCCTGGTCCGCCGAGCGCATGGTGGTCGCGGTGGCAAGGGGCTCGCCGGTGCCGGTGTTCCGGCAGAACAGCGGGTGGGCCCCGCTCGAGACCTGGAGCCGGATGCGGTGCCCGGCTTGGAACGTGTTCGCCGTCGGCCACATGGCGACCTCCAACCGGAAGACGCCGTCCTCCTCCTTGTGCACCGAACCGGGCGCCAACCGGACGATGCCGTCACTGATGTTCCACGACCTGCCCTTCTCGGTCACGTCGCAGAGCCGCACGAAGAAGTCCGTGTGCTCGAGCGACGAGCGCAGGTACAACTCGGCCGTCAACGGCCCGATCACGGTGAGGTCCTCGGCGAGAACAGCGCTGGTGTAGGTGAGCACGTCGTGACGGTGCTCACGCCTGCGCTGGTCCTTGCGTCCCGCGGAGTGGATGTTCAACGAGGCCCCGCCCACGGCCGGCGTCGGGTCGTGGGGGTTGTAGTGGAAGCGGTCGGGCGCGCTCTCCGCCGGCGGCATGGTGCTCAGCGTGCCCCACCGCCCGAGGTACCAGCGCTGCACGTCCCCCGCCGGTGGCCACAGCGAGAACTCCTGCCACGTGCGCGACCCCATGACGAAGACGCGCACGGGCGCCCGTGGCTCGCGGCCCGGGTGCTCCCCGAGCTGCTCGTCGTACCAGTCGGGCCCGTCGCGCACCGTCTCGCCGAAGAGGCCCGGGCTCGAGTGCGTCCACGGGCCGACGGTGATGCGGGCCGCCCGGCCGGCCCGCCGCAGCGCCTCGTAGTCGGCCACCTGGGACGGCAGGAAGAGGTCGTACCACCCGCCGACCATGCTGGCCGGGGGCACCCGCTCCAGCCGCCGCCCGAAGTCGATGCCGTCCCACCACGGGTCGCCCGGCCGGCTGTGCTCCAGCCAGTCCTGGAAGGGCGGCGCGGTCTGCCCGATGGCCGCCACGTCGCACCTCCCGAGGGGAAGGACGTCGGCCGCGGCCGCCAGGACCTTGGTGCCTCCCAGCTGGGTGCGCAGGACGGTGCGCCACCCGAGCTCCTGGTGCGCCAGCTGGTAGATCCACGTCAACGCCATTTCGAGCGCGAAGGAACCGCCCGGGTACACGATGGCGTCGCGGATGTTCGACGCCGTGATCTGCAGTCCGAGAGCCTTGACGAAGTCGGGCGCGTCCTGCGCGATGGCCCACTGCGTGATGCCGAGGTAGCTGCCGCCCCACATGACGAGCCGGCCGTCGAACCACGGCTGGGCCGCCACCCACTCGAGGGTGGCGTGCCCGTCCGCCTGCTCGTGGCGGACGGGATCCCACTCCCCCTCCGAGCCGAACGTCCCCCGGCAGCTCTGAATGACCGTCTGGTAGCCGCGCTCGGCGTACAGCCGTCCCAGCGGACCGACGATGCGCCGCCCGTAGGGGGTCCGGATCAACACGGTCGGCAGGTCACCCGACGCGGTCGTCGGGAACCAGCGGTCCGCCAGGAGGACGGCGCCGTCGGGCATCTTGGCCGCGAGGTCGCGCTCGACCGAGATGCTCGTGCTGCGGGCCGGCGGGAGGCCGACCAACGACGCTGCGATCCGGCTCCACACGGTCATGGACGACCCCCTGTGCTCCCCCGTGGTGACGCCGGGCTGCCCGGTTCCCCGCTAGGTCGCGTGGAGCAGCCCGAAGACGATCGAATCGTAGAGGGCCTGCCAGCTCGCCTCAATGATGTTCTCCGACACCCCGATCGTGGTCCAGGTGCGCTGACCGTCGGTGGTGTCCACCAGGACCCGGGTGACCGCGCCGGTGCCCCGGCCCGTGTCGAGGACGCGCACCCGGTAGTCGGTCAGGTGGATGTGGGCCAGGGCCGGGAACCTGGACCCGATGGCGGCCCGCAGCGCGCCGTCGAGGGCGTTGACCGGGCCGTTGCCCTCCGCCACGGCCACGATGCGCTCGGACCCCACATGGACCTTGACCGTGGCCTCGGTCATGACGTCGCCGTCGGCGTGCTCGCCGTGGTCGGTGATGACGCGGAACGACTCCACCGTGAAGTAGTCCGACACCCACCCGGTGGCCCGGCGCAGCAGGAGCTCCAGGGAGCCGTCGGCCACCTCGAAGTGGTAGCCCTCGTGCTCCAGGTGCTTGAGCTCGTCCAGGACCCTCCCGATGACCTCGCCGTCGAGCTCCAGGCCGAGCTCGGCCGCCTTCATGGCCAGCGTCGAGCGGCCCGCCATCTCCGAGACCACGACGCGGGTACCGTTGCCGACGAGGTTGGGCTCGACGTGCTCGTAGAGGTCGGCGCTGCGCGCCACCGCGCTGGCGTGCAGGCCGCCCTTGTGGGCGAACACCGAGTTCCCGACGTAGGGCTGCTGCGGGTTCGGCGCGATGTTGACGAGCTCGGCGATGTGGTGCGCAACGGGGGTCAGGCGCTCCAGGCGGTCGGCGGGGATGGTGCGGATGTGCAGCTTGAGCGACAGGTTGGGGATGGCGGCCGACAGGTCAGTGTTGCCGGACCGCTCGCCGTAGCCGTTGATGCAGCCCTGCACCTGCGTCACGCCGGCCTGCACTGCGACGAGGGAGTTGGCCACGGCGCACCCGGTGTCGTTGTGGCAGTGGATGCCCAGCTGTGCGCTGGTGCGGGCCCGCACCTCGGCCACCGCGTGGCCCACGTCGTCGGGGAGCGAGCCGCCGTTGGTGTCGCACAGCACCAGCGCCTCGGCGCCCGCCGCTTCGGCCGCGGCCAGCACGGACAGCGCGAAGTCGGGATTGCCGCGGTACCCGTCGAAGAAGTGCTCCGCGTCGAGAAAGACGCGCAGGCCGTGCTCCCTCAGAAAGCGCACCGAGTCGGCCACCATGGCGACCGCCTCGTCGAGGGACGTGCGCAGCGCTTCGGCGACGTGGCGGTCCCAGGACTTGGCGACGATGCAGGCCACCGGTGCCCCGGCATCCCTCAGGTTGGCGAGGACGGTGTCGTGCTCGGGCCTGACCCCGGCCCGCCGGGTGGAGCCGAACGCCACCAGCGTCGCCGTGTGGAGCGTGAGCTCCTTCTTGGCTCGCTCGAAGAACTCCACGTCCTTGGGGTTCGCACCGGGCCAGCCGCCCTCGATGAAGGTGACCCCGAGATGGTCCAGCTGCTCGGCCACCCGGAGCTTGTCGTCGACCGTGAGGGAGAGGCCCTCCTGCTGGCTGCCGTCCCGCAGGATGGTGTCGAAGATGTCGACCGCCTCGGGCAGGTCGGGCAGGTGGTAATCGTGCGCGTGCGCGCTGTGGCCGTGCGCGTGCGTGTGCCGTACGCCCTCGTGGGTGTGGGCGTCGGTGCCGCTACCGTCAGTCGACATGGTCCAGCCATTCCTTGTACTGGTCCACCTCGCCGCGGACGGTGGCGAAGTAGGTCTGCTGGAGCTCCTTGGTGATCCGTCCCGGGCGCCCCGTGCCCACCGGACGGTCGTCGACGGCGCGGATGGGCACCACCTCCGCCGCGGTGCCGGTCAGGAAGGCCTCGTCGGCCAGGTAGAGGTCCGTGCGGATGATGTGCTCGTGGCGCACCTCGATCCCCAGGTCGCCCGCGATCGTCTCGACGGAGTTCTGCGTGATGCCCTCGAGCGCCCCGGCATCGGAGGTGGGCGGCGTGATCAGCACGCCGTCACGCACGATGAAGATGTTCTCGCCGGTGCACTCGCTGACCCGGCCGTTGGGCGCCAGCAGGATGGCCTCGTCGTAGCCGGCCTTGATCGCCTCGACCTTGGCCAGTGACGAGTTCACGTACATGCCCGTGCCCTTGGCCGCCGTCGGCACCGCGTTGGGGTCGTGCCGCTGCCACGAGCTGATCTTGCACGACACGCCGTTGGCGATGCCCTCGTCGCCCAGGTAGGTGCCCCACGGCCAGGCGGCCACGGAGACGTTCACCGGGCAGGGCAGGGGGTTGAGGCCCATTTCGCCGTAGCCGAGGTAGATGAGCGGCCGGATGTAGCAGCCGTCCTGCAGCCCGCTCTCGCGGACCACGAGCCGCGTGGCCTCAATGATGTCGTCCACCGTGTACGGGACCTCGATCATGAAGACCTTCGCCGAGGCGAACAGCCGGCGGATGTGGTCCCCCAGCCGGAACACGGCCACGCCTCGGCTGGTCGGGTAGGCGCGGATGCCCTCGAAGACGCCGGAGCCGTAGTGCATGGTGTGCGTGAGGACGTGCACCGTGGCGTCGGCCCAGTCGACCAGCTCGCCGTCCATCCAGATCTTCTCCGTCGGGGTGATGGGCATGGCGGCTAGAGCCTTTCTGCGATCGCGTCGCCCACGGCGGTCGTGGACAGCTGCTCGTTGGATGTGGGGATGTCGGGGTTGGACATGTCGTCGGTCTGCTCGGCGACGGCCTTGACGATGCGGGTGGCGGCGTCGATCTCGCCGAGGTGCTCAAGCATGAGCGCGGCCGAGTGGATGGCGGCCAGCGGGTTGGCGATGCCCTGGCCGGCGATGTCGTGCGCGGCACCGTGCACGGGCTCGAAGAGCGACGGCCCCGTCCGGGCCGGGTTCAGGTTGGCCGATGCCGCGAAGCCGATGCCGCCGCTGACCGCGCCGGCCAAGTCGGTCAGGATGTCGCCGAAGAGGTTGTCAGTGACGATGACGTCGTAGCGCTTCGGGTCCTCCACCAAATAGATGCAGGCGGCGTCGACGTGGTTGTAGTCCCAGTCGATGTCGGGGTACTCGGCCGAGACCTCGCTGACGGTGCGGTGCCAGAGGTCGCCCGCGAAGGTGAGCACGTTGGTCTTGTGCACCAGGGTCAGGTGGCGGCCCGGCCGGCTGCTGGCCAGGTCGAACGCGAAGCGCGCGCAGCGCTCGGCGCCGTGTCGCGTGTTGACCGAGCCCTGGGTGGCCACCTCGTGCGGGGTCCCCTTGCGCAGGAAGCCGCCTTCGCCGGCGTAGGTACCCTCGGTGTTCTCCCGGATGACCACGAAGTCGGCCCCGGCGGCGACCGATCCGGGGATGCCGGCGAAGGGGCGCAGGTTGACGTAGAGATCGAGGTCGAAGCGCAGGCGGAGCAGCATGCCGCGCTCGAGGGTCCCGGGCGGGACGGCCGTGTCACCGACCGGCGGGCCGATGGCACCGAGGAGGATGGCGTCGAAGCCCCGCAGCTCGGCGAGGGTCTCGTCCGGCAGGACGACGCCGTCGCGCAGGTAGCGCGCCGCCCCGAGTTCGAAGTAGGTGGTGTCGAGGTCGACACCCGCCGCCGCCACGACCTTGAGGGCCTCGGCGCAGACCTCCGGCCCGATGCCGTCGCCGCCGATGACGGCCACCCGATGCCTGGTCACAGTCCCCATTCTCCCTTGTCTCGTGCTCGTCCCGGTGCGTACCGGCCCGGAAATTGAAAAACCGCCCACTCTGTGGACGGTTCGAAGGCGCGCGGGGGGTGGTGCGCGCCTAGTGAATAATGCCTACGAGGTGCTCGGAACGGTGCATGGTCGCACCAGTCTCTCGCAGCGGGCCCGCCCCGTCAACAACGGGTGCTGCGGCGACCGGCGGCCCCGGCGGGGCCGATTAGCCTTGTCGCTGCCGGCGCGGTGCACCGCCCCGCCGCCTGCGCACCCGCCTCCCGGAGGACACGCCGTGACCAACGCATCCGCCAACCAGACCGAGACGACCAAGCTGACCCAGGCCACCCACGACCGGCTGGTGGCCGAGCTGGAGGATCTGACGACACGCGGCCGGGTGGAGATCGCCCAGCACATCGAGGCGGCCCGCGCGCTGGGCGACCTGAGCGAGAACGGCGACTACCACGCGGCCAAGGACGCCCAGGGGAAGATGGAATCGCGCATCCGCCAGCTCCAGGCGATGTTGAAGGAGGTCGAGATCGTCGACGAGTCCGGGGCGGGGGACGGTTCCGTCTCGCTCGGCAGCACGGTGGAGCTCCGCTACGAGGGTGACGACGAGGACGACACCCAGAAGTTCTTCGTGGGCTCCATCGAGGAGCGCCAGGGGGACCTGCCCGTCGTCTCGCCCAGCTCACCCCTGGGCCAGGTGCTGGTGGGGCGCAGCGCGGGGGACGCCGTCGAGTACCAGGCGCCCGGCGGCATGCTCAAGGTCCACATCGTCGACGTGACCCGTTGATGGCGCCGCGTACCCTCAGCCAGAAGATCTGGGACGCGCACGTCGTCCACGCGGCCGAGGGCGAGCCCGACCTGCTGTTCATCGACCTGCACCTGGTGCACGAGGTGACCTCGCCGCAGGCCTTCGACGGGTTGCGCCTGGCCGGGCGCACCGTGCGGCGGCCCGACCTCACCGTGGCGACGGCGGACCACAACGTCCCCACCACCGACATCGACAAGCCGGTCGCCGACCCCGTCTCGGCCCAGCAGCTCAAGGTCCTCGACGACAACACGGCCGAGTTCGGCATCACCTGCTACCCGATGGGCGACGCCAACCAGGGCATCGTCCACATCATCGGGCCCGAGCAGGGCTGGACGCAGCCCGGCATGACGATCGTCTGCGGTGACAGCCACACCTCGACCCACGGGGCCTTCGGCGCGCTCGCCTTCGGCATCGGCACCAGCGAGGTGGAGCACGTGCTGGCCACCCAGACGCTGCCCCAGGTGCGGCCGAAGACGATGGCGGTGACGGTCGAGGGCGAGCTGGCCCCCGGCGTGACCGCCAAGGACGTCGCGCTGGCGGTCATCGGCGCCATCGGCACCGGCGGTGGCATGGGCCACGTGATCGAGTACCGCGGCTCGGCCATCCGGGGCCTCTCCATGGAGGGCCGGATGACGCTGTGCAACATGTCGATCGAGGGCGGGGCGCGGGCCGGCCTGGTGGCGCCGGACGAGACGACGTTCGACTACGTGAAGGGCCGCGACCACGCGCCGGTGGGCGAGGCCTGGGACGCCGCGCTGTCCTACTGGCGCACCCTGCCGACCGACGAGGGGGCGACGTTCGACAAGGAGGTCGTCCTCGACGCCGCGGCCATCACGCCCCACGTCACCTGGGGCACGAACCCGGCGCAGGTGGCGCCCATCGCGGGATCGGTGCCCGACCCCGCCTCCATGGCCGACCCCGGGGACCGGGAGGCCGCCGAGCGCGCGCTCGCCTACATGGGGCTCCAGGCCGGGACGCCGCTGCGGGAGATCCCGGTCGACACGGTGTTCCTGGGCAGCTGCACGAACTCGCGCATCGAGGACTTCCGGGCCGCTGCCGCCGTGCTCGAGGGACGGACGATCCGCCCCGGCCTGCGCGCCCTCGCCGTGCCCGGCTCGCACCGGGTCAAAGCGCAGGCGGAGAACGAGGGCCTGGACAAGGTGTTCATGGCGGCCGGCTTCGAGTGGCGCGAGCCGGGCTGCTCCATGTGCCTGGCCATGAACCCGGACAAGCTCGCCGTCGGTGAGCGCTGCGCGTCGACCTCGAACCGCAACTTCGAGGGCCGTCAGGGGCGTGGCGGGCGCACCCACCTCGTCTCCCCCGCCGTCGCCGCCGCCACCGCGGTGGCCGGGACGTTCGCTCTACCGGAGGATCTGGACTGATGGAAGCCGTCGTCGTCGTCACCGGCCGTGCCGTTCCCCTCGACCGCACTGACGTCGACACCGATCAGATCATCCCCTCGGACTGGCTCAAGCGCGTGGAGCGGACCGGCTTCGGCGCCGGGCTCTTCTCGGAGTGGCGCGACGACCGAGACTTCGTGCTCAACAACCCCGAGTTCGTGGGGGCCACGATCCTGGTGGCCGGGCACAATTTCGGCACCGGCTCTTCCCGCGAGCACGCCGTGTGGGCGCTCATGGACTTCGGGTTCCAGGCCGTGGTCTCGTCGCGCTTCGCCGACATCTTCCGCAACAACTGCACCAAGCAGGGGCTGCTCCCGGTGCAGGTCACCGAGGAGCTCGACCGCGCCCTGCTCGACGCGGTGGCGAAGGACCCCGCACTCGAGATCACGATCGACGTGGCACGGGGGACGATCGAGGC
>CAYWDQ010000132.1:0-8731 GCA_964457065.1 uncultured Acidimicrobiaceae bacterium | reverse complement strand
CACCATCGGCGTGAAGCCGACCCAGGTGCTGCCGCTCACGACGGCCACCCCGGTGAGCGGGGTGACGGGGGTCGACGTCGTCGTGGTCATCGGAGCGGACCTGGCGTCGACGACGACCTCCACCACCTGACGTTGCCCGGCGCGGGCGACACGGACGGCGCCGGCGAGGCCGCGGCACAGCTCCCCGCCCCGTTCTGGCGCATGGCGGCCGAGCCGGCGCGCAGCGCGCTGTTCCTCGACTTCGACGGGACCCTGGCCGCCATCGTGGAGGACCCCACGGGGGCCCGCCCGCTGCCCGGCGTGCCGGCCCTGTTGGCCGACCTCGCCCGCCCGTTCGCGCTGGTCGCGGTGGTGTCGGGCCGGCCGACCGCCTTCCTTGCCGAGGTGCTCGGCGAGCCGGCCGGCGTGACGCTGGCGGGCCTCTACGGCCTGGAACGCGCGCTGCGGGGCCCCGAGCACGCGCGGTGGGCGGCCGTCATCGACGAGGTCGTGGCCGAGGCCAGGGCCGAGGCGCCGGCGGGCATCTACGTCGAGCCCAAGGGGCTCACGGTGACGCTGCACTGGCGCCACGCGCCCGACCGGCGCGACTGGGTCCTGGCCTTCGCCGAGCGCCAGCACGCCCGGCACGGCCTGACGGTGCACCCCGGCCGCGCCGAGCGCGAGCTGCGCCCCCCGATCGACGTCGACAAGGGGACGGTCGTGCGCGCGCTGGCGGCCGAGCACGCCGGGCGGCTGCGCGCCGTCGCGGTGTTCGGCGACGACATCGGCGACCTGCCCGCCTTTGCCGCGGCGGGGGAGCTCACGGCGCCCGACGGCCGTCCCCTCGCCGCGGTCAGGGTGGCGGCGGTCGACGTCGAGAGCCCGCCCGAGGTGGCCGCCCGGGCCGACCTCACCGTGCGGGGCGCCGAGGGCGCCGTCCAGCTGCTCCGCGTGCTGGCTGACGCCGCAACCGCCGCTGCGGCTCCGCCTCAGTCCTGAGCGGCCGCCGCCAGCTGGTCCGCCCACCAGTCGGCCGACGTCCGGGCGCGCACGGCCTCCCGCAGGTCGCCCGCCCGCCGGGCCCGTTCCGGCGCCGCCATCTCGAGAGCCGCGTGGAGGGCCTCGGCCGTCCCCGAGACGTCGAAGGGGTTCACGCCGAGCGCCCCGCTACCGGACAGGGAGAGCTCCTCCCACGCGCCGGCCTCGTGCGAGAGCACGAGCACCCCGTCGGCCGCGTTCAGGAGCGGGCCCTCCTTGGCCACCAGGTTGAGCCCGTCGCGCACCGGGTTCACCAGCAGGACGTCCGAGAGGGTGAGCGCGGCCAGCGAACGAGCTCGGTCGTCCTCGACGGCGAGGAGGATCGGCGCCCAGTCCTCCGAGCGCAAGGCGTGGTTGATCCGCTCGGCCGTGTGCACCACGTCGGCCCCGTAGGCGAGATACTCGGCCAGCCCCTGCCGGCTGGGGTACGCGAAGGCCACGTGCGTCACCTCGCCGCGCCACTCGGGGTGCGCGACCAAGAGCTCCTCGAAGGCCAGCATCCCCCGCACGATGTTCTTCGACGGTTCCATGCGGTCCGACCGGGCGACGATGCGGCGCCCGCCCACCTCGGCGCGCAGCGCCGCCGCGGCCGCCGCGCACTCGGGCGAGGCCGCCTCCTCCTCGAGCACGCCGGCGTCGGGCCCGAGCGGCGCGACGAAGGTGCGCGGCGCCGCCCGGCCGGCCGCGCCGTAGCAGGCGGTGAAGTCCGCCTCCCACTTGTGGCAGTGGAAGCCACAGGCCGAGTAGCCGGCCATGCCGTCGAGCAGCTCGGCCCGCACGGCGTCGGGCAGCACGCCGAGCATGGCGGGCGCGGCGAACGGCGTGTGCAAGAAGTGCACCGAGCGCAGGTCGGGCCGGCGCTCGGCCAGCATCCGTCCCAGCAGCGAGAAGTGGTAGTCCTGCACGAGCACGGTGGCGCCGTCCGCGGCCCGTTCCGTCACCACGTCCGCCATGGCCTGGTTGTAGGTCCGGTAGCCCTCCCAGGCCGCCCGCCAGTACCGGTCGAACCGGGGCCGGTGCGGCAGGTCGAAGAGGTGGTGGTGGCAGTACCACAACGTCGTATTGGCGACCACGTCGTACGCCTGGCGGTAGGTGTCGTCGTCCACGACGACGGGGACGAGGTCGAGCCCCTCCTCGGCCATGAGGCCCCGGGCGACCGCCTCGCGGTCCGCCGCCCCCATCGTCACCGAGGCCCACGTCGTGCCGCTCCCGCCGAGGAGGCGGTGCAGCGACGAGGCCAGGCCGCCGGCGGCGGGCACGGGCACGAGCGACCCGTCGGGTGCGCCGCGGAACGCGAGGGGGCCGCGGTTCGAGACGACGATGGTGTCGCTCCGGCCTTCGACCTCGCGCGTGCTCATGCGCTGCTCGATGCCGGCGGCAGCGAGGACGGCGGGACGCGCTCGAGCGCGGCCCGCAGCACGTCGACGGACTGGGGGCGCAGCTCGTCCAGCGGCCGGTTGCGGTGGATGCGCTCGCCGAGGTCGACCTGGGCCAGGCGCTCGGCGCCCAGGCTCTGCGCGACGTCGATCAGCAGCCCGAGCTCGACCCCGTACCCGGGGGCGAAGCCGAGCTTCTCGAAGACCCAGCGCTGCGCCGCCGTCTCGCCGGCGAGCGGCTGGCGCACCCACGAGAGCTCCGGGAAGAGGAGCTCGAGCAACGGGCGGGCCACCAGTTCGGTGACCCGGCCGCCGCCGGTCGGGTCACCGTGCAACGGGCGGGTGTAGAACCCCTTCACCAGCGCCACGTCGTCGATGGTCAGGAGCGGGCCGAGCAGCCCGGTCACGAAGGCGGGCGTGGTGTTGGCGACGTCGGCGTCGAGGTAGGCCACGATGTCGCCGGTGGAGGCGGCCAGTGCGGCCGCCATGGCCTGGCCCTTGCCGCCGGCGCCGCCCGGACCGGCCACGACCCGGGCGCCGGCGTCCCGGGCCTGCTCAGCGGTGTCGTCGAGCGACCCGTCGTCGAGCACGATCACCTCGTCGACCAGGCCGTTGCCGCCGTGGGCGGCCAGGAACGGCTGCACGACGGCCCGCACGACCGAGCCCACCGTCGAGCCCTCGTCCCGGGCCGGGATGCACACCGAGACGGTCCGGCCCGCCCGCGTCTTGGCGTCGAGGACCGGGCCGGTCGGGAAGTCGGTGTGGTGAAAGGTGAGCGCCACGCCTCCGATTCAATCAGCCGCGCTGCGTTGAGGTGGCCGGTCCGGCCGGGCTACGATGGTGGCCATCATCCAGAGCGACTGAGGGACGGGCCCGTCGACGTCGCGGCAACCAGTGCGAAGCACCTGGTGCCAATGCCCGATCGATGAGGAGGACCGATGGTCGATTTCGTCACTGGGTTGCGTTGCCGTGAGTGTCAGCGCACCTTCCCCGCCGAGGCCCTGCACGTCTGCGACTACTGCTTCGGGCCGCTCGAGGTCGCCTACGACTACGAGCGGATCGCAGCGACGGTCAGCCGGGAGCGGATCGCGGCCGGCCCCCGCTCCATCTGGCGCTACCGGGACCTGCTCCCGGTCGACGACGAGACGCCCGTGGACCTCGGGGCCGGCTTCACGCCGCTCGTGCGGGCCGATCGCCTGGCCGCCGAGATCGGCCTGGGCGAGCTGTGGATCAAGGACGACACCGCCAACCCCACCGGCTCCTTCAAGGACCGCGTGGTCTCGGTCGCGCTGACCAAGGCGCGCCAGCTCGGCTTCAAGGTGGCCGCCTGCGCCTCGACGGGCAACCTCGCCAACTCGGTGGCCGCCCACGCGGCGAGGGCCGGCATGGACTCGGTCGTCCTCATCCCGCACGACCTCGAGTCCGCCAAGGTCACCATGACGACGGTCTACGGCGGGACGGTCATCGCCGTCGAGGGGACCTACGACGACGTGAACCGCCTGTGCGCCGAGCTGACGAGCGAGCGCCCCAGCTGGGCCTTCGTGAACGTCAACGTGCGGACCTACTACGCCGAGGGCTCCAAGACGCTGGCCTTCGAGATCGCCGAGCAGCTCGGCTGGCAGGCCCCGGACCACGTCGTCGTCCCCATCGGGTCGGGGAGCCAGCTGACCAAGGTGGCCAAGGGGTTCGCCGAGCTGGGCAAGGTGGGGCTCCTGCCCGAAGAGCCCGCCGTGCGGGTCTCGGGCGCCCAGGCCGAGGGGTGCGCGCCCGTGGCGACGGCGTTCCTCGAGGGCAGCGACGCCATCCGGCCGGTCAAGCCCAAGACGATCGCCAAGTCGCTGGCCATCGGCAACCCGGCCGACGGCTGGTACGCGCTCGAGGTCATGCGCCGCTCGGGAGGCTCGTGCGCCGCGGTGACCGACGGCGAGGTCGTCGAGGCCATCGGGCTGCTGGCCCGTACCGAGGGCATCTTCGCCGAGACCGCCGGCGGGGTGACCATCGCGACGCTCTGCAAGCTGGCCGCCTCGGGCGCCATTCGACCCGACGAGCGGGTGGTGGCCCTGGTCACCGGGCACGGACTCAAGACGGTGGAGGCCCTCAGCGGGTCCGCCGGCGCCGTCCCCACGGCGACGATCGCCCCCACCCTGGCCGCCTTCGACGCCGCGTTCGAGCGCGACGGGGACCACCACCACACCGAGGAGCCGACCCGATGAGCCTGACCGTCCGCATCCCCACCCAGCTGCGCACCCTGACCGCCGGCGCCGGGGAGGTCGAGGTGGAGGGGGCGACGGTGGGCGAGGCCCTCAAGGCCCTCGACGCCGCCCACCCCGGCCTGGCCGACCGGCTCTTCGACGAGTCGGGCAACCTGCGCCGCTTCGTGAACGTGTTCCTGGCCGACGAGGACGTCCGCTTCCTCGACGGCCTCGGCACGCCCGTCTCCCCTGGCCAGACGCTCTCCATCATCCCGGCGGTCGCCGGGGGCTGATCCCTCGTCACCGGCTCGGGGGCCCGCCCTTGCGCTGGCGGCCCGGAGGTGGTTTCCTATTAGCACTCACATGACGAGAGTGCTAATGGAGGAATAACCCAGATGGCCAAGATCATCGCCTTCCAGGAGGACGCCCGCCGCGGCCTGGAGACCGGCATGAACAAGCTGGCGGACGCCGTACGCGTCACCCTCGGCCCCAAGGGCCGCAACGTGGTGCTCGACAAGAAGTGGGGCGCCCCCACGATCACCAACGACGGCGTGTCGATCGCCAAGGAGATCGAGCTCGAGGACCCCTTCGAGAAGATCGGCGCCGAGCTGGTCAAGGAAGTCGCCAAGAAGACCGACGACGTCGCCGGTGACGGCACGACCACGGCCACCGTCCTGGCCTGGGCCATGGTCCACGAGGGCCTGCGCAACGTGGCCGCCGGTGCCAACCCCATGTCCCTCAAGCGGGGCATCGAGGCCGCCGTCGAGACGGCGGTCGGCTCCATCCACGGCATCGCCAGGGAGACCGAGTCCAAGGCCCAGATCGCCCAGGTGGCCTCCATCTCGGCCGCCGACACCGAGATCGGCGAGATGATCTCCGAAGCCATCGACAAGGTCGGCCGCGACGGCGTCATCACCGTCGAGGAGTCGCAGACCTTCGGCATGGACATGGACCTGGTCGAGGGCATGCGCTTCGACAAGGGCTACATCGCCCCCTACTTCGTGACCGACCCCGAGCGCATGGAGGCCGTCCTCGAGGACGCCTACATCCTGCTGGTGGGCTCCAAGATCACGGCCGTGCGCGACCTGCTGCCGGTGCTCGAGAAGGTCATGCAGAGCAGCAAGCCGCTGCTGATCATCGCCGAGGACGTCGAGGGCGAGGCCCTCGCCACCCTGGTCGTCAACAAGATCCGCGGCACCTTCCGCTCGGTGGCCGTCAAGGCCCCCGGCTTCGGCGAGCGCCGCAAGGCCATGCTCCAGGACATCGCCATCCTCACCGGCGGCCAGGTCGTGACCGAGGAGGTCGGCCTCAAGCTCGAGAACGTGACCCTCGACCTGCTGGGCTCCGCCCGCAAGGTCGTCGTCACCAAGGACGAGACGACCATCGTCGAGGGCGCCGGCTCGGAGAACGACATCAAGGGCCGCATCAACCAGATCAAGACCGAGATCGAGAACACCGACTCGGACTACGACCGGGAGAAGCTCCAGGAGCGCCTGGCCAAGCTCTCCGGCGGTGTGGCCGTGATCAAGGTCGGGGCCGCCACCGAGGTGGAGCTCAAGGAGAAGAAGCACCGCATCGAGGACGCCGTGTCGACGACCAAGGCGGCCATCGAAGAGGGCGTGGTCCCCGGTGGGGGTGTCGCCCTGCTGCGGGCCCAGACCGCCATCCTCGAAACGGCCGAGAAGCTCGAGGGCGACGAGGCCACCGGTGCCCGCATCGTCGGCAAGGCCGTCGAGGAGCCGCTGAAGCAGATCGCCGTGAACGCGGGTCTCGAGGGTGGCGTCATCGTCGAGAAGGTGCGCAACCTCAAGGGATCCCACGGCCTCAACGCCGCGACCGGCGAGTACGAGGACCTCTTCAAGACCGGTGTGATCGACGCCGCCAAGGTGACCCGCTCGGCGCTGCAGAACGCGGCGTCCATCGCGGCGTTGTTCCTCACCACCGAGGCGGTCATCGTCGACAAGCCCGAGGAAGAGTCGCCCGCCATGCCCGGTGGGATGGACGATTACTAGACCCTCCGTTGGGGTAGATGTAGATACCCCACTTCGGGGGTCCCGGGGGCCAGGTGTCACCAGGATGCCACGGTGCTGCAACAGCCCGGGGTGACACTGGCGACGCCTCACCCCCAACCGAGGCTGAACGATGTGCCCGGCTGCAAGGCCGGGCACATCGTGTTTCCGCCCCGAGTTCGGCCCCCGGCAGCCTTCTCTACACTGACGGCGTGGCTCTGACCCCGACGACCGGCCTGGGGGTCCTCCACCTCTTCTGCCGGCTGGCACCCGAATTCGACGGGGACGCCCTGCGCAGGGCGCTGGCCGCCGCCGAGGCCGACGGGTACCAGGTCGTCCCGGTGGCGCTGCTCGGCCACAAGGCCGACCTGGGGCTGATGGTCCTGGGCCCCGACGTCTGGCGGCTGCGCAGGCTCCAGACCGAGGTGGCCCGCGCCGGTCTCGTCCCCGCCCAGTCCTACGTCTCGCTGACCGAGATCTCCGAGTACGCGGCCGGGGTCCCAGAGGCCATGCGCCAGGCCCGCCTGTTCCCGCAGCTCCCGCCGGAGGGCAAGGCGGCCTTCTGCTTCTACCCGATGTCCAAGCGGCGGGGCGAGGCGATCAACTGGTACGCCCTCGACTTCGAGGCCCGCAAGGAGCTCATGATGGGGCACGGCAAGGTGGGCCGGACCTTCCACGGCAGGGTGCTCCAGGTCATCACCGGCTCGACCGGGCTCGACGACTACGAGTGGGGCGTGACCCTCTTCGGCACCCATCCCGACGACCTCAAGGACTGCGTCTACGAGATGCGCTTCGACGGGGCCTCGGCCCTCTACGCCGAGTTCGGACCCTTCTACACCGGCATGGTGGGCACCCTCGACGAGGTGCTGGCGGCCCTCGGTGCCTGAGCGGACGATGACCGCGTGAGCGCCGCGCTCGAGGACCTCCGAGACGAGCTGCGCCGGCTGGGGCGCGTCGTGGTCGCCTTCAGCGGTGGCGTCGACTCTTCGCTGCTGGCCAAGGTGGCGCACGACACCCTCGGGCGCCGGGCGGTGCTGTGCGCGACGGCCCTCTCGCCCTCTCTCGCCGGCACCGAGGAGCTGGAGTGCCGCGCGCTGGCCGAGGAGTGGGACCTGCGCTGGGTCGGCGTGCCCACCGGCGAGATGGAGGACGCGGCCTACGTCGCCAATGGTCCCGACCGCTGCGCCCGCTGCAAGACGGCCCTCATGGCCGCGCTCGGGCCCCTCGCCGCGTCCGAGAGCGCCACGGTGGTCCTCGGGGTCAACCTGAGCGACCTGGGCGACCACCGTCCGGGCCAGGCCGCCGCGGCCGACGCGGGGGCCGCCTTCCCGCTGGCCGACGCGGGCTTCACCAAGGACGACATTCGGCATTGGTCGCGTGCCCTGGGGCTGCGGACCTGGGACAAGCCTGCGGCCGCCTGTCTCGCCTCTCGGTTGCCCTACGGCACGCCGGTCACGCTCGGTCGCCTCGGTGCCGTGGAGGGCGCCGAGTCCGCGCTGCGCGCTCTGGGCTTCGCTCAGCTGCGGGTGCGCCACCACGGCGACGCCGCCCGCCTGGAGGTCGAGCCCGCCGCGTTCGACGAGGTCGTCTCCCGCCGCGACGAGGTCGTCGCCGCCGTGCGGGCGGCCGGGTTCACGTTCGTCTCGTTGGACCTCGAGGGGTTCCGGTCGGGCAGCCTGAACCGCGCGCTGCACGCGGCGGGACGGACCGAGGAGGAGGAGCCGTGAGCGAGGTCAGGGTCAAGGTCAAGCTGACGTTCCCCGAATCCGAGGTGCGGCGCGCCGTGCTCGCCACCATGGTGCGCCGGTTCGACGTCGAGCCCAACATCCGGCGGGCCGACGTGGAGGAGCACCGCGGGTGGATCGTCTGCGAAGTCGACGGGCAGGCGGCCCAGGTGGAGGCGGCGCTCGACTGGCTCCGCACCGAGGGGATCACGGTCGACCTGCTGGGGGACGTCCTCGAGGGCTGACCCCCGCGGGTCGCTGCCGGGTGCTCCCGCCGGGCTCAGGGCTTCTCGGGGTCCCGGGGCACGTGCCAGCCGGCCGAGGATACCTTGCGCGGCTCGTAGAAGACGCAGCCCTCGGGAGATCGGAAGAGCACACGTCTGAACTCCAGTCACCGCTTAACATCTCGTATG
>CAYWDQ010000131.1:0-8861 GCA_964457065.1 uncultured Acidimicrobiaceae bacterium | reverse complement strand
TCGAGCGCGGCGTCGACCACCCCGGACAGGCGCGTCCGGCTCATGCCAGGGCGCGCCGAAGGCCGGCGGCACCGCGGTCCGCCATCTTGGCAAAGGACCTCGCCACCAGCGGCGCGGCCAGGCGGAGCGCGCCTCGAGGCTCGAGCACGGCGTCGTAGCGCACGCGCGAGCCCCATTCGGCAGTGTCCACTCTGATGGTGTCCGTCGACACCATCAGGGGATGTCTCGCCTCGAGCACCACGCGGGAGGGCCGCTCCAGGGCGACCACGGTGTAGTCGAAGCTGACGACCCGGCCCGCGACGCGCACGCCCAGCCTGTACACGGAACCCACCTGGGCCCGATCCGGCGACAGCGCCTCGGCTTCGGTCACGGAAGGGTCCCACTCTCGGGCATTGGAGAAGGTGGCCAGGTACTCGAATGCCTCCTCCCGGCCCCTCGTGGAATCGATCTCGGTGCTGTACGTCGCCATGGGATCCCTTCGTGCCGCGCTCGGCGGCGGCCGCTCGGCGACTAGTTTAGTGCTAAATACACCTCGACTCGGGAGCATCCTTGCGTATCGCCATCGTCGGAAGCGGCATCGCCGGCATGACCGCCGCCCACCTGCTGCGCCAGCAGGGCCACGACGCCCACGTCTTCGAAGCCGACGGGCGGCCGGGCGGCCATGCCAACACCGTCACGGTCGACCTCCCCGGTGGTCCGGTTGCCGCGGACACCGGCTTCCTCGTCTACAACGAGCGGACCTACCCCCTGTTCACCCGCCTCCTGGCCGACCTCGGGGTGGCGACGCACCCGAGCGACATGAGCTTCAGCCTCTCCGACCTCAGCTGCGGGCTCGAGTGGCGCGGGACGTCGCTCTCCACCGTCTTCGCCCAGCGGCGCAACGCCGCCCGGCCCGCCTTCCTCGCCATGCTGGCCGACGTCGTCCGGTTCAACCGCCTCGCCCACCGCCTCGTGACCGATCCGGGCGCGCCGTCGGGCAGCCTGGCCGACCTCCTCGACGGCCGCCGGTGGTCGCAGGGTTTCCTCGACTGGTACCTGATCCCGCTCGGCTCCGCGATCTGGTCCGCCGACCCGGAGACCTTCACGGAGATTCCGGCACGGACCTTCGCCGAGTTCTTCAGCCGCCACGGGCTGCTGGGCCCCGGGGACCAGCCGGCCTGGCGCACCGTCACGGGGGGCTCGACCCGTTACGTCCAGGCGATCCTCGAGCCGTTCCGCAACCGGAACAGGCTGCACCTCGGAGCCGGCGTGTCGAAGGTGCGGCGCCAGCGCGACGGCGTCGAGCTCCTCCTGCCGGAGGGGCCGGCGACGTTCGACCACGTCGTCATCGCGACGCACAGCGATCAGGCGCTGGCGCTGCTCGGCGACCCGAGCGGCGAGGAGCGGGCCGTGCTGGGCGCCATCCGGTATCAGCCCAACCAGGCGACGCTGCACACCGACGCCACGCTGCTGCCCGCCAACCGCCGGGCCTGGGCGTCGTGGAACTACCTGCGTCCGGGCGTTCCCGCGCGGCGGGCCACCCTCACCTACTACCTGAACCGGCTGCAGGGATTCGACGCCGACCGTCCCGTGCTGGTCACGCTCAACCGCGACGACGAGATCAACCCCGACACGGTCGTGGCCCGCTTCGACTACGCGCACCCGGTGGTCGACCAGGCGGCCGTGGCGGCGCAGCAACATCAGCGCTCCCTGAGTGCCGGGTCGGTGTCGTTCTGCGGTGCGTACTGGGGCTACGGGTTCCACGAGGACGGGGTCCGCAGCGCACTGACCGTCTGCGAGCGCTTCGGGGCGCGCCTGTGAGCGCCGGGCCCCGCGGCCCGGTGCGCAGTGCGCTCTACGAGGGCACGGTGACACACCGGCGTGCCGAACCGTCCCGCCGCTTCACCAATCGGGTGGCGCTCCCGCTCCTCTTCCTCGACGAGATGTCCGGGCTCCGTGCCCTCCACCCCCTCGTCGACCTCGACCCCGCCCCGCACCGCCGTCCGTGGCCGGCCGCCATGCGCCTGTGGCGCGGCGACTTCCTCCCGTCGGACGAGCTCTCGCTGGTCGACTCCGTCACGGAGACCGTGGCGGATGCCGGGGGAGCGGTGCGCGGTCCGGTGGCGATGCTGGGGCACCTGCGCACCTGGGGCTGGCTGTTCAACCCGCTGACGCTCTACTACTGCTTCGACCCGTCGGGCCGGGAAGTGGAGTGGACCGTGCTCGAGGTGTCCAACACCCCGTGGCACGAGCGGTGCCGCTACGTCGTCGGACCGCCGGGCGTGCACACCTTCGCGAAGGCCATGCACGTGTCGCCCTTCCTCCCCGACGAGGCCACCTACGCCCTTCGCTACTCCGCGCCGGGCGCAGCGCTGCACGTCGGCCTGGATCTCGAGGCACCCACCTCTCCCCCGGCCTATGGTCGATGGGACGAACCGAACCCGCGACGACCCGTCCCGCAACTGGCGGCCTCGATGGTGCTGCGACGCCGCCCGCTCGACCGCGCCGGTCTGGGCCGCCTCCTGTGGCGGCACCCGCTCATGACGGCGCGGGTCTCGGGGAGCATCTATGCGCAGGCGTTACACCTGGGGGGCGCCCGCGTCCCGCTCCACCCGCACCCGGGCCGGGGCGGGACGTGCCCTGCGTTCCCGACGGCGGACGCGGCGCCCCGGGAGCACGCCCGTGGCTGACACCGCGGCGCGCCTGGTCGTCGGCCTGGCGCGGCGTGCCGCCCGCGACCGGCCCGGCACCCTGCGCTTCGAGGGTGCCGGGCTCCCCGGCGGCCGCGCCATCGTGACCGGGTCCGGCGACCCGGTGGCCATGGTCGTCGTCCATGACCCGAGAACGTGGCACACCGTGGTGCGCCGCGGCTCACGCGGCCTGGCCGAGAGCTACATAGACGGCTGGTGGGACACGGACGACCTGACCGCCCTGGTCCGCGTCGCCTTCCACCGCTCCGCTCCGCTCCGGCGCTTCCTCGACGCATCGGCGAGGCGCGCCGTGCCGCTGGTGCAGGCGGTGCAGCGGCTCCGCCCACCGAGCAAGAGTGACGACCGGCACAACATCGCCAGCCACTACGACCTGTCAAACGAGTTCTTCGCCGCGATGCTCGACCCGACCATGGCCTACTCGTGCGCATACTTCGCCGACGGCGAGGCCACGCTCGAAGAGGCCCAGGTCGCCAAGTTCGAGAGAATCGCCACCAAGCTGGCTCTCGGACCCGAGGACCACGTGGTCGAGATCGGGACGGGCTGGGGCGGGTTCGCGATCCACGCCGCCGAGCGCCACGGCTGCCGCGTCACCACGACCACGATCTCCGAAGCCCAGCGTGCGCTGGCCGCGAAGCGCGTTGCGGAGCGCGGGCTCGCCGACCGGGTGACCGTGCTCGGAGCCGACTACCGCGACCTCGACGGCCGCTACGACGCGCTGGTCTCCATTGAGATGGTCGAGGCCGTCGACTGGCGGCGACACGACCGGTTCTTCGCCACCTGCGCCCGGCTGCTGACGGACCGGGGCCGGATGGCACTGCAGGCGATCACCATCGCGGACGGGAGCTTCGAGCGGGCCAAGCTGCACGACGACTTCATCCGCGCCATGGTGTTCCCCGGCGGGTGCCTGCCGTCGGTGGCGGCGGTTGCGGCCTCGGTCGCTCGCACGTCGGACCTGCGCATCGTCGGCCTCGAGGACATCGGCCCGCACTACGCCGAGACGCTGCGGCGGTGGCGGGGCAACCTTGAGAACCGGCGGGCCGACGTCAGGCGCCTCGGGTTCGACGAGCGCTTCTGGCGGTTCTGGAGCCTGTACCTGTGCTACTGCGAGGCGGCCTTCGTGGTACGCCATGTGTCCGACGTGCAGTTCGTGCTGGCGCGGCCGGGGTCCCCCTCCGGCCTCGGCGGAGTCGACGTGCATGCGCGACCCGACGGCGCAGTCACACGCTCAGGATGAGCGCCGCTGCAGCTGCTCGATCACCTCGCCCAGCTGGCGGGCGTCGCCACCGCTCCACCGCGCGCCCAGCCGGGCCGCGTGCCGCTCGCCCATGATGCCGGCGCCGCCAACCAGCACGGGGAGTCCCGGACTCGCCTCGTCCACCTCCCGCACGATCGCCCGCACGGAGCGGTCGTGGTTCCCCGCAGTCACCGCGACCGCAACCGCCAAGGGCCGGGCCGTCTTCGTCACGGCGGCGGCGAACGCCTCGGCCGGCACGTCGGCGCCGAGATCGACCACGTCGTAGCCGCGACCACGCAAGACGTTGGCGGCCATGGCGGTGGGCAGACCGTGCAGCTCGTGCGGCGGCGTCCCGAGGATGACGCTCGGCCGCTTGGGCCCGCGCCTGGTGAAGCGGGCGCCCAGCCGTCCCACCACCCGCATGGCCACTCCGGAGGCACGGTGCTCGTCGTCGACGGTGTAGTCGCCGGCCTCCCAGCCGTCCCCCACCGCGCGCATGGCGAGGGCAAGCTCGTCGAGGAGGACGTCGTCGGGGTTGGACCCCGAACCCAGGCGCGCCTCGACGATGGCCCACGCCCCGACCTCGTCGCCGGCGACCAGCCTGTCCTCCAGGCGGCGCACCGCGGCGGCCTGCGCCGACCGCCGGGTCTGGGCGCGCGGCCGGCCGCCCACGGCCGCCCCCTCCCCCGCACCCGTGAGGTCGCGCGGGTCGACCCACCATTGCGTCCCGACCTGCGTGGCGGGCAGGCGGCCGGTGCGTACGTACCGGTAGGCGGTCATGTAGTGGACGCCGAGGCGGTCCGCCGCCTCGTGCAGGCTCAGTAGACCCGAGGCTGGACCAGAGCCAGGGTGGTGCGGGGGCGAAGGGGTGCGCACCATTTACTGATAAACCATAGTCCCCGGGGTGGCGCGGGCGGGCACACCCGGGCCGGTGACCTACTCCTTGTCGTCGCCCCCCTCGGCCATGTGGTCCTTGATGGCGTTCACGACCGTCGGGTCGAGCAGCGTTGTGACGTCGCCGAGCGGCCGGTCGTCGGCGACGTCGCGCAGGAGTCGGCGCATGATCTTGCCGCTGCGCGTCTTGGGCAGCTCAGGGGTCAGCATGATCTGCCGCGGCTTGGCGATCGGCCCGATCTCGCGCGCCACGTGGTCCCGCAATTCCTGGACGAGCGCTTCGCCCTTCGCCCCCTCCGCCGACTCTGACCCCTTCACGGTGACGAAGGCCACGATGGCCTGGCCGGTCGTGGCGTCGCTGGCACCCACGACGGCTGCCTCGGCCACGGCGGGGTGGCCCACCAGGGCGTGCTCGACCTCGGTGGTCGAGATCCGGTGCCCCGAGATGTTCATGACGTCGTCGACGCGGCCGAGGAGCCACAGGTCGCCGTCGTCGTCGCGCTTGGCACCGTCGCCGGCGAAGTAGTAGCCGGGGAAGCGCTTCCAGTAGGTCTCGACGAAGCGCTCGTCGTCGCCGTAGATGCCCCTGGTCATGCCCGGCCAAGGCCTGGTCAGGACGAGGTAGCCGCCCTCGCCGTTGCCGACCGAATTGCCGTCGTTGTCGATCACGTCGGCCGAGACGCCGGGGAAAGGCTTCATGGCCGCGCCAGGCTTGGTGGCGCTGATCCCGGGTAACGGGGTGATGAGGATGCCCCCGGTCTCGGTCTGCCACCAGGTGTCGACGATGGGGCAGCGGTCGCCCCCGATGTGGGTGCGGTACCAGATCCAGGCTTCGGGGTTGATGGGCTCGCCCACCGAGCCGAGCAGGCGGAGGCTCGTGAGGTCGTGGGCGGCCGGGAGGTCCTCCCCCCACTTCATGAAGGTCCGGATCGTGGTCGGCGCCGTGTAGAGGATGTTGACCTTGTACTTCTCGACGATCTGCCACCAGCGGTCACGGGTGGGCGTGTCGGGCGTGCCCTCGTACATGACCGACGTCGTCGCATTGGCCAGCGGCCCGTAGACGATGTAGCTGTGCCCTGTCACCCACCCGATGTCGGCGGCGGTCCAGAAGACGTCGGTCTCGGGCTTGATGTCGAAGACGAGGCGATGCGTGGCCGAGACATGGGTCAGGTAGCCCCCAGAGGTGTGGAGAATGCCCTTGGGCGTGGCCGTCGTCCCACTGGTGTACATGATGTAGAGCGGGTGCTCGGCGTCGAAGGCCTCGGCCGCGTGCGTCTCGGGCTGGCGCGGCACCAGGTCGTCCCACCACACGTCGCGTGGCTCGTCCCACGCCACGTCCTGCCCGGTGCGGCGCACCACCAGCACGCGCTCCACGTCGGGGCACTCGCGCACCGCTTCGTCGACGGCAGGCTTGAGGGCGCTGGGCGCGCCGCGGCGGTATCCGCCGTCGGCGGTGATGACGAAGTGGGCGTCACAGTCGAGGATCCGGCCCCGGAGGGCGTCCGACGAGAAGCCGCCGAAGACCACCGTGTGGGGTGCGCCCAGACGTGCGCAGGCCAGCATGGCCACCACGGTCTCGGGGATCATCGGCATGTAGATGGCCACCTTGTCCCCCGCCCGCACGCCGAGCTCACTCAGCCCGTTGGCGGCCTGGCACACGAGTGCGAGGAGGTCGGCGTACGTGATGGTGCGGGTGTCGCCCGGCTCGCCCTCCCAGTGGAAGGCGACCCGGTCACCCAGGCCGGCGTCGACGTGGCGGTCGACGCAGTTCACCGCCACGTTGAGCGTGCCCCCCACGAACCACCTGGCGAAGGGCAACTCCCACTCGAGCACCTCCGTCCACGGCGTGTCCCACCTGAGCCGCTCCGCCTGCGAGGCCCAGAACGCGAGGGGGTCGGCGTCGGTCTCCGCGTAGATCCCCGGCTGCGCGTTGGCCTCCTTGGCGAAGGCCTCGGGAGGCGGGAAGGTCCTCGTCTCGTGCAGCAGGGCCGAAAGCCCTTCCTCTGTGGTGTCGCTCACTGCGATCTCCTTTCGGGCCTGTCGGGCCGGCACGATCTCTCCGCGATCATTACCTACCCGCGTGCAACAGGCTGCACGGCTTCCCTCTTCGCTCAGTCCGGGTCGGCGGGGCCCTGACGGAGCTCGAACCCCTCGAAGCGGAACGCCGGTGAGACCGTCGCCCCGACGAGCGTGAACCGGCCCAGTGAGCGGGCCGACTGCCAGACGCCCGGCTCGACGACGGCCTGGGGCACATGGCCCGAGGCGACGTCGGGGCCCAGGACCTGCACGCGTGGCAACCCGCCGGGCGGCTCGAGTGTGAGCTCGAGTGGGTCGCCAGCGTAGAAGTGCCACAGCTCGGTGGCGTCTATGCGATGCGGCGCCGACACCTCGCCCTCGAGGAGCAGGTAGTAGATGGCACTACCCCGGGGGCGTTCGCCGTCCTCTGCCGGGGCGACCCAGGTGCGGCGGTACCAGCCACCCTCTGGGTGCGGGGAGAGGTCGAGGGCGACGATCAGGAACTCCCCCGGGCGCATCCCGCCAGTCTGCCCCCTTACGGGGTGGCCACTCCGAGTGCTGCGGCCACGGCGACCGAGTGCTCGGCGGAACCCCCGAAGAGAGCCCCGGTGGTCTCGGCCCGCTTGACGAAGAGATGGGCGTCGTGCTCCCAGGTGTAGCCGATGCCGCCGAAGGACTGGATGGAGTCGCGACACACCAAGCGCTGGCAGTCGTCGCTGGCGGCCTTGGCCATGGACACCGCGGTCGCGCGGGCGGGCGTGTCCTCGTCGATGGCGGCCACCGCGTAGTAACACAGCGAACGAGCGCGCTCAATGGCGAGGTACATGTTGCTCATCTTGTGCTTCACCGCCTGAAAGGACCCGATGGCCACTCCGAACTGCTTGCGAGCCTTGACGTAGGACAGGACCATTTGGAAGAGGGCGTCGCAGGTGCCGACGGTCTCGAGCGCGATAGCGACGGTCGCCTCCTGGATGGCGCGGGTGACCCCCAGCGTGGACGGCGCGCTGCCGGGCTCGCCCAGCGCCCTGTCGTCGGGGACGAGGACGCGGTCGAGCGAGGCGGTGCAGAGGGGCCGGCTCGCGTCGAGCGAGCGGAGGGTGACCAGTCCGGCCTCGCCGGCGGGCACGACGAACGCTCCCACACCGTCGCCGGCGCGGGCGACGATCACCACCTCGTCCATGGAGGGGTCGCCGAGGATCCCGAGCTTGATCCCGGCGAGGACCCAGCCTCCCTCGGCGCGCTCCGCGGTCATGGTGACCGTGTCGAGCGTCCAGCCGCGGGGGTGGTCGGCGATCGCCACCGCCGCGGTGATGGCACCGGACGCCACACCCGAGAGGAACCTCTGTCGCTGCTCGGGCGTACCGACCTCGCGCACCATTGGCGCGAACTGGGTCGCGGTCGCCAGGAGGGGGCCCGGGGCGACGACCCGGCCGAGCTCCTCGGCCATCACGGCGGTCTCCACGAAGGACAGACCCAGGCCATCGTTGTCCTCGGGCAGGGCCAGCGCGGGCCAGTCGAGCGCGACCATGGAGGCCCAGAGCTTCTGGGGCGCCTCGCCCGTCTCGACGACGGAGCGCACCAGCTCGAGGGGGCACTCCTTGTCGAGGAACGACCGGACGGAGGATCGCAGCTCCTCCTGCTCGCCCGTGAACTCGAGCTCCACCACCCTCCTTCCGGCGCCGCCGTGCGCTGTCGGCCCCCCGCAGCAGACTGCGCTCCGGGCGCAGACCGGGGGCGAGTGTACCTGACGCACCTGTCAGGCTCCGAGCCGCCCTGAGGCCCCAGAGCCCCCTGTGCTACCTTCACGGCGCACCGTTTTCTGGGAAGTTCGTCGACGGGTGTTCCCCGGGGGGGTCGCCGGTCCGGGTCAGCCCGGGCCGGCGATTTCGGGGGATCGTTGCGCCGTTGCCTCCGTCTTCAGGACGCCAAGAGTGACTCGCCTACACTCTGCGGTGCGCCTCTAGCTCAACGGCAGAGCAACGGACTCTTAATCCGCAGGTTTCGGGTTCAAATCCCGAGGGGCGCAC
>CAYWDQ010000130.1:1062-8919 GCA_964457065.1 uncultured Acidimicrobiaceae bacterium | reverse complement strand
GGGGCGACAACTCCATGCGGGTCTTCCAGGAGGAGATCTTCGGCCCCGTCGTGACCGTGACGACCTTCGGCAACGACGCCGAGGCGCTACGGATCGCCAATGACACGCTGTACGGTCTCGGTGCAGGCGTCTGGACGCGTGACGCCAATACGGCGTACCGGCTCGGCCGTGGTATCCAGGCCGGTCGTGTGTGGACGAACTGCTACCACGCCTATCCGGCCCACGCAGCCTTCGGCGGTTACAAGGGCTCGGGCATCGGGCGCGAGACACACGCCATGATGCTCGATCACTATCAGCAGACGAAGAACCTGCTCGTCTCCTATTCCCCCCAGAAGCTCGGGTTCTTCTGAACCGTGGCGGCTCGGGTCTCGATCTCCGACGCCGCGGCATCGCTGGTGCACCGGTTGGTGGAACAGCACGGCCCTGTGCTGTTCCACCAGTCCGGTGGTTGCTGCGATGGCTCGGCCCCCATGTGCTATCCGAGGGGCGAATTCCGCATCGGGCAGCGGGACGTGTATCTCGGCGAGGTCGCAGGGCAGCCGTTCTACATCGGAGGCGCCCAGTTCGAATACTGGGCTCACACCCACTTGACTGTCGATCTCGTGCCGGGTCGGGGGAGCGGATTCTCCCTCGAGGCACCCGATGGCGTGCGCTTCATCATCAGGAGCCGGCTCTTCACCGACGACGAGACTGCCGCGCTGCGCGCCGCTGGACCACCACCGGCCGGGAGCCAGCACGAACCGATGGCGCCCTGAACCCGGAGGCATCCGACGCGTCGCCGGTTCGCTGATCGGCTCGTCAGTGCAGCAGCTCCAGCGTGTTGGAGCCGTCGTCGACGAAGAGGACCCCGCGACCGTTCGGCGCGACCGTCAGGCCGAAGAGGTCGCCGGCGAGGTCGGCCGGGTCGAACTGGACCGCGGGGAACTGGAACCCCGTCGGCGTCACCTCGACCCCGTTGCCGTTGCCACTGTTCACGGTGAGCAGGTCACCGTTGGGCGCCAGGGTGAGTCCGAGCGGTCCGTCCAACTGGTTGCCCTCGGTCACGGTGCTGCCCCCACCGGTAGCCGGGAAGAAGCGGAAGGCGGCGAAGGGGATGGCAGCGATCCGGCTGTGGACGGTGTCGGAGACGTAGAGCGTGCCGTCGGGTCCGAGGGCCAGGCCGGTCGGCCCGATGACGAGGGCGGCGGAGTCGAGCTCCTCGGCGAACCCGGTCCCGATCGTCGACGAGCCGACGAGGACAGGCGGCCGTCCCGGCGGCGTCAGCACGCTCAGGCGCAGGACCGTCCCCTGGTTCACGGGGCTGTCGTCGGCGGCGCCGGCCAGCCCGTTGAGCACGTTGGTCACGAACAGATCGGCGAAGTCCCCGAACTGCGCGGTCGTCATGTCCCAGGGCCCGTTGATGCCGCGCCCGGCCCACGTCTCGACGGGCACCCCGTGGCTGTTCAGCACGATGAGGCACCCCGCACCGGGGGTACCGGTCCCCGCGTCGGTGACCGGAAGGCTGCCGACGACCACGTAGCCGTCGTTCAGCACCGCCAGCGCGGTGGTGAGCCCGACGCCCCCTGGGCAGGCCCCGGGCAGGTTCGCGGCACTCAGTTGGGCGAACTGGCTCACCGAGCCGCTCGGTGAGATCTCGACGATCGTCGTGCCCGTGCCCTGGAGGTTGGAGCTCGCGTTGAAGTTGCTCACCAGCGTGTCACCGCGCACGAGGGCACCCGTGCTGAACGGCACGTTGGCGATGCCGTAGGGGTTGAGGTCTCCGTTGGTGGGCACGGTCGAGGCGACCTGGGTCACGGTGGAGAAGTGGGACAGGAACTCGGGCGGCGCGGCACCGGCCGGCATGGACACCGCGACCGACGCCACCACGGCGGCGCCGGCCGCTGCGGCGGCGAGGCCACCGGCAACGAGGCGCCGGATACGGCGGGACTGGTTCCGGCGGCACATCCGGGTGAGGTCTGCGTGCATGGCGAACGGCCCTCCTTCGACTCCGCGCCCGTTGACGTTCAACGACCGCCCCCTCTCGAGGCTGTACGGCGGAGCGGGTCGCGCGGATTGGGCTCGGCTAATTTCCCTGTGCCATGGACGTCGAGATCGCCTTCACGGGGGTGCCGGTGACGGAGCTCGAAGCGGGGCGTGGCTTCTTCGAGCGCCTCTTCGGCCGGCCGGCCGACGTCCTCGTGGCCGACGACGAGGTGATGTGGCGGGTCTCCGAGTCGGCCTGGCTCTACGTCGTCGTCGATCCCGGCCGGGCCGGGAACGCCCTGGCGGCTCTCTCCGTGGCCGACCTCGACGCCACGTTGTCCGAGCTCGGCGGGCGCGGCCTCAGCCCGCACACGGTCGTCGACGTCGGCGACTCCGGGCGCAAGGCGACGCTGCTCGACCCCGACGGGAATTCGGTCGCCCTCATTCAGGTGGCAGGTTGAGCACCGGGGCCATCGTCGCCCTGGTGACCGTTCTCGCCGCCGCCTTCGTCGTCCTGGTCGCGGTCGGCGGGTCGAAGAGGGGGCGCCGGCGTGGCTACTCGGGCATGGGCGGCGACACCATCGCCCGCTGCAGCCGGGGACACCTCTTCACCACGCTGTGGATCCCCGGGGCGTCGCTCAAGGCGATCAGGCTGGGCTTCAAGCGCTACCAGCGCTGCCCCGTCTGCAAGAAGTGGCGGATCGTCGAGCCGGTCGCCGACTCCGCGCTGACCGACGAAGACCGTCGGCTCGCCGTCCAGCACCACGACACCAAGCTGCCCTGATCTGCCCCGCGGTGCGGGCCGCCCTCCGTGCGGCTACGCCGCGTGCGACTGGTTGATCCAGGTCTCGTACATCTCGGCGTAGTGCCCGCCGAGCGCCACCAGCTCGTCGTGCGACCCCACCTCCAGCAGGCGGCCGTCACCGACCACCACGATGCGGTCGGCCCGCATGGCGGTCGACAGCCGGTGGGCGATGAGCACCGCCGTGCGCCCCTCCAGCAGCACGTCCAACGCCGCCTCGACCATGGTCTCGGACTTGAGGTCCAGGTTCGAGGTCGCCTCGTCGAGGACGAGCACCCGCGGCTCGGCCATGAAGGCGCGCCCGAGGGCGATCAGCTGGCGCTCGCCCGAGGAGAGCGACTGGCCGCGCTCGTGGACCGGGGTGTCGAGGCCGTAGGGCAGGCGGTGCACGAGCTCGCCCAGACCGACCTGGTGCACCGCGTTCCACACCTCGTCGTCGGGCGCGCCCGGCCGGGCGAACGCAATGTTGTCCCGGATGGTCCCGGCGAAGAGGAACGGCTCCTGCGGCACCACACCGAGCTGGCTCCGCAGCGAGGCGAGTGTCACGTGCTTCAGGTCGTACCCGTCGATGAGCACGCGGCCCGCCGTGGGGTCGTAGAAGCGGGTGACCAGCTTGGCCATCGTCGACTTCCCGGCTCCGGTGGCGCCGACGAACGCGACCGTCTCGCCCGGCTCGATCGTCAGGTCGACGTCGTGCAGCACGGGCACCGCCGGGTCGTACCCGAACGAGACGTGGTCGAAGTGGATCTCGCCCCGGATCTGCGGCAGCTCCACCGCGTCGGGTGCCTCGAGCACCGACGGCTCGGTCTCGAGCAGGCCGCGCAGCTTGAACACCGAAGCCCGGCCCTGCTGGAAGGTGTTGTACTGCTGGACCAGCAG
Source organism: uncultured Acidimicrobiaceae bacterium (assembly GCA_964457065.1). Lineage (GTDB taxonomy): Bacteria > Actinomycetota > Acidimicrobiia > Acidimicrobiales > RAAP-2 > Bog-473. Next base: position 5,276 of record CAYWDQ010000130.1, on the reverse strand, counting down.
CTGAATCGGGGAGAAGAACCGGTTCACGTACAGGAAGAAGGCGGTCAGCTGGCCCAGGTTGATCTCCTGCGGGTGGTGGAGGTACATGGTGCCGCCGATGCCCAGGATGAGCAACTGGCCGAAGACGCTGATGACCTGTGACCCCGGTCCGTAGACGCCGTTGATGCGGCCCGTGTAGTTGTTGGCGTCCCGGTAGGAGCCGACGATGTCGCGGTGGGTCTCGACGTTGTAGCGCTGCCGGTTGTGCGCCGTCACGATGCGCACGCCCTGCAGGCTCTCGGAGAGGTCGGCCAGCACGAGCGCGATGCCGTCGCGCACCTTGTCGTAGCCGCGCTCGGAGGCCCGCTTGAACCAGATCGACATGATGACGAGGGGAGGCAGCACTGCGAAGACGGTGATGGCCGCCAGCTTCGCGTTGGTCGCGAAGAGGAAGACCGTGATGACGACCATGGTCAGGCCCTGAATGGCGAACTGGGCCAGCCCGTCCTGCAGCAGCTGCTGCAGGTTCTCGATGTCGCTCGTCATGCGGCTCATGACGACGCCCGCCTTCTCCTCGGTGAAGAAGTCCAGCGAGAGCCGCTGCAGGTGGCGGAACACCTTGATGCGCAGGTCGTTCATGACCCACGACGCCAGGCGGCCCGTCACCCGTGCCTGCCCATACTGCGCGCTGCCCGAGACGACGATCGACACCAGGTACAGCACCGCCATGAGCACCACGACGCCGTAGTCGTAGTGGGGCGGCGTGAGCCCGTGGTTGATGGCGTAGGAGACCAGGCTCGGGCCGAGCTGGGTGAACAGGGCGATCATCCCCACCAGGAACGCGGCCAGCGCGCACATGCCGGGGTACTCCATGAGCAGGCTGGTGAGCGTCAGCTTCTTCGACTCTTGCTTCGTCGGCAGCTGCGTGAAGACGGCGTCGGGCTCGCCGCGCTCGGGCTCCTCCGCGAGGAGCAGGTCGACACCGGCCTGCAGCTCGTGGGGGATCCCGCCGAAGGGCAATCCCGCCTGGGCCGAGCCCGGCGCGCCGCCACCGCCCATCGGGGGTCCGACTCCTCCTCCGCCGAACATCAGACCGCACCCTTCTCGGGCTCGAGCACCTCGTCGTCGGTCCGGAGGAGCCCGTCCTCCGGACCCACGGCCACCCCTTCCGGCTCGAGGACGTCGTCGTCCAGCCCGAGGTCCTCGGCACCGGCCGCCGCCTCGGCGGCCGCCTGCTCTTCGCTGGTGGCCTGCGCCAGCACCTCGGAGTAGAGCGGGGTCGAGGCCAGCAGCTCGGCGTGGGTCCCGTCGGCCACGATGCGCCCGCTGTCGAGCAGCACCACGCGGTCGGCCAGGCTGATGGTCGAGAGCCGATGGGCGATGATCAGCGTGGTGCGCCCCTCCATCAGGACGCGCAGCGAGGAGTGGATGCGCTGCTCGACCTTGACGTCGATGGCGCTGGTGGCGTCGTCGAGGATGAGGATGGGCGGGTTGACCAGCAGGGCGCGGGCGATGGCGATGCGCTGGCGCTGCCCGCCCGAGAGCGTGTAGCCCCGCTCGCCCACCACGGTGTCATAGCCGTCGGCCAACCGGTTGATGAAGCCGGTGGCACCGGCCGCCTCGGCTGCGGCCATGACCTCTTCCAAGGAGGCGTCCGGGCGCCCGTAGGCGATGTTGTCCCGGATCGACACGGAGAAGAGGAAGGGCTCGTCGAGGACGACGCCGATGTTGGCCCGGAGGCTCGTGAGAGTGAGGTCGCGCACGTCGTGCCCGTCGACCCGTACCGTGCCGCCGGTGGCGTCGTAGAAGCGGGCCAGCACACGGGCCACGGTGGACTTGCCGCTACCGGTGCGCCCGACCAGGGCGATCGTCTCGCCCGGGTGCAGGTGCAGGTTCAGGTTGCGCAGGATCTCGCGCGGTCCGTCGTCCCCACCCGGCTTCGTGAGCAGGCTGTCGTCGGCGTAGGCGAAGCTGACGTCGTCGAACTCGACGTCACCCCGGCAGTCGACGAGGTCGATGGCGTCGGGCCGGTCGACGATCGTGGGCTTCTCGTCGATGATCTCGTAAATCCGGTCGGCCGAGGCCGAGGCGCGCTGGCCCATCATGATCAGCATCCCGAGCATCATGAAGGGCGCCTGCATCATCACCAGGTAGAGGTTGAACGAGACGATGGACGCGACGGGCAGGTGTTCGTGGATGACCAGCCACCCGCCGACCAGCAGCACGAGGACGAGGCCGATCTGGGAGAGGTTCTGCACGAGCGGTGCGAAACGGGCGCGCAGGTCGGCGTCCTTGATGTAGCCCCACTGCACCCGGTCGGCCGCCTTGGCCAACTGGCCCAGCTGCTGCTGCTCGGCGGCGAAGCTGCGCACGACACGCACGCCGTTGACGTTCTCGTCCACCACCGTCGCCACCTCGGCGAGACGGGACTGAATGAGCCAGGACACGGGGAACAGCGACTTCCTCATCTTGACGCCGACGATGTAGATGAACGGCATGGACGCCATGGCGACGAAGGCCAGGGGCACGCTGATGGAGAGCATGAAGGCGAACGCCACCAGCGCGATGGAGCACTGCACCAGGATCATGGGCGCGAAGGTGAGGTACATCTGCACCGAGCGGATGTCCGAGTTGGCCCGCGAGATCAGCTGGCCGGACTGGACACGGTCGTAGAAGGGGAAGGACATCCGCGTGAAGTGCTCGTAGAGGATGTTGCGCAGGTCGAATTCGATCGCGTAGGCGACCTTGAAGAGGTTGGTGCGCGAGATGTAGCCGAAGACCCCCGTGAACAGAGCGAGCACGCCGATCAGCTCCACGTAGTTGTGCAGCGGCTGCGTCTTGTTGATGAGCGAGTTGGTGATGCCGTTCTGGAGGATCTTGGGGATCCACACCTGAATGATCAGGCCGAGGAACGAGAAGATGAGAGCGCTGAACCACTGCAGCTTGTGCGCCATGACGACGGGCGTCGCCCGCTTGATCCACGACTTGGAGCGGTCCGGGTCGATGGTGGCCTTGGGCGCGGTGTAGCGGCTCGTGGCCCCCATGGGGACGTAGGCCGCCAACGGCAGCCGGGGCGCCGCGTCCTTCGTGTCCTCCGTGCCGGAGCCGACCTGGCCGTTCCCGCCGGCCGTCTCGTCCAGCCTGTCCTCGGTCTTGCTCACTGCTCCACCTGCTTGGGCCCCTGACGGGACGCCGTCATCGCCCGCGCCCACAGCTCGAGGGAGCGCAGGGCCATGGCCTCGTCCTTGTCGGGCAGGTGGCCCGCGATGGAGATCAGGTAGGCGTCGACGGCGCGGTCGGCCTCGGCCAGGATGCGGGCGCCCTCGTCGGTCAGGCGCAGGGCCACCCGCCTGCGGTCGGCGTCCTCCTGGCGGCGGTGGACCAGGTCGCGGGCGACGAGGCCGTCGATGAGGGCGGTGATGGAGGGGCGCCGCACCGCGAGCCGGTCGGCCAGCCCCGAGGCGGCCGCGGACCCCTCGGCCAGGATCCCGAGGACCCGGTACTGGGGCAGGGTGAGGTCCATGCCGGCCAGGGCGACCTCGACCCGTTTCGAGAGCCAGGCCGCGACGCGGCCGTAGGTCCCGAGCACCGGTGGCGCGCCGCCGGCCGGCTCGGTTCCGGGCGAGGCGGTGGCGCCCGGCTTCCGGCGGGGCGCCGCGGCGGCGGAGGGGGTGGAGGTCACAGACACTTCGACCATCTTACAGTTAGAAAGGCTAACTATGTGCGGGGCAGGGGGCGTTCCGCGGCCCGAATCCCCTCACGCCCCCTCGCGCGACCCCCACTCGGGGTCGAGCTGGCGCAGGAACAGGTCGCAGCGCTGCTCCTCGTCGGTCTCCCCGATGGCACCGGCGGCCAGCTCCAGCGCGTGCAGGGAGCGCAGGAAGCCGCGGTTCGGCTCGTCGCGCCAGCGGACGTACCCCGAGCCGCGCCAGCCGGCGGCCCGCAGCGCATCGAGACCGCGGTGGTAGCCGACGCGGGCGAAGGCGTACCGGTCGATGGGCTCGGTGGCGATCTCGGCCAGGTCGGCCCAGGCCTGGAGGCAGCGCGGGTCCTGCGCCGCCACGGCGGCCACCGCCGCCCGACGCTGGTCCGGCGGGAGGGACCGGGCCGCGTCGAGGGCGGCGGCCAGCTCGGGGGCGAGGGGGTCGAGGACGGTCTCGGGGCTGCCGGAGGTGAACTGGACGGAGTGCTCGGGGGTCACATCGCCATGTTATGAGCGCATGCCGGAGAACGGT
>CAYWDQ010000130.1:0-1052 GCA_964457065.1 uncultured Acidimicrobiaceae bacterium | reverse complement strand
GCGCCACCGCGTCGTCGGGGCGCGCCGCCAGCGGGGGAGCGGAATGTCGGAGCCGAAAGACCCCGCTGTACTCTTCGCGCCGTGGCGATGCCCGATGACCCGTCGAACTCCTTCGGCCACCACCCCGGCCTGCGAGATCGCGAACCCGAGGCGAGGGAGCTGGCCGACGCCCTGCGCCGCCTGATCCGCCTCTCGGTCAGCACGGCACCGCCGGCCTCGGCGACGGCGCGACTGGCGGCGCAGCTGGCCGCCGTGGCCGACGAGCTCGAGACGTTCCGGCCCGAGGTGCCGCTGCCCCGCTTCATCCCCCCGGAGGAGGACGGCCCGCCCCGGGACCCGCCGCTCGGTGGCGCCATGCCCTACGACGTCGTCGTCGGGCCGTTCAACCCGATCGCACCACCGGTCGTGCTCGATTTCGAGCCGCCCAAGGCGCTGGGCCGGGCCGTCTTCGACGTGACGTACGAGGGGGCGCCGGGCTGCGTGCACGGTGCCGTGCTGGCGGCGACGTTCGACATCATCTTGACCGCGGCGAACGCGCTCGAGGGCGCGGTGGGCCCGACGGTGCGCCTCGCCCTGCGCTACCTGCGACCGACGCTGACCGACGTGGAGGCCGTCTTCGAGGGGTGGGTCACCGAGGTGACGGATCGTCGCGTCTTCAGCAAGGGTCGCATCGTGCAGGACGGGATCGTCACGGTGGAGGCCGAGGGGGAGTTCGCCGTCTTCAACCAGGAGTCGGTGAGCCGGATGGCGTCGAGCCGGCGCCGATCCTCCGAGGCCGCCCGGAGCCGGCGTGACGCGACGCTCGCCGGTGGCGCCGCGGCCGAGGCCGAGAGCGGCGGCGTGCTCCCGACGGGGGAGTAGCGGCAGTCGGTGGCGCGCCAGTCGTTGCAACCCTCCCGGCATCCGGCCGACTACCCCTTCACGCACCGCTTGCGCACGCGCTTCGCCGAGACGGACGCCATGGGGATCATCCACCACGCGGCGTACCTGCCGTACCTCGAGGAGGCGCGGGTCGAGTATCTCCGGGCCATCGGGCATCCCTACGACTCGGT
>CAYWDQ010000129.1:0-8920 GCA_964457065.1 uncultured Acidimicrobiaceae bacterium | reverse complement strand
GGACGTCGCTACTTAAGCAGCGATCGCGAGCTGAGGCTCGGCGTTTGTTTTTGGTTCCGGCTCTTTAACGTGGTTCCGGAGACCACGGCTCGCTTCTCCTACCTTGACGACCGAAGTCGAAACCAATCACCCCCATGTCTGGGTTGCCGACCGCTCTGGCCGGCCTGCCCATTCTACGGGTTTCGGCTCGGACCGTTCGACGGCCGTGCAGGGCGGGCCTACCCGCCGCTCCAGCGGCCCATCTCCTTGCTGGCCCGGGCGGCCTCGCGTTCCGCGTCGCGGGCCATGATCACGTTGCGCTTGTCGTAGAGGCGCCGGCCCTTGGCCAGGGCCAGCTGGACCTTGGCCTTGCCGTCTTTGAAGTAGAGCGAGACGGGGATCAGGGTCAGCGACTGCTGCTGGGTCTTGCCCATGAGCTCGTCGATCTGATCCCGGTGCAGGAGAAGCTTGCGCTTGCGGTCCGGATCGTGCGCGCCGAAGCCGGTGGCGAAGACCCACGGCGGGATGTGCAGCTGGAAGAGCCACATCTCGCCGCCGTCCACCCGGGCGTAGGCCTCGCTGAGCTGCGCCTTGCCCTCGCGCAGCGACTTGACCTCGGAGCCCTGCAGCACGATGCCCGCCTCGAAGGTCTCGAGGAACTCGTACTCGCGCCGGGCGCGCCGGTTGGTGGCGACGGTGCGGTCGCCACTGCGCTCCTCGCGGGCGGCTGCCCGCTTGGCGATCTGCTTCTTCGCCCTGGCCATAGGGGTCCGAGGGTACCCTTCTGCGGTGCTCCGCCTGCCCCGTCCCCTCTACATGGAGATGGTCGCCCACTGCCTGACCGGTCTGCCCGACGAGGCGTGCGGCCTCCTGGTCGGGTCCTATGGGGGCGACGAGGCGGCCCACCTCTTCGTCACGCCCAACGCGGCGGCCTCGGCCATGGTCTACGAGATCGACCCCAAGGAGATGCTGCGGGTGGACCGCGCCGCGCAGGCGCTCGGGGCCGACATCATGGGCGTCTTCCACTCCCACACCCACACCGACGCCTACCCCTCGCCGACCGACGTGGCGCAGGCGACGGACCCGGGCTGGCACTACGTGCTCGTCTCCTTGCGGGACACCCACCCCGTGGTGCGCAGCTACCTGATCCGGGACGGGCGGGTCACCGAGGAGCCCGTGGAGGTCCCCGGGCTCGGCGTCCCGGGCCTCGAGGTGCCCGGGTAGGGGCCCGGGGGCGGCTGCTTGTAGAATCGTTACCGGATCAGTCAACAATCACCCTGACCAGCCCGAGGTCAGCCGGCAGGCATCCGAGGGCACTGAGCGAGGAGGCCCCGTGGCCGTCGAAGTCCGTCTACCGACCGTCCTGCGCAGCCACGCCGGGGGAGCGGCCGTCGTCAGCGTCGACGGCGCCACCATCGGCGAGGTCCTCTCCAAGCTCGTCGCCGAGTACCCGGGGATGGCCGGACAGGTGCTCACCGACGAGGGTGCCCTGCACAAGTTCGTCAACATCTACGTCGACGACGACGACGTGCGCTACCTCCAGGGACTCGACACGCCCGTCAAGGACGGCACCGAGGTGTCGATCCTCCCGGCCGTGGCCGGGGGCTGACGCCGGGTCGGGAAGCCTGCCCATGACGCTCTACCCGTCGGTGCTCGAGATGATCGGCAACACGCCGATGGTCGACATCAGCGCGCTGAGCCCCAACCCCTCGGCGCGCATCCTCATGAAGCTCGAGGGCCAGAACCCCGGCGGCTCGGTGAAGGACCGGGTGGCCCTTTCGCTCATCGAGGACGCCGAGCGCACCGGCGTGCTGGTGCCCGGCAAGCCGGACCAGGTGCTCATGGAGCCGACGTCGGGCAACACCGGGATCGGCCTGGCCCTGGTGTGCCGCGTCAAGGGCTACACGCTCAAGGCCGTCATGCCGACCAACGTGTCGGTGGAGCGGCGCCAGCTCCTCGAGCTGTGGGGCGCCGAGATCATCGAGTCACCCGGCGCGGAGGGATCGAACGGTGCGGTGCGCATGGCCCGGGAGCTGGCGTCGGAGCATCCCGAGTGGGTCTTCTTGTACCAGTACGGCAACCCGGCGAATCCCAAGGCGCACTACGAGGGCACGGGCCCCGAGATCCTGCGCGACTGCCCGGAGGTGACGCACTTCGTCGCCGGGCTCGGGACGTCGGGCACGCTGCTGGGAGTCGGGCGCTTCCTGCGGGAGAAGCTCGGTGACAGGGTCCAGATCTGGGCCGTCGAGCCGCCGGCGGGGGAGATGGTCGACGGGCTGCGGAATCTCGACGACGGCTACATCCCGCCCATCTTCGAGAACCTCGGGGGTGCCGAGCTCCTCAACCGCAAGACCGTGGTGAGGCCCCGGGAGTCGATCGAGTGGACGCGGCGCCTGACCGAGGTGGGGATCTTCGCGGGCATCTCGACGGGGGCGGCGCTGGCGGGCGCGGCCAAGTGCGCGTCGTCGCTGGCGCCCGGCGAGGAGGCGTCCATCGTGGTGGTCTCGGCCGACGGTGGCTGGAAGTACCTCTCGACCGGGGCCTGGACCGGCGACCTCGACGAGGTCACCGAGCGGGCCAAGGAGATCATCTACTTCTGAGGGGTCGTCTCCGTGGCGGCACCCGAGGTGGTGGCCATCCGCCGCATCGCCTTCTGGTAGGAGAGCGGGGCCAACGTCCGCGCCATCGGCGCCAGCAGCGGCAGCCGGGCCGCGTTGATGTCGAGGTGCGGGCCGCCCATGCGGTCGGCGACCAGCGTGGCCACCTGCACCTCGGTGCGGCGCACCATCTTGGGCGGGAGGGATCCCCCGTCCTCGCTGCCCGACAGCCCCATGGCCGTGGGCACCCAGGCGGGGTACAGGACGTGCACGTGCACCCCGCGGCCCGCGACTTCGTGGGCCACCGACTCGCTGAAGGACGAGATGGCGGCCTTGGACGCGGCGTAGGCGCCCTGCCGCGGCTCGGGCGCGCGCGCCGTGTCCGAGGACACGTTGACGACCACGCCCCAGCCGCGCTCGATCATGCCCGGGACGACCGCCAGCGTGCCGGCCACGGTGGAGAAGAAGTTGACGTCGAAGACCTCACGCACGGTGGCCAGGTCACCCCCGGGCACCGGCAGCATCAGGTCGATGCCCGCGTTGTTGACGAGGATGTCGATGCTCCCGTGCTCGGCCGCGATCGCACCGAGGGTCTCGACGAAGGCGTCGGCGTCGCCCACGTCGCACACGGCCGTGCCGCTGTGCCGGGTCCGCCGCACCAGCTCGGGCGCCAGCTCGTCGAGCAACTCGGCGCGGCGGGCAAGGCCGACGACGGTCGCACCCCGCTCGCTCAGGGTGAGGGCGATCGCCCTCCCGATGCCCGACGAGGCACCCGTGACGACGGCGACCCGCTGGTCGAAGCGGGAGGGAGGCGAGGTCCGGCGGTGAGGGCGCATGCGCCCCACCCTACGGTCGTGCCCGAGCGGCGCCGTCGAGCCGTCAGCCCGCCTGACCGATGCGCGATGCGATCCACGAGGAGAGCTCGGCGATCGTGGTGTCGTCGAGGGGTGCAGCGGCCAGCTCGAGGAGGCGGGTCGCGGTCACCTCGCCGTCCTCGTCACCGGGCGGCGGGGTCCACGGGTGGCCGTTGCGCTGGCAGAACTCAATGGTGGCGACAAGGGCGACCGGCGCGTTGCCGTCCTTCAGCGGATGGTTCTTGACCAGGTGGGCGCACAGGACCGCGGCCTTGACGGCGAACTCGGGGTAGAAGTCCTCGCCGCCGAAGGTGGCCAGCGGCGCGTGCAGCGCCGAGTCGGCCAGGTGGAGGCTCGATTCCTCGGCGACCCGCTTGGCCGGGACCTCGAGCACGGCCTCGGCGATGAGGAGGAAGTCGGCCAGCTCCAGTGCACGCACGGTGTCGGGCCCGAGTCTGAGGGGCGCGTCGGACGTCATTGCTTCAACCGTCGGAGCGCCCGCTCGTTCTGGCGGATGGCGCCCGCCAACCTGATGTAGAAGGCCCGGTCGGCCCGGCGCCTCCGCACGGCCGAGTTGAGGGTGGGCCGGGCGCCGGGCCCGGCGTGACCGGGCGCCGGGGGGCCGTCGGGGTGCCCGTTCTCCTCGGAGCGGCCGATGCTGCCCACGGGGCGGATCCTACGGGGTGGATGGGCCCGATCGGAGCGCCGGCCGGCCCCCGAACCGTGCCCCAGTTGCTCAAGTGTTGCGGAAACCCGGCCGATGGATGGTGTAGCGGTGCTGGGGCACGAGCACTCGTGCCGCCCCCCCCGACGTCAGTGAGATCATCATGAAACTTCGACAGAGAAACAGCGCTCCCGTGCCCGACGGTGATCTCCTCGTCCTCGAGGATGCCGCCGAGGGTGGACCCTCCGGGTCGGGGGAGTCCCTCCCACCCGAACCGGTAGGTCCCGCGCCGGACACCGGTGCTCCGTCCGGGCGGCCTCGGGGCCTGCTCGGGCAGGTCCTCGTCGCCCGTGGTCTCGTGACCGACGCCCAGATCGCGACCGCGCTGAAGCAGCAGACCGGCTCCGGGAAGCGCCTCGGCGAGGTGCTCGTCGACATGGGCGCCCTCGACGAGCGCGGTCTCGTCGAGGCGTTGGCCGACTTCTTCGGCATGCCCGTCACCGACCTCCGTCGCGACACGCCCGAGACCGAGGCGCTGGCCCTCATCCCCGAGGCGGTCGCCCGCGAGAACCTCGCCATCCCCATCCGGGTCGACGGGGAGGGGCTGCACGTCGCGGTGGCCCAGCCGAGCGACGATCTGCGATTCCAGCTGGCCGGCGCCAGCGGCATGTCGGTGCGCCTCTCGCTCGCCCCCATGACCGACATCCGGTGGGCCATCGACCGCAGCTACCAGGCCATCGACAGCGTCGGCAAGCTCGTGCAGGTCTTCGAGGCGGTCGAGACGACGCGCAACAAGCGCCCCGTCGAGGCCGAGACGCCCACCGTGGTCAGCGAGAACGCCCCGGTCGTCCAGGTCGTCGACAGCATCCTGATCCAGGCGGTGCGCGACCGGGCCTCCGACGTGCACATCGAGCCCTCGCAGGACGTGATCTACGTCCGCTTCCGGATCGACGGCGCCCTCAAGGACGTCCTCGAGCTCCCCGTCACCATGGGCATCGGACTGATCAGCCGCATCAAGATCCTGGCGGGCATCAACATCGTCGAGAAGCGCCGCTCCCAGGACGGCCAGTTCACCAAGGAGATCGACGGGAAGGACACCGACGTCCGCGTGGCGACGGTGGCCACCATCTGGGGCGAGAAGTGCGTGCTGCGGATCCTGGACAAGAACCGGTCCGTGCTCCGCCTCGGCGACCTCGGCATGCCCACCGACACCCACGAGACCTACTCCAAGCTCGTCCGGGCCCCGTTCGGGATGGTCCTGTGCGCCGGCCCGACCGGCAGCGGCAAGACCACGACGCTCTACGCCACCCTCACCGAGGTCAGCGACCGGGCGCGCAACGTCATGACGATCGAGGACCCGGTCGAGTTCGTCTTCCCGAAGATCAACCAGATCCAGGTCAACGAGCAGGCGGGCCTGACGTTCGCCAACGGGTTGAAGTCGATCCTGCGCCAGGACCCCGACGTCATCCTCGTCGGTGAGATCCGTGACGTCGAGACGGCCCGCATCGCCGTCCAGTCCGCCCTCACCGGCCACTTCGTGCTCTCATCCCTGCACGGCAACGACGCGGTCTCGGCCCTGCACCGCTTCCTCGACATGGGGATCGAGTCCTTCCTCATCGCCTCGTCGGTCATCGCCATCGTCGGCCAGCGCCTCGTGCGCCGCATCTGCCCGTCGTGCAAGGAGCGCTACACGCCCACCCTCGAGGAGCTCTCCTTCTACGAGGAGAGCGGCGGGCCGCCCAAGTCGGACTTCTACCACGGCGCGGGGTGCAACTACTGCGGGCACACCGGCTACCTGGACCGCATCGGCGTCTACGAGCTCCTCCAGATGACCCCCGAGATCAAGAGGCTGATCGTCGGCTGGGCCACCCAGGACGAGCTGCGCCGGCTGGCCCAGAAGCAGGGCATGCGCACCCTGCGCGAAGAGGCCCTCAACCTCGTCACCCTGGACACCACGACGATCTCCGAGGTCATCCGCAGCGTCTACGCGATGTGACGCACGCCGGGCCCAGCGCCCCGGCGGCCGATGTCAGATGACCTGCGCGCGGCTCAGGTGGCCCGTGCCGCCAGCTCGCCGAGCTTGGTCACCGTGTTCCAGTTGCGCGTCGTGCTCACCACGCCGAGCCGGCGCTCCAGGAAGCTGCCGGTGAACTTCGTCTCGGCGTAGCCGTCGGGCGTGTAGACGTAGGCCTCACGACCGTCGAGGACCAGCTCGTCGCGGCCGCTCGCCGGGAGGGCCAGGGCGGTGAGGGCCGCCTCCGAGGGTGGTGTGGCGAGGAAGGTGACGTGGTGGCGGGACGGGTTGGCCCCCGCCTTGGCATAGGGGCTGGCGGTGGCGATGCGCAGCAGCTCGGGCACGGTGCGCAGGATGACCGCCGGCGAGTCACCGAAGTCCTCCGCCAGCCGTTGCTCAATGGCCGACCCGATGGCCGCCTCGCTCCTGGAGCCCGTCGAGAAAAGGACGTTGCCGGTCTGGATGTACGTCGTCACCCCCGTGTAGCCGAGCGCATCGAAGGCGGCGCGCAGCTCCTGCATGCCGAGACGGCCGTGACCGGCGACGTTGACGCTCCTGAGCAGCGCGACGTAGCGGGGCATGGGACGGAACCTACCGGGACGGTGCTCCTCCGCCGGCGTCCCGGAGCAGGCTGAAGCGGCCGAGGTCGACTGGCGGGTCCGTGCCGTCGGCCAGGGCGGCCAGGAGCTCGCCGAGCAGAGGGCCGAATTTGAACCCGTGCCCGCTGGTGCCGCAGCCGACGACCACGTGGCCCACGCGGTCGAGGACGAAGTCGGTGTCCGCCGAGTTGTCGTACACGCAGCGTTCGGTCGCCACCGGCACGGGGTCCAGGGCCGGGAGGAGACGGGTGACGGCGCCGGTCAGCAGCCCCAGGAGGCCGGGGTCGTCGGCGAAGGGCTCGGGGTCGGTGGGGTCGAACTCGTCGACGGCCGTGCCGGGCGTGTGGTGCGACACCTTGTAGGTGCCTGCATGCGGCCCGCCGCCGGGCACGGGCAGCCCGTAGACCATGTCGTCCCCCCACTCGATGAAGACGGGCAGCGGGGCCCGGGATCCGGCGCCGGCCGCCGGGCCGAAGTAGGCCACCTGGGGGAGGGACGGCGCGGCCGCGACCGCCGGCGTCTCACCGAGCAGCGCCAGTGACCGCGGGCCGGCGCACACCAGCGCGACGTCGGCGGCGTGCTCCCGCCCGGCCGCGGTCGTCACCGCCGCACCACCGGGCCGCTCCCGCACGGCGCACGCCGCCGCGCCCACCTGGAGGTCGAAGCGCCCCGTCTCGCACAGCGTCCGCAGGCACTCGTCGGCGGCCAGCACGCCCGACGCGGGTTCGAACAGGACTGGGCTGCGGGCTGCGATCCCACCGAACCGCGCCGCCGCCTCGGTCGCCGAGAGCCTCTCGGCCGGTGCGCCCGAGGCCTTCAGCGCAGCGGCGATGGCGTCGAGCGCGGCGTCGTCGCCGAGCGTCACCTGGCCCGTGGCGTGCAGCAGGCGGCTGCCGCCGGCGCGCTCGAGGTCCTGCCAGAGGCTCCGGGCCCGCAGCGCCATCTCGACGTAGAGGGGGTCGGGATAGCCCAGGCGGAAGATCCGGGCGTCGCCCCTGGAGCCGGAGCGCCCGTGACCCGCGGAGCCGGCGGCCTCGAGGACGACGACGTCCCACCCCCGCCGCCCCAACGCCCAGGCGGCGCTGAGCCCGAGGATCCCGGCGCCGACCACGATGCAGCGGCGATCGGCTGGCACGGCGACGATCATACGAACGCGGCAGGGCGGGTCCGCTCCCCGGATCCTGGAGGACACGGCAGTACGCTCGGCGGCGGTGACGAGCGGGATGGACGTGTCGATGCACCCCTCCCACGACACGCCGCCGCCGCCGGCGGACCCGAGCAGCCCCGACGCCTCCGACGACGCTCCCGACGGGCCCGACCTGGCCCCGTCGCGGCGCGACAGCCGCGCCCGCCGGGCCGGGCGCGCGCTCGCCTTCCACGTCGCCGCCATCGCCCTGTTCACCGTTCCCGCCGTGGCGCTCTGGTGGCACGTGTGGTCGGGCCATCCCTCGTCCACCCTGACGTGCGGGTGCGGGGACCCGGCGCAGGAGGTCTGGTTCATGGCCTGGCCCGCCTGGGCGATGGTCCACCTGCACAGCCTGTTCTTCTCCGGCGTGGTGAACGTCCCCGACGGCGCCAACCTGCTGTCGAACACGTCGGGGCCGCTCATCGGCGTCGTACTGGCGCCGGTGACGTGGCTCTTCGGACCCGTCAGCGCGACCAACGTGGCACTCACCCTCGCTCCCGCGCTCAGCGCGTGGGCCTGCTTCGCCGCCGTGCGCCCTCTGGTCACCTGGAAGCCCGGCGCCATCCCTGCCGCCCTCGTGTACGGCTACTCGTCGGCGATCGTCACGTCGCTGGCCTTCGGGCACGTGTCGGTCACGTTCCTCGTCATCCCACCGCTGCTGTTCACGACGCTGCACGAGATCGTCATCCGCCAGGAGCACTCGGCGCGCCGGGACGGGCTGATGCTGGCGGCCCTGTTGGTGGCCCAATTCCTGATTTCGCCGGAGGTCCTGGTGATGTGCCTCCTGTTCGCCGCCGCCGGCCTGGTCGTGGTGATGGCGGTCGGCTGGCGCCAGGTGCGGGTGCGTGCGGGCCACGACCTCCCGGCCCTCGGCCTCGCGTCGGGGGTCACCGTGGCGCTGCTCGCCTACCCGGTCTGGTTCGGCCTGGCCGGCCCCCAGGCCGTGACCGGCGTGCTGTTCGCCCTCGCACCGATCTCGGGCGTGCCGTTCTCGGGGGTCCTCGCGCCGGGGCAGTACGCGGCGCTC
>CAYWDQ010000128.1:0-9062 GCA_964457065.1 uncultured Acidimicrobiaceae bacterium | reverse complement strand
GGCTTCTCCATGGGTATGCGCCAGCGGCTCGAACTGGCCACCGCGCTCATCGGCGATCCCGACGTCCTCATCCTCGACGAGCCGGCCAACGGCCTCGACCCCCAGGGCATCGCGTGGCTGCGCGACTTCATGCGCTACCTGGCCGGCGAGGGCCGCACCGTGCTGGTGTCCTCCCACCTGCTCTCCGAGATGGCCCAGACCATCGACGACGCCGTCATCGTGTCCTTCGGCCAGCTCAAGGCGCAGGGCACGCTCGAGCAGATCACCTCCAACCTGACCGGCGTGGTGATGCGGGCCCGCACGCCCGAGGCGGACCGGCTCTGCGCCGTGCTGACCGAGGCCCATGTCGCGTTCCGCCGCCTCGGCCACGACGAGGTGGCGATGGACGGCGTCACGCCCGAGCAGGTCGGGCCGCTCCTGGCGTCGAAGCAGATCATCCTCTACGAGCTGACCCAGGAGGGCGCCGACCTCGAGTCGGTCTTCCTCTCCCTCACCGCCGGCCTCGGCTTCGGCGACGTGGCGGCGCACGCATGATCAACGCCATCCGGGCCGAGCTGGTCAAGATGCGGTCGATGCCCGGGGTGTGGGTCACCTTCGGCCTGGCCCTCCCCCTCACCGTCCTCGTGATCCTCGGCGTGCTCGCCGGCGCCGGCGGGTTCCCGGGCCACACCTTCTACTTCGTCCAGACGCTGCGCCAGCGGCGCGAGCTGCTCGGGGCGGGGTACTTCGCCATTGAGATCCTGGCTCCGATCGCCGGGGTGCTCTGCGTCACCGGCGAGTACCGCCACAAGACCATCACCACGACGCTCGTGCTCACGCCCGTGCGCACTCGGGTGCTGGCGGCCAAGGTGAGCGTCACCGCCCTGTGGTCCATCTTCATCGCGCTGCTCACCCTGGTCGCCGTCGCCGCCGTCGCGCTGCCCTGGAACGCCGCCCTCGGCGGGGTGACCTCCCAGGTGACCGACCAGGTGGGCGCCGTGGTCCCCGGGCTCCTCCTCTCGGCCGTCCTGCTGGGGCTGTTCGGCCTCGGCTTCGGCACCCTCGTGAAGAACCAGGTGGCGGCCATCCTGCTCACCATCGGGGGGACGCTCATCCTCGAGGCGCTGCTGGTGGCGCTAGCCAAGGCCATCTTCCACTACAACCTGAACTGGCTGCCCAACGCGGCGGGCGCCGCGCTGGCGGGCGACATCGCCCGGGGCTTCGGGGGCGGGGGCGGGCGCAACGCGCTGCAGCTCTTGACCTGGTGGCAGGGCGGCCTGGTCATGCTGCTGTGGGGACTGGTCCCGCTCACCCTCGGCTACTTCACCACGTTCCGCCGTGACGTCACCTGAGCGGCCGGCTCCAGGGCGCTCTCAGCCGCGCAGCACGACCCCCGGGCGGGCGGCAAAGCCCTCCTCGGCCCGCGCGCCGTCGACCCGGATGGGCACCCCGTTCACCAGCGTGTGCGTCATGCCGACCGGCGCGTCGGCGGTGAGGCGCTCGCCGTCGGCCGGGAAGTCGCGCACCCGGCGCAGCGGGCCCGGCGCGACCGTCGCGGGGTCGAAGACGCACAGATCGGCCGCCTTGCCCACCTCGACCGTCCCCCGATCCGACAGGCCGTAGACGCCGGCGGGCTCGCCGGTCAGCTTGTGGATCGCCCGCTCCAGCGGCATCACGCCCCGGTCGCGCACCCAGTTCCCCAGCAGATCGGTCGAGAAGCAGGCGTCGCAGAGCTGCGACACGTGGGCGCCCGAGTCGGCCAGGCCGAGCAGCACGTTGTCCCGCGGCAGCAGCCACGCGATGGCGTCGGGATCGTCGTTGGCCAGCACCGACCAGAAGCGTGACTCGAGGTCGTCGTCGAGCGAGACGTCGAGCATGACGTCGAGCGGGGTACAGCCCCGCTCCTCGGCCAGGACCGCCACCGGGTGGTCGGCCAGCTCGGGGTGCGAGCGAGACTCGGCCACCGAGATGGACGCCCAGTTGAGCGGGAAGCCGCCGGCCTTCCCGCTGACGTCCTCCCAGGCCGACGCTCGCCAGGCCGGGTCGCGGTAGGCGGCCAGGCGCTCGGCCTTCGACTTGCCCATGAGCGCGGCGAACGTGGGGCGCATGTTGAGCGTGAAGGGCTCGGAGAGGTTCATCTGGAACACCAGCGGGCGGCACGACACCTGGGGCCAGACCTGCACGCCCTCGGCCCAGGCGGCGT
This sequence comes from uncultured Acidimicrobiaceae bacterium, assembly GCA_964457065.1. Lineage (GTDB taxonomy): Bacteria > Actinomycetota > Acidimicrobiia > Acidimicrobiales > RAAP-2 > Bog-473. Next base: position 6,880 of record CAYWDQ010000128.1, on the reverse strand, counting down.
CGTGCTCGGCGATCACCTTCTCGTGGTACGGGTAGCCCTTCACCGTGAGCAGAGCGGTCCAGGTGAACGGGCGCCCCACCTCGCGCTGGAGCCGGAACACCTCCTGGTTCGAGAACACCCCACCGGGGAGCAGCGCCACCACGCCGCGGCCGCTCTGCTTCACCGGCTCGAGCAGGGCACGCAACTCGGCCAGGTCGGCCACCCGCGACGGCACCGGCCGGCCGCGATCGCCGTTGTGTGTCGGCGAGGCGCTCGACGCGAAGCCCGCGGCGCCGCCGGCCATGGCATCGGCCACCACCGCCTGCATGAGGGCGACCTCGTCGTCGGTCGCGGCGCGCTCGTACGCGTCCTCACCCATGACGTAGAGCCGCACGGCCGTGTGGCCGACGTAGCACGCGTAATTGAGCGCAGTCCCGCGTGCGGCCACCGCGTCCAGGTACTGCGGGAACGTCTCGAACTCGCCCCAGGGCACTCCGGCGGCGAGGGTGTCGAAGCTCATGTCCTCGACGTGCTGGAGCGTGCGCGCCAGCAGTGCCACGCCGTCCGGGCGGATGGGGGCGATGGAGAACCCGCAGTTGCCCGCGACCACGGTCGTCACGCCGTGCGAGGAGGACGGCGTCAGGTCGGGGTCCCAGAACACCTGGGCGTCGTAGTGGGTGTGGATGTCGATGAAGCCCGGGGCGACGACCTGGCCCTCCGCGTCGAGCACTCGTCGCCCCTCGAGGCCCGTCCCGACGCCGGTGATCCGGCCGCCGGTCACGGCGACGTCCGCGGGCTCGCCGACCGCCCCCGTCCCGTCCACCACGGTGCCTCCCCGGATCACGATGTCAGCGCGCATCCACCCATCGTCGCAGCCCCGACGACCCGGTGCACGTGCGTTGCCGGACACGGGGTGTTGCCAGGGCTGCGGCCGGCGTCGGATACCGTGGGTTCGAGGCCCCGGGTGGTTTCCGGGGTTAGGTGAGCGGAGCGCCACGTGGGCGCCGGACTGGAGTGTCGCATGGCGGTTCGGTTTTTCAGGTCGAAGGAGTCGAAGGAGACGCCGCAACCCGAAGACGCCCTGCAGATCGCCGGCGCCATCGTGGCGCCGTCCGACGGCCCCTCACCCGTTCAGCTCGTCGACGCCGGTCACGCCGCCCACGGGCTCGGGGTGGTGCGCGACCAGTTCGCCCGCAAGATCCGCAAGACCCCGACCATCCGGATGGTCCCCAGCTCGATGATGGTGGAGGGCCGGCGCCTCCGCTTCGCCGTGTCGGACAACGTCGACGCCTACGGGCCCGACGGCCCGGGGTCCCCGCCCATCTGGGCCGTCAACATCCACGGCTATTTCGCCGGGGGCGGCATGTACTGGCGCGAGAGCGCCCGGCTGGCCGAGCAGCTGGGCTGGCGGGTCATCAACCCGAGCCTGCCCGGCTTCGGCGGGAGCGACCCGCTCGAGTGGCAGGACGTCTCCCTGGAGAGCCTCGCCAACCAGATCATGGCGATCATGCACAAGGTCGACGCCGGGCCGGCGGTCCTGCTCGGCCACTCCATGGGTGGTGCCGTGGCGGTGCAGTTCGCCCACGACCATCCGCGCCGCACCCTCGGGGTGATCTACCGCGACGGCGTGAGCACCCCCGCCTGGAAGGAGCGCCACGGTCTCATCTCGACCCTGCTGGCGCCGATGGTCCCCGACGTCGCGCCGATGGTGGACATGATCGCCGCCGTCTTCCTCGACCTGCCCGACCTCTTCATCGGCCGCATGTACTCGACGGTGCGCGCCGTGCTGCCCGACATGCGACAGAACATCCGCACCATGACCCAGACCATGCCCGTGGGCAGCATGCTCATGTCGGTCGACCAGCGGAGCGAGGTGCGCCACCTGGTGGCCCAGCAGATCCCCATCCTCAACGAATGGGGCTGCTTCGACCGCATCACGCCCGGCCACACCGCGCTGGAGTTCGCCTCCGTGGCCCGCGCGCCCGTGCTGTGGGTGCCCGGGGGCCACAGCTGGATGCTGGCCCGCCCCCAGGGCCAGACCGACATCCTGACCCACCTCGCCCCGGGCCGCGAGTTCGTCGCCGGGTCGGAGAGCCGCTGGCGCCAGCTCACCCCACGCGAGTTCACCCTGCGCGCCGTCAACTGAGCATCGCCGTGCGGGCGGCCCCCGGCGCAGCCCGCCCGGACCCGGCCGAGGGCGCACCGTGATCAGCCGTCTGCTCGAGCCGCTGCTCTCCCTGCACGGATGGCAGGCCTACCTGCTGATCGGCGTGCTCGTCTTCGCCGAGGACTCGGTGATGCTCGGCTTCGTGTTCCCGGGTGAGACGGCGGCGATCCTGGGCGGCGTGCTGGCCTCCAAGGGCGGCGTGAGCCTGGGCGGCATCCTCGCCGTCGTGGTCGCGTGCGCCATCGTGGGCGACTCGGCGGGCTACGCCATCGGTGATCGCTGGGGCAGCCAGCTCCTGCGGGTCGGGCCCCTGCGCAAGCGCCAGAAGGGTGTCGACACGGCGCTGGACCAGCTGAGCCGCCGCGGTGCACTCGCCGTGTTCGTGGGCCGCTTCTCCGCCTTCCTGCGCGCCGTCGTCCCGGGGCTGGCCGGCATGTCCAAGATGCGCTACCGCATCTTCCTGCCCGCCAATGCGCTGGGCGGCATCTGTTGGGGGTTCCTCTACGTCCTCCTCGGCTACTTCGTGGGGGAGCGGGTCGAGAAGGCGACCGGGATCGCGTCCGACATCCTGCTGGCCCTCATCGCCGTCGTCATCGTGCTGCTCGTGGTGCGCCACCGCCGCAGGGAGAAGCGCGAGATCGAGGGGCCCTCGGAGCCCGCCGCACCCGGGAGCGACGCGGTCGGCTGACCGACCCGATCAGGCCGGAGGGTCGAGGACCGAGCGGTCCCCGGCGCGCAGTCCGGCGAGCACCCGGGCGAACTCCCCGGCGGCGTCGTCCCCCTGGGCGTCGGTGTCCATCCAGCGCACCGTCGTCGGATCGCTGCGGTCCAGGCCGAAGAGGCCGAGACGCGGCTCGTAGGTGCCCCACTCGTAGTTGTCGACCAGCGACCAGTGGAGGTAGGCGCGCACGGGCACCCCGGCGGCCACCGCGTCGGCCACGGCCCCCAGGTGCTCGCGCACGTAGCGGGGTCGGTCCATGCCGTCCTCCCGGGGCCTGGGCCGCCCGTCGCGCACCTGGGTCGCCATGCCGTTCTCCACCACCCACAGCGGGAGGCCGGGACGCAGGGCGGACTCGGTGGCACACCAGGACCGCAGGCCGGCGGGATGCGATTCGGTGTCCCAGAGCGCCCGCCCGAAGGACCAGTCGCGCCCCCCGTCGGCCCGGCGCCGCCCCGGGACCCGGATGGCGTGGCTGGCCACGGGGTCGTACCAGTCGAAGCCGACGGCGTCGAGGGCGCGGGGCCGCGACGACGCATGCGCCGCTGCCACCGCGCGGCGTGGCGCGGCGCGGCGCGTGACGCCGCGCAGGCGCGCCCAGGTGGCGCCCCACCCGGGCGCATGCTCCGAGCCGTAGGGCGTCACGGCGGCGAAGAACCGGCGCAGGGCCGCCTCACCGGCGTGGCGCGGCGGGAACGCGGCGTCGTGGACCGCCCGGCGCTCGTCCACGTAGCGGTCGACGTCGCTCGGGTCGACACCGGCCTCGCGCAGAGAGAGCAGGTCGAGCAGCATCCGGTCGAGCTCGTAGACCGACGACGAGCTGGTGTTGAGGGTCACCTCGGCGTGGCGCTGCACGCCCGTCACGGCGTCGGCGGCCAGCACGTGGGCGGTGAGCAGGTTGTCGAGGACGCAGAATGCGTCGGAGAGCGCCATGCGCCGGCCGGGCGGGCAGGCGCCCTCGATCCAGCCCATGAGCATCACGATGTTCGGCTCGTTGACCGTCACCCAACGGTGGCAATGGGGGGCGAGCGCCGGGACGACGCGGGCGACGTGGCGGGCGAAGACGTCGGGGGAACCCGGGCGCAGCCAGAACTCCTCGCCCAACCACCACGGGTGGGTGAAGTGGTGCAGCGTCACCATGGGCTCGAGGCCCCGCGCCGCGCACATGGCGAGGATCTCGGCGTAGCGCTCCAGCGCGACGTCGTCGAACGCCCCGGGACGGGGCTCCAGGCGGGCCCACTCCACCGAGAGCCGGAACGCGTTGCAGCCGATGGCGGCGGCCCGGTCCAGCGCCTCGGCGGGACGCCGCCAGAAGTCGCACGCCAGGCCCGAGCGCGCCGCCCGGCCGGTGGCCTCCCAGCCGGACCAGTTGTTGTGGGGCTCCCCCTCGCCGTTGAAGCCGCCCTCGATCTGGTAGCCCGACGTCGCCACGCCGGCGGCGAAGCCCTCGCCGAGCAGGTTCATCCCGACGGCGACCTCAACGGGGCTGCGCGATCGAACGCATGCGCGACAGCGCGGCCGACACGATGTCGACCTCGTCGCGCGCCTGGCGCACCATGGAGCGCACCTGCGGCTCGGTGGCGTCGCTCCCCGCCCGCAGCGCGGCCGCCTGGACGTCCCTCGCCGCCCCGATCACCTCGGCCACCTGGTGCCGAACCGCGTCGGCCCGTTCCGTGCCGCGCGGCAAGCGGTGCTCGAGACGCAGCAGCCCATCGAGCTCCCCGGCCACCGAGCGCAGGGAGCGGCACACCGACGGCAGCTCGGCCACCGGGGCGTCACAGGACTCGGCGTGGGCGACGGCGACCTCGGCATCCTCGACCGCGACCCACATGCGGCGGCGCACCCGGGCCGCCGTGCCCCGGCTGAGCTCCTCCGGCGTGGCCCGCGTCCCGTAGCGCTCCCGGCCCGCCGACAGCACGGCGAACGTGGCCAGGACGCCGCGCGTCGCCACGTGACCCCTCACCAGGCGCCAGTGCCGGCGCACATAGCTGCGCGCCACCAGGAAGGCCGCGGCGAGCCCGAGCGCGGCCACGAGCCCGGCGATGAGGAGGAATTCCACGACGTGGGCCACGAACGTCACCCGACGATCCTACGCGGCAGATCGCAGAACGGGCGGCGGTACGCTTGGTCGATGGAGCCCGAGGCACCGGGGGGCGGCGGCGAGGCGCCCCCGCCGCCCGGCCTGGCGTGGCAACCCGGGATCCCCTCCCTCCGCGAGCACCTGCCCAGCCTGGTCTTCGGCGCCGCCGTGCCGATCGGCGTCTACTTCGTGGTCCGCCCCCACGTCGGCGCCGACGCCACGGCCCTCATCGTCGCCGGCGGGTTCTCGGTGGCCTGGATCCTCCTGCAGGGCATCCGCCGGCGCACGGTCGACGTCGTCGGCGCCGTGGTGCTCCTCGGCTTCGTCGTCGGCGTCGTCAGCTCGACGCTCCTGGGCGGCAACGCGTACGTGCTGAAGGTCCGGGACGCCTTCTTCACCGCTCTCTTCGGCGTCGCGTGCATCGTCACCCTCTTCACCCACGACCGCCCCGCGCTGTTCTACGTGGGCCGCTACCTCTCCGCCGGGAACGACCCCGACAAGGTGTCCGCCTTCGACCGGCTGCACGAGCTGCCGGTCGGGCGCCACACGTTCCGTGTCCTCTCGGTGGTGTGGGGCATCGGCCTCATCGTCGAGGCGTCGTGCCGCCTGACCCTCGCCGACGTCGTGCCCACGGGGACGTTCCTCGCCATCTCGCCCTTCATCACGGCCAGCGTCATCGGCGGCCTCTTCGCCTTCACCGCGCTCTACACCAGGCGGGTGCAGCTCGAGGCGGCGGCCCTCGACTCGCGCCTGACGACACGTCCGGCTCCCGAGAGCGACGGCCCGCCCGAGATTCCCCTCCCCTGACCGGCGCCGGTAGCCTCGGCGGCGCACGGGCGCCGACCGACGGCGGGGGCACCAGCGAAGGGAGCACCATGGCTGACGAAGTGCTGCGGGAACGCCGCGGCAACGTGGAGATCCTCACCATCAACCGGCCCGAGGCCCGCAACGCCATCAACGGCGCCGTCAGCCAGGCCATGGCCGCCTTCATGGACGAGCTCGCCGAGGACCCCGACTGCTGGGTGGTCGTCATCACCGGGAGCGGCGACAAGGCGTTCAGCGCCGGCATGGACCTCAAGGCCTTCAGCAGCGGCGAGGGCGGCGACATCATGGGCGCGAGCGGCGGCTTCGGCGGCCTCACCCAGCGCGACTTCCCCAAGCCGCTCATCGCCGCGGTGAACGGCTCCGCTCTGGCGGGCGGCTTCGAGATCATGCTCTCCTGCGATCTCGTGGTGGCGGCCGACCACGCCACCTTCGGGATCCCCGAGGCCAAGCGCGGGCTGATCGCCGGCGCCGGCGGGTTGATCCGGATGCCCAAGCGGCTGCCCATGGCCGTGGCGCTCGAGCTCGCCATGACCGGTGACGCCATCGACGCCGAGCGGGCCTACGCGCTCGGCCTCGTCAACAAGGTCGTGCCCCGCGAGGCGCTGCTGGCCGAGGCGGTCGCGCTGGCCGAGCGGATCGCCGCCAACGCGCCGCTGGCCGTGCGCTACTCGAAGAGCGTGATGAAGCGCGCCGCCGAGGTGCCCGAGTCCGACGGCTGGGCCATCAACGCCGACGCGGTCCGCGTCGTCTTCTCCTCGGCCGACGCCATGGAGGGCCCCGTGGCCTTCGCGGAGAAGCGCCCGGCCCGCTGGCAGGGGAAGTAGCCCGGTGCTCGCCTCCGGGGTCGACACCATCCGCCTCACCCTCCACGTCCTCGCCGCCACGGTCTGGGTGGGGGGGCAGATCGTGATGACCGGCCTCGTCGGCCCCGCCCGCGGGCTGGGGGGCGACGCCCCCAAGACCCTGGCGCGGGCCTTCGCCCGCATGGCCTGGCCGGCCTACGCCGTCCTGCTCGTGACCGGCGTCTGGAACATCACGGCGGTCCACTACTCCGCCCAGGACTCGGCCTGGAAGGCGGTGCTCATGGCCAAGATCGCCGTGGTGCTCCTGG
>CAYWDQ010000127.1:0-9202 GCA_964457065.1 uncultured Acidimicrobiaceae bacterium | reverse complement strand
GCCACCGTCATGGCCCACGTGCCGAAGACGTTGACCTCGAAGATGCGCCGCCACACGTCGACCGATGCCGCCGCCAGGTCGTGGTGCGGGATCACGGCGGTGGTGCCCGCGTTGTTCACGAGGGTGTCGAGGCGCCCCCAGCGCTCGCGGGCCGCCGCCACCAGCCGGTCCGGGAACGCCGGGTCCGTGATGTCGCCCTGCACGTACAGCGCGTCCGGCAACGAGGCGGCGACCGCCTCGCCCTCGGCGACCGAGCGCGCCGAGTTGACGAGCACGGAGGCCCCCACCGCGGCGAAGGCACGCGCCGTGGCGGCGCCGATCCCGCTCGACGAGCCCGTCACCGCGACCACGTGACCGTCGAGTGGCGCACCGCCCGTCGCCCGCGCCGTCACCGGGGAACGATCCCCCAGCGGGCCGTCCACTCCTGCCCCGGTTGGAGGTCGATGACGTCCGTGCCCGTGCGCAGCGCGTTGGGGGGGCAGGTCATCGGCTCGAGGGCCACCGCCCGGCGGCGGCGTGTCACCTCGGGCAGGGTGTCGCCGGTGTACACCATGAGATACGGGAAGCCGGGGTCGACCCACAGCGTGGCCCCGGTGACACCGCCGGGGGCATCGAGGCTGGCCCGGGCCCTCCCGTCGGCGTCGCGCTCAAGGGAGGTGAAGGCGGTGTCGAGCACGGCGGGCCCCACGAAGCGCGAGGTCGTGAAGTCGCGCTCGGAGCCCTCGACGGGGGTGAGCACGCCGGTCGGCAGGCCACGGTCGTCGAGCTCGAGGGTGTGGTGCGCGGGCACGTGCAGGATCGCCCCGTCGACGGTCTCGGGTCCCGCGGTGAGGTACGGATGGAAGCCGAGGCCGAAGGGGATCGAGCCCTCGTCGAGCGACTGGGCCTTCGTCGTCACCGTCAGGCCCTCCCGGCCCACGTGGTACTCGATCTCGAGGAGCAGGGAGAACGGATAGCCGGGCGAGGGATGGAGCTGCAGGCGCAGTGAGAGCTGGTTCTGGTGGCGCGTCTGGAGCGTCCAGGGCAGCCAGCGGACGAGGCCGTGGATGGCGTTGCGGCGCTCCGGCTCGTCGAGGGCAGCCTGGGCGCGCACTCCGTTGAACTCGTAGCGGCCGTCGGCCAGGCGGTTGGGCCAGGGGGCGAGCACCTGACCACGGCCCGAGTGGGACCACTCGTCGGGGCCGAAGCCGTCGATCACGGGGTGTGCGCCGACCGAGTACGTGCGCAGGGTGGCACCGACCTCGCAGACGACGATCTCCTGGCGCCCGTGCCCGATCCGCCACTGCTGGCCGGTGGGCGAGGCGACGGAGATCCTGGGCGTTCGGGCCGTCATTGCGAGTGAATTGAAGCAGACCAGGGCCTCGGCATGGGTGAGGGGCTCGTGCGGACGGCCCGTGACGTCCCGGTGTCCGCCGCACGACCGTCCGGTGACGGGCACCGACGGTCCGCACCGCCGGCCGGTAGGGTGGGTGCACGTGAGGATTCTCGTCACCAACGACGATGGGGTGGGAGCCCCGGGGCTCGCTGCGCTGACGAGGGCATTGGTCGGGTGGGCAGAACGGGCGGGCACCGACGGGCCGGGTCTCCCGCACGAGATCATCGTCGTGGCGCCCAGCTCCAACTACAGCGGCGCATCGGCCGCCGTCGGCTCCGTGAGCGACCGGACGACCATCGGCTACCAGCGTGCCTTCGTCGAAGGTGCCGAGGCCGTGGAGGCATACGGGCTCGACGCCTCCCCGGCCCTCTCGGTGATCGCCGGTGCGCTCGGCGCGGTCGGGCCCAAGCCCGACCTCGTGCTCTCCGGCATCAACCACGGCGTGAACGTCGGGCGGTCGGTGCTCCACTCGGGCACGGTCGGCGCCGCCCTGACCGCGAGCCAGCTCGGCATCAGCGCCCTGGCGGTCTCGTTGCGGGTGGGCGTGGAGCCCGATCCGTGGGAGTCGGCGGCGGACCTGGCCGTGGCGCTCATCCCGCTCCTGGCCGGCGCCCCGCCCCGCACGGTGCTGAACCTCAACGTGCCGCACCTGCCACCGGCCGAGGTCCGCGGCGTCCGCTGGGCCCGGGTGAGCGGGGCGGGCCTGATCAAGTCCGCCCGCGGCTCGGGGTCCTGGGAGGCCCCGAACCGAGAGGAGATCGAGGGCCCTGCGGCGGCCGAGGCGGCGCGCTCCATCATGGAGGGTGAGCCGGAGGAGAAGGGACAGATCGTCCTGACCGTGGGATCTCCGTTCCCCCACTCCAGCGACCTCGGCCTGGCCGACGCGGGAGCCGAGGACGCCACGCTGGTGGCCCAGGGCTACGCCGCCCTCACCGCCCTGCGCGGCCCGCGGGCCGACGAGGACGCCGAGCTGCTGGCCCGACTCGACTCGGGGCTGGGAGCGGCGCTCGAGGGTTTCGAGTTCGCCGACTGAGCGCAGTCAGTCGTCCTCGCCCGGCCGACGGCGCGCCTGCTTGGTCCGGGAGCGACGGCGCTTCTCCTCCACCCGGCGCACCTGCGAGCTCTTCGTGGGCCGGGTGGGGCGGCGGGTGGGCTCGTCGCGCAGCCCCTCGCCCAATTTGGCCGCCAACCGGTCGAGCGCCAGCTGGCGGTTGCGTGCCTGGGACCGGGACTCCGAGGCGCTGGCCCGCACCACCGGTCCGAGGCGCTGCAGCAGCCGGGCCCGCTGACGCGGGCCGAGCACGGCCGAGGCGGCGACGTCGAACTGCACCTCGACCCGGCTGAGCGTGCGGTTGGCGTGCTGCCCGCCGGGGCCCCCCGACGTCGTGGCGCGCCACGTGACCTCCGACAGGGGCACGTCGAGCCCCCGGCGCACGTGCAGCACCTCCGGTCCGGCCACCCGACGAGCGTACGGGCACCCGGTTACGCTCCGGTGCATGGACTACCGCCACCTCGGCCGCTCGGGCATGGAAGTCTCCGCGCTCTCCTACGGGAACTGGATCACCCACGGCAGCCAGGTGGAGGAGGCCGCCGCGGTGGCGTGCGTGCGGGCCGCGCTCGACGCCGGCATCACCACCTTCGACACGGCGGACGTCTACGCCATGGGTGCGGCCGAAGCGGTGCTGGGGCGGGCCCTCAAGGGCGTGCGCCGGGAATCCATCGAGATCTTCACCAAGGTCTACTGGCCGACCGGTCCCAACCCCAACGACCGCGGCCTGTCGCGCAAGCACATCACCGAATCGCTGCACGCCTCGCTCGAGCGTCTCCAGACCGACCACGTGGACCTGCTCCAGGCCCACCGCTACGACTACGAGGCCCCGCTCGAGGAGACGCTGCGCGCCTTCGACGACCTCGTGCGCCAGGGCAAGGTCCACTACGTGGGCGTGTCCGAGTGGACGGCAGAGCAGATAGAGGACGCGCTCCGCCTGGCCGACGACATGGGCTTCGACCGCATCGTGTCCAACCAACCGCAGTACTCCCTGATCTGGCGGGTGATCGAGGCCGAGGTCGTCCCGCTGTGCCAGAGGGAGGGCGTGGGCCAGATCGTGTGGTCGCCGCTCGCCCAGGGCATCCTGACCGGCAAGTACCTCCCCGGTGTGACACCGCCCCAGGGCACGCGGGCGACCGGGCCCGAGGGCGGGGAGATGAGCTGGCTCCTGCGCGACGAGGTCCTCGAGCCGGTGCAGGACTACGCCGCGCTCTGCCGGGAGGCGGGCTACACGCCGGCGTCGGTGGCCCTCGCCTGGGTGCTCCAGAACCAGAACGTGAGCAGCGCCATCGTCGGCGCGAGCCGGCCGGAGCAGATCGCCGAGAACGTGAAGGCCCTCGACGTGGTGCTCGAGCCCGATTTCGTCGACGCGATAGAGAAGGCGCTGGCGCCCTCCACCTTGTTCGACCCCGGATTCACCCTCAGCCCGGCCAGCCGGGCGGAGGCCTGAGGGGGCCGACTCAGCCGGTCCGGCCGAACCTCGAGCTGAACGAGCGCACCTCGAAGGTGGAGTGCGTGCGCTGCTCCTCGAAGACACGGGTATACCCGGTGTGTGCGATGCGCCACCCATCGCCCGTCCTCCGGTACTCGTCGGTGTAGAACGCGGTCCCGTCGATCTCGAGGTCGGCGGCCGGGATGATCACGCGGTCCTGCAGGTACCAGACCCCCTCGGCCGACGTGTCCGAGGTGAAGGTGATCTCGGGGTGATGACCGTGGTGCTCGGTGACCATGCCGGGGTCGCCCAGGACCGCCGCCAGCCAGGACACGATGGCCGCCCGCCCCTCGAGCACCGTCTTGCCGTCCTCGTAGGAGGCGGTGGCGTCCTCGGTCAGCAGCGTGCCGAGGTCCTCGAACTGCTTCAGGTCGAGCGTACGGAAGTACGCGTACTTGAGGCGGCGAATGGCCTCCAAATCGGCCGCCGTGTCCATGTGCGCACCCCTTTCGGTCCGGCCTCCGGTGCGGTCACCGACGGCCGCGGCCAGGGTACTTTCCGCCGGAGTTGGCGGGGGGCCCGGGAGCCGACAAGCTTTCACCCAGTGCCTAACGCCAGCAAGCGCCAGCGGATTGCCGCCTACGGCGTGGCCCGCGACCCCGAGGGGCGCCTGCTGCTGGCCCGCGCCGCACCCTCACTCACGCTGCGCGGTCGCTGGTTCCTCCCGGGAGGCGGCGTCAAGCACGGTGAGGGCCCGCCCGACTCGCTGCACCGCGAAGTGGAGGAGGAGTCCGGGCTGACGATCGCCGTCGGCCCGCTCCTCGACGTCCTCTCCGACGTGCGCACACTCCCCGACGGGGTGAGCCTCCACACCATCCGCCTCGTGTACCGCGTGGACTCGTGGGAGGGCACCCTGCGGCCCGAGGTCGGCGGCACGACCGACGCCGTCGGGTGGTTCACCCCGGAGGAGGCGCGGGACATGCCACTCGCGCACTACGTCCAGATCGTCCTGCAGAAGGGCCTGTGACGACGCCGGGCGAGACGGGCCGTCCGCACCACGTCGTGATCATCGGGTGCGGCTTCGGCGGGCTCTTCGCGGCTCGGGCGCTCAAGCGCGAGCCGGTCCGCGTGACGCTCATAGACCGCACGAACCACCATCTCTTCCAACCCCTGCTCTACCAGGTGGCCACCGGCATCCTGTCGGAGGGCCAGATCGCGCCCGCGATCCGCGACATCTTCCGCAACTACCCGTCGCTGCGCGTCGTGCTGGGCGAGGTGGAGCGCGTCGACATCGACGCCCGCGTCGTCCACGTCGACGAGTTCGGGAAGAGCCTGGCCATCGGCTACGACAGCCTGATCGTCGCCGGCGGCGCAGCCACCTCGTACTTCGGGCACGACGAATTCCGTGCCGCCGCGTCGGGCATGAAGTCGCTCGACGACGCCCTGGTCCTGCGCGGCCAGATCTTCGGCGCCTTCGAGCTGGCCGAGGCCGAGGCCGACGACGTGGCACGCCGCCGGCTGATGACCTTCGTGGTCGTGGGCGGGGGTCCGACCGGCGTCGAGATGGCTGGCCAGCTGAAGGAGCTCTCGCGGCGGGCACTCCGGCGCAACTACCGGATGATCAACCCCCACGACACCCGGGTCGTGCTGGTGGAGGGGACCGAGCGGCTGGTCGGGACCATGGGCCGGCGCCTGTCCCGGCTCACGGCGCGCGACCTGACCCGCATGGGCGTCGAGATCCACCTGGGCGCCATGGTGACCGACATGGACGACGAGGGCGTCGAGGTCACGAAGCAGGACGGCACGACCGAGTGGATCCCGGCCGCCACCAAGGTGTGGGCGGCCGGGACCCGCGCCTCGGGGCTGGGGACGGACCTCGCCGAAGCCGCCGGGGCCGAGCTCGACAAGGCCGGCCGGGTCGCGGTGGCGGCGGACTGCTCGCTCCCCCGGTACCCCGAGGTCTTCGTCGTGGGCGACCTCATGGCGCTCGACGACCTGCCCGGGGTGGCCGAGGTGGCCATGCAGTCGGGGGCGCACGCGGCGCACACGATCGTGCGCCGCCTGAAGGGCGAGCCCGCCAAGCCGTTCCGCTACCACGACCTGGGCACCCTGGCCGTCATCTCCCGCTTCCGGGCGGTGGCCAAGATCGGGCCGCTGCGGGTCGGAGGGCTCGTCGGGTGGGTCCTCTGGCTGGTGGTGCACGTCACCTTCCTCACCGGCTTCAAGAACCGGTTCGGCGCGCTGACCCGCTGGGCGATCAGCTTCGTCGGGCGCGGGCGCTACGAGCGCGCGCTCACCGGCCGCTGGGTGGCCGGCACGGGACCGACCGACGATTCTGCGTAAGGTTCGGGTCAGGAGACGACGCAGACCCACAGGGGGATCGACCAATGCCCATCACCGTGACGCCCATTGCCGGGCTCAGCGACGACATCAACGACATCCGGCTGCGCACCGCCCGCATCGTCAACGAGAGGATCCTGCCCAACGAGTCCCTGCTCTGGCACGCACGGGGCAGCGACGTCACCGAGGCCGAGCGGGCCGAAGCCAAGGCGCTGCGCGCCGAGATCCAGGCGAAGGTGAAGGCCGAGGGGCTGTGGGCACCCCACCTGCCCCCCGAGTACGGCGGCATGGGCATCGACTTCATGGCTCACGCGTACATGAACGAGATCCTGGCCTACGCGGTGGGGGCAGCGTCGCTCTTCGGCGTGGTGGCGCCGAACTCGGGCAACCAGACCATCCTGGTCAAGTACGGCACCGAGGAGCAGAAGAAGAAGTGGCTGCTCCCCCTCGTCGAGGGGACGATGCAGTCGGGCTTCTCCATGACCGAGCCGGAGAACGCGGGCTCGGACCCGCGCTCCATTCAGACCACCGCCATCCGCGAGGGCGACGAGTGGCTGATCAACGGGCACAAGTGGTTCACGTCCAACGGGTTGGCGGCGGACTTCTTCATCGTGATGTGCCGGGTCAAGGAGTCCAAGGACGAGGAGGGCCCCGGACGGATGGCCCAGATCATCGTGCCCACGTCGAACCCGGGGGTGATCATCGAGCGCGGCATCGGGATCTGGGGCAGCCCGAAGTCGGACCACTGCGAGGTGCGCTACGACAACGTCCGGGTGCCGCTCGACAACCTGCTCGGGCAGGTCGGTGACGGCCACCGGGCCGCGCAGGACCGCCTCGGCGCGGGGCGGATCTTCCACTGCATGAACTCGGTCGGGCAGATGTGGCGCGCCTTCGACCTGATGGTCGAGCGCATGCTGACCCGAGAGGTCCACGGCGGCCTGCTGAGGGACAAGCAGTTCATGCAGGGCTTCGTGGCCGACAGCTACATGGACCTGCAGGCGGCACGGCTGATGACGATCCACGCCGCCGAGAAGGTGGACAAGGGTGATCCCCAGGCCCGCACGGAGATCAGCGCCATCAAGGTGTTCGTCCCGGCCGCCTACAGCCGCGTCGTGGACCGTGCCATTCAGGTCTGGGGCGCCGCCGGGGTCACCAACGACCTGCCGCTGGCCCAGATGTACCTGGGGGCGCGCACGCTGCGCCTGGCCGACGGGCCCGACGAGGTGCACCGCATCCTCATCGCCAAGAACGTCCTCCACCACTACGAGAAGGGCGAGAGCTGGGATTTCGCCGGGTGAGCCCGCGGTGATCTGGGAAGCGGGCCCGGGGGTGGCCGCGTTCTCGGAGGGCCTGTTCGAGGGCACGGTGGCCGTGGTCACCGGCGGGGGCACCGGGCTCGGACGCGAGGTCGCCCACGCCTTCGCCCGCCTGGGTGGTCACGCCGTGATCGCGGGGCGGACGGCGGCGCGCCTCGACGAGGTGGCCGCTTCCATCGCGGCGAGCGGGGGCAGCTGCGTCGCGGTGCCGACCAACATCCGTGAGCCCGCACAGGTCGACGCACTGCGCGACGAAGTCTACGACCGCTTCGGCCGCGTCGACTTCCTGGTGAACAACGCGGGCGGACAGTTCCCGGGTCTGCCCAGCACGATCTCCGACAACGGGTGGCGGGCCGTGGTGGACCTGAACCTGAACGGCACCTGGAACATGACGAGCCGCTTCATGGGGCCGATGGCCGACGCGGGCTCGGGCGCCATCGTGAACGTGGTGCACACCTTCTCGTTCGAGCGGGGGGCGCCGATGTTCGTGCACTCGGGCGCCGCCCGCGCCGGCGTGGTCAACATGGTCAAGACGCTGGCGCCCTACCTGATGCGCCGTGGCGTCACCATCAACGCCTTCGCCCCGGGGGTCTTCTCGACGCCGGGCATGGTCACCTCGGAGCTGGCCACCGTCGGGCGCACCGAGGCGGGCTTCACCGACGAGCTGGTGGCCAGGGGGACGACCGTCCGCATGGGCACCGTCGACGAGATGGCCGCCATCGTCCTCTTCCTGTGCTCCCCCGCGGCGCGCTACGTGTGCGGCGCCACGATCATCGCCGACGGGGCCTCCATGCAGACCAACTGGCCTCACTTCTTCCCGGAAGGGGAGATGTAGGCCGGGTCCCGCTCCATCGTCGCCGGCGCCGTACGCGCCAGCACGGCCGCCGCCAGGCACATGGCCGCGAAGGCCGCGGCACTCAGCCCGAGCCGGAGCGGGTCGTCGGTGAACATCTCGGCGAAGACCCAGACGCTCAGCGCGATGCTCACGATCGGGTCGACGACGACGAGCAGGGGCTGGGACACACTGAGCGGCCCGACGTGCAGCGCGGCCTGGTTCAGCAGCTCCGCCGCGAGGCCGGCCACCGCCAGCGCGTAGACGGGCCAGTGCGTGAACATCCCGGCCACACCGAATTGCGTGAGCGTGTCCGTGGTCGCCTTGATGAACGTGGCGACGAGGGCCCACAGGATGGAGGTCGCGGCGCCCAGGAGCGCGGCACGCCGGACGGGGGAGCCGCGGCTGCCGAGCAGAGCGAGGAGCCCCGCTGCGCCGGCGGTGGCCACGGTGGCGGCGATCCAGGCGGAGCTCGTCGGGACGGCGTTCCCACCCGTGGGCTCGGACATGGCCACGAACAGCGCGAGCGACCCGCAGGTCAGCGCGGCCGCCCACCAGGTGATCGCACGGATCTGCTGGTGGATCCACAGCCGGCGCAGCACCAGCGCGAAGACCAGCTCGGTGACCAGCAGAGGCTGCACGACCGACATCTGGCCGTTGTGCAGCGCCAGGGCCTGGAAGACGAAAGCCCCGGCCAGGGCGATCCAGCCGAGCAACCAGAGCGGGTTGGACACCAGGTAGCGGACGAAGCGCCACCCCTTGGAGTGGCCGGGGTCGCCCGTGCTGGCGATGTGCTGCATGACGAGGTTGAGGGCGTTGCACAACGCCGCCACCAGCGCGAACAGGATCGTCACGTCAC
>CAYWDQ010000126.1:0-9231 GCA_964457065.1 uncultured Acidimicrobiaceae bacterium | reverse complement strand
CTGACCGGCTCAGCGGGTCGCGACGAGCGTGTCTATCCCGCAGCAGATCGGTTCGACATCCGCCGGAGCTTCCGGTTGCACGTTGCATTCGGATACGGGATCCACTTCTGTCTCGGTGCCGCGTTGGCCCGCATGGAAGGCAAGATCGCGCTCGAGGAGACGTTCAAGCGTTACAAGGGTTGGACGGTCGACAAGGAACGCGCGGTCCCGCTCCACACCAGCACCGTGCGTGGCTATCTGCGCCTGCCCATTCGCGTCTAGGTCGCTCTCGCGAGGGCACCCGCCTGCCAGGGGCGGCGTCACCCTCGTTCCGGGCTGTCCCGCAATTATTGGATATAATATATGTAATGACCACGGTGCCCGAAGCAGACGTCGCCAAGATCCCCTGGATCGTGGACCTCGATGCGCACGTCGTCGAGCCGCCGGACGTATGGTTCAGCCGCCTACCAGCCCACTTACGGGATTCGGGCCCGCGCATCGAGTACATGCCCGGGGGGGTGCCCAGGCTCGAGGGTGCCTCGTACGTCGAGGCTCCCGGGACCGACGGACCCGCTGTTGCGTGGTGGTGCTACGAAGACCACCGGGCTTCGGTCAAGCGCACCATCGCAGCGGCCGGCTTCCCGGCGGAGGAGGTGTTGCTCAAAGGCGTCACCTACGACGAGATGCGACCTGGCTGTTGGCAACCGAAGGCGCGCCTCGAGGACATGAGCGTCAACGGAGTGCAGGCGCAGCTCTGCTTTCCCAACTACCCCAGATTTTGTGGGCAACAATTTCTGTGGGGAAAGGACCGCACACTCGCCAGGCTGTGCGTCGAGGCCTACAACGACTGGATGGTAGAGGAGTGGTGCGGACCGAGCGACGGTCGGCTGCTCCCGCTGTGCCTCATCCCGCTCTGGGACATCGACCTCGCGGTTGCCGAAGTCATGCGCAACGCAGGGCGCGGTGTGCGGGCGGTGGCCTTCAGTGAGCTTCCGACCTTCCTGGGCCTACCCAGCATCTACTCGGGC
This sequence comes from uncultured Acidimicrobiaceae bacterium, assembly GCA_964457065.1. GTDB lineage: Bacteria > Actinomycetota > Acidimicrobiia > Acidimicrobiales > RAAP-2 > Bog-473. The sequence continues at coordinate 8,224 of CAYWDQ010000126.1, read as the reverse complement.
TATTGGGACCCGTTGTTCCGGGTCTGCCAGGAGAGCGGGACCGTGGTCTGCATGCACGTGGGTTCGGGCACCAAGACCCCCCAGACATCGCCCGACGCACCCGATGCGGTGCCGGCGACCATCCTCTTCGGGAACAGCATCGGGGGGATGTCCGACTTCATGTTCTCGGGCGTTCTCGAGCGCTTCCCGCAGCTCAAGCTGCTCTTCGCAGAGTGTCAGATCGGCTGGATCCCGTACCTGCTCGAACGGGCGGATGACGTGTGGCTGACGCATCGAGGGTGGAGCAACTCCCAGTTGTACTGCCCGGAGCCACCTTCCACGTACTACTACCGACAGATCTTCAGTTGTTTCTTCAAAGACGCGGTCGGCATAGAGCTCCTCGATCGCGTTGGTCCCCGCAATGTGGTCTTCGAGACCGACTATCCCCATCAGGACGGCACATGGCCCCACTCCGTCGAGGCGGCGGCGGAGCAGTTCGGCCACAGGTCACAAGAAATCGTCAACCGCCTGGCGCGGGGGAATGCCATCGAGTTGCTCGGGCTCGACCTCCCGCTGATGGCACCGCGGGTGGACGCCTAAGCCGTGGCCTTGGCCGCTATCTCTGCGAGGTCCACGCCTTTACCGCTTCGCTCGAAGCGGCCCCGATCGTAGGAGCGGATGGACACGTCGTGTCCGACCGCTTCAGCCCGCAGCGCGCTCACCGTGCATCGCTCCCGTGGCCGATGAGCCAGCGGATCGAAGGAGTACCAACGGCATGCATTTGCCCAGGTGATCTTCTCCAATTCGTCATCGGGTACCCCGGACGCCACGCGAGCCACCTCTTCAGGAGCATATGGCCATGAAGAATCGGAGTGAGGGTAGTCGCACTCCCACGCGATGTTGTCGATCCCGATCTGGTGTCGAAGCTGGACCCCGACCGGATCCGAAATGAAACAGGTCAGGAAATGCTCGCGGAACACCTCGCTGGGCAACTTTCCGCCGAAGTCCTGCCCCGTCCACTTGTGGTGCATCTCATAGGTACGGTCCACCCGGTCGAGGAAGTAGGGGATCCAACCGGTCCCACCCTCCGAGAGGGCGATGCGGATGTCGGGAAAGGTCTTGATCACGCGAGACCACAGCAGATCGGATGCAGCGCTGCAGATGTTCATCGGCTGCAGGGTGATCATCACGTCGACGGGGGCATCCGGAGACGTCACGGCAAGCTGCCCCGATGAGCCCAGATGAATCGACAACACGAATTGTTCGTCGCACAGCGACTTCCAGAGCGGGTCCCACGAGGCGTCATGAAAGCTCGGATATCCGAGGGCGGAAGGGTTCTCGGTGAAGGTGAGGGAGTGGCAGCCCTTGGCGGCCACTCGGCGCACTTCATCCGCGCAAAGTTCGGGGTCCCACAGCACAGGCAGGGCCATCGGGATGAAGCGTCCGGGGTACGAGCCGCACCACTCCTCGATATGCCAGTCGTTGTAGGCACGCAGGACAGCGAGTGCCAGGTCCTTGTCACGACAGGCGGCGAAGAGCCGCGCGCTGAAGCCGGGGAAGGACGGAAAATTCATGGAGCCGAGAACACCCCCCGCGTTCATGTCCTTGATGCGCTCATGGACGTCGAAGCATCCGGGCCGCATCTCGTCGAAGGCCGTGGGCTCGATGCCATATTCCTCCCGAGGCCGACCGGCCACGGCGTTCAACCCGATGTTGGGGATGGTGTGCCCGTTGAACTCCCAGACGTCACTGCCGTCGGGGAGGCGCTTCACACTGGGCGCCCTGTCCTGGAACTTGGCAGGTAGTCGGCCCTGGAAGAGGTCGGGCGGCTCGACCAGATGGTCGTCCACACTGACCATGATCAGATCGTCGGCGTGCATGGCGACCCGCCCTACTCCGCCGGCTCAAAGAGGCCTTCGAACTCGAGCTTTGCGTCGCGCACCCGACCGTAGAGCAGCCAATCTCCTCGGAACATTCCGTGCTCGTGAGGTGCGGCAGCAATGTGCGTACGTGGTCCGCCCGTGCTGCTGGGCATGAACCGGATCCTCTCGAGCCCGTCTTTGAGCCCGGGTCCCGAGAGTGTGGGCGCGCGGAACAGGCCCTCGGCCAGCACGCGTGCAGTGTCGTACGCCAGGACGGGGATGGCGTTGGGCCACATCGGAGGGTCCTCCCCGTGGCGCTCCACGAACCGACGATGAAAACCCTCGACAAGTGGATTGTTCGGATCGAATTGATCGATTCCCACCCACCCCTCGAACTTCTCGAAGCCCATCAGATAGAACATGAAGGCGGTGCCCATGATCCGCGGGGGATCCCACGCCAATTCGTCCAGTGCCTTGCGCAGGAGGCCCTGGGCCGCCAGCATGCCGTAGCCCATGTAGCACAGGGCATCCGGTTTCGATTGCCGGAGGTTGTCGAGGTTCTCCGTGAGGTTCGCCGGCTGCTGGCTGACTGTCTCCAGCGAGACGATCTTCAGATTGTGGCGGCGGCATTCCTGCCGGAAGAAGCGGAAATACTCTTCGCCATTGGGCGAGACCTCACTCAACACCGCGACACGCTCGTATCCGTGGCGCACCAGCCAGGCGACGCACAGAGCGGCATCACCGCCGCAGTCCCCGTTGCCGAGTCGAAAGCAGTAGTCGCCCGCCAGTCGTTCAGTGCCGGCCCAGCTGATGAGAGGCACCTCGAGTTCGTTGGCGAGCGGGGCGGCGATGATCGCGTTGTCCGAGCTGTAGGCACCAGCAATCCCGATACAGCCTTGATCGACGAGGTACTTGAATCCGTCCGCGGTATTGCGAGCCGAGCCTCGCGGTAAGCCGTTTTCCGCGTGGAGCACGAACTCGACGGGACGATCGAGCAAGCCCTGCTCGAGCGCTTCATCGAAGGCCATCCGGTGGATCTTGTTGTAGCCCCCCTTAGGACCGTCGAGCGCTGAACCAAGCCAGCCGATCTTTATCGGGTCCGGAGACCCCGACCATCCGCTTGCACTGTCTGCCATCGTGGAACTCCTGACTCTCGAATGCAGGATGCCATTCCCGCACTGCCCCCCAGGTCGTGACCCCATCCGGGGCGGGGAACCTGACAAATATAAAGTATACAATTGTCGCCGGCCGGAGGTACGAGACGGCAGAAGCAGCCCGTGGAAAGGATGTCCTGGTGTCTGAGACGCTCATGACGGGGACCACGGGCAATCTGGCGGACTTGTTGACCACCCATCCCTTTTCGGATGGTGATGACCTCATCAGCACCGTGGACCGGACCGTCACGGCGGGCACCGCGCGTGTCGAGGCCGCCCGCATCAGCGCACTGCTTGCGTCCGCTGGGATCGAGCCCCGCCAGGCGGTGGTGGTTCAACTGCCCAACGGACCCGAGTTCGTCTTCGCCATGTTCGGGGTCTGGCTGGCCGGCGCGGTGTTCGTGCCCGCGAACCCACGGCAACCTCAGGCCGAGCTCGACCACGTTCTCGCATCCACCGCCCCCGCCGCCGTGATCGACACTGCTGGCGTACGCCCCTCTGGCGTGCCGCCCATCCGCTACGAGCCCGATACGGCCTTCGTCACCTGGACGTCGGGGACAACGGGGCAACCGAAGCCCATCCTCCAGACGCACACCGGGTACCTCGAGCTGCTCGACCGGGTCCTCGGTCCGCTGCGGGGCCGCCCCGCCGATCCGGCGCGTCCGCCCTCGCCGAACCTGGTACCAGTGTCCCTGGCGCTCAACGCCGGCATCTACAACGTCCTGTTCGGGCTGCGGGCCGGAGCTTCGCTCGTACTGATGGACCGGTTCAGCACGTCGGAGTTCGCCACGCTCGTGGGCCGCTTCTCAATTCGTTCCACCGTCTTGCCCCCCGCCGCCATGGTGATGCTCGCCGACGATCCCGGCGTGACCGATCTGGTGCCCCTGCGCTACGTGAGGAGCATCACTGCGCCGCTCTCGCCTCTCGCAGCCCGTCGGTTCTCGGACAAGTTCGACGTCACGGTGCTCAATGGCTACGGCCAGGCCGAGATCGGAGAGGTCGTCGGATGGACGGCGGCCGACGCGCGGGATCACCCCGAAAAGATCGGAGCGGTGGGGCGACCTCATCCCGGCGTCGCGATAAAGGTGGTCGGAGAGGACGGATCGGTCAATCCCACCGACACCGTTGGCGAGTTGCTGGTGAGGCCACCGCGGATGGCCTCGGGCTACGCAGACGGCGAGAGTCTCGATGATCGACTAGATCCGGAGGGGTATGTCCGCACCGGGGACTTCGCCCGCATTGACGAGGATGGCTTCGTGTGGATCGAAGGTCGGGTCGGCGATGTCATCAACCGCGGCGGGAACAAGGTGTTCCCAGGGCAGGTCGAGGAGGTCGTGCTCCTCTCTCCCGGTGTGAGCGAAGTGGCGGTCGTGGGCCTGCCCGACGAGCGCCTCGGGGAGGTGCCGGTGGCTTTCTTCGTCGGTGACGCACCGGACACGGAACTGGATCGACTCTGCCGGGACCACCTGGTGGCCTACAAGATCCCCGTGGCGTACCGGCGAGTGAACGAGTTGCCGAAGAGCGAGGTGGGCAAGGTGCTACGCCGGGAACTGGTGGCAATGGCAGCGACCGGAGAGTGTGGCGATGACGTGCCGGCTCAGGGTCGATAGCTCTACGCCCGCTCACGCAGCGGCTTCAGCCGTCCCAGGCCTCGGTTCGGTCGGTGCGCGACGGCTGGCGACCCAGGCGCATGGGAGACAGCGCCGCCTCCACGAGCAGGATTCGGGTCATGCGCTCCGTCGATGCCAGGTTCTGCGCTTCCAGGTCGACGAGCCCCTTGTGGCTACGCCGTGCCTTCTCGCGGTCCGCCCACTCCTGCCAGGTGGGGACGGCCCACAGCAGGAAGCACTCGCTGTCGTCGATCAGAGCGGTCTCCCATGCCCCGGCCAGCTTCCATCCGAACTCACTCATGACCGGGATCGACTCACGCCGGACAAAGTCCAAGTAGCGTGCCGAGCTACCTCTCGGCACTCGAATCTGCTCGTGTGCGTAGACATCGCCTCGGATGCCGTCCGCGCAGGCCTGCTCGATGGTCGGCATCCACGGCGCCGGCACCAGCAGGCGATCCACACCTCCTGCCCTCAGCTCGGCTGCCGCCGCCCACCACGCGGCGAGCTTGGGGTCCTGCAGATCGCGATGACCGAGTTCATGGCCGAAGGACCGGGCCAGGCCGTCGAACCCGTCCTCTTCCCAGAGGTTGACCACCTGCGGCCACCGTCCGGTACTGCCCACGACACCCCACACGCCGTAGCAGAGCTGGTGCCGCTCCTCCTGTGCCGTGGGACTCCAGTTCGCCGTCATGTGGTACATGTAGCGCCCGCGGTTGTGCCCGATGATGTCGATGTACTCGTGGATGTAGACCTTGCCGTTCATGACGGACCCACCGTCACTCATTGATGAGCTCTGGAGTTTGTCGCGCGCGGTGGGCACCGGCGATGGCGACACCGCGAGACGGGAGGGCGGGCACGTGACGCGCGGCGCTCGTCTTCTCGACGGTCAGGCCGTGACTTCCGCCGACTCGAACAGGGAGCGCTCCCGGAAGAGCTGTGCGACCTTGTTTCCCACGTTCCGCATCATCTTGACGTACTCGGCGGATGCTTTGTCCCCGTCACCCTGCTTCATCGCCCGGGTGATGGCGGCCAGCCCCCGACTCTCCACCTCCACCGCCTCGGGAACCTCCTCGAAGAAGTTGCCGGGCACCAGTGCGGACATCGCTCGCAGCGCCACGTTGATGCGGGGCGATGCAGCGCCCTTCACGATCAGGCCGTGAAATGCGATCGAAAGGTCGTAGTGCTCGTCCGCCGTTGACGCCCGGGCGAATTGTGCCTGTATGGCGCCGAGTTGCTCGGCGAGGTCGTCGGTGGCACGCGCCAACGCGCGTTTCGCTGCGAACCCGTAGATCAAGCCGAACAACTCGTAATGATCGTGAACGGTTGGTTCATCGAGCGTGTTGATGAAGGCACCGCGGTGCATCTCATTCGTGACCCATCCCTCGCGCTCCAGCACGATGAGCGCCTCGCGCACAGGTATCCGGCTCACGCCCAGCTCCTCGGCAATCGCATCCTGTGGAACCCGCATGCCGGGCCGAAGCTCGCCCTCGAAGATCAGCCTGCGAATGTACGACGCGATGTGCTCCCCGCTCGGTGTGCGGACGATCTTTGCCTCACGACTTCCGTTCGATCGGCCCTTGGCGCCGGCGCGGGAGCTGTCAGCGGGCGAAGGCATACGTATATCTTATGCGACTTCGCGGTCCCAGCCGGCGTTCTCGCTCTCGCGCTCGAGCCAATGCCCGGCCGTGACGACGAGGGACATGATAAAATATACAATCTGACGTGTGGGGACACTTGGCCGAGGTGCTGTGGGCAATGACCGAGGGTTGGGTCGACCAGGTGGGCGACCTCAGTATGGGGACATGCGGCCCCGTCGTGCCGCGGCGACGGATCGTATGAGCCGATGACGGAGCCGCTCACGGCCATGGGTCCAATTGACAACGACACGGGGAGCCTCCTGTCGGTGTCACCGGACGCCGGCGTCGACGAGGTGGTCGAGGCCGTACGAGGCTGGATTGCGTCGGCGGTACCCGCGGCATGGGTCGAAGCCGGCCGTCGGGGTGGACCGGCGGCGGTGCGGGAGGTCAGGACCAGGGCGGAGTACGAGGCGTGGTATCCCGTATTCGGTAGATCGGGACTGGTGGCCGCCACGTGGCCGCGCGCCTACGGCGGGCTCGATCTCTCTCCGGAGGCTGCCCGACGCGTCGAACAGGAGCTCGGCCCGCTCAATCTCGGGCGCCTGAACCCCCTCGGACTCAACTTGGCTGCACCTGCCCTGTTCGCGCACGGGACCGAGGAGCAGCGGCTCCGTTTTCTCCCTCCGATCGTCCGCAACGAGGAGGCCTGGTGCCAGCTCTTCAGCGAGCCCGGCGCCGGTTCCGACCTCGCGTCCCTGGCCACGAGGGCCGAGCGCGACGGCGATGACTGGGTCATCACCGGTCAGAAGGTCTGGACCACGTGGGCGCACCTCTCGGACTGGGCCGTGCTCCTCGCGCGCACAGATGCCGACGTGCCCAAACGCCAGGGCCTGACGTACTTTCTCATCGATCTGCACCAGCCGGCGGTCGAGGTTCGCCCGCTCCGCCACCTGGGTGGTGAGGTCGACTTCAACGAGGTGTTCCTCAACGTGGCCCGCGTCCCCGACGCGTGCAGAGTCGGTGATGTGGGTGCCGGGTGGAAGGTCGCCAACTCCACTCTGTCGGGGGAACGCCAGATGGTCTCGGGCGCGGGGTCGGGCGGTGTCGACCGCATCGGAGGCTCGGGTGTCGGCCATCTCATCCGGTTGGCGAAGCGCCGGAGTGCCGAAGCGGGCTCGGCTGGGTGGGACGATCCCGTTCTCCGCGACGAGATCGTCCGTCTCTACTGCGAGGAGCGTGTCCGGGAATGGACCAACCAGCGGGTGCGCAGCCGGGCCCGCGCCGGGCGTCCTCCCGGTCCGGAGAGCTCGGTGGGCAAGGTCCATCAGGGTGAGCTGAACCAGCGCATCCAGCTTGCCGCCACGTCCGTCATGGGCATGGGGGCCACCGCCTGGGTGGGCGACCTGGGGGACTACGCCGCCTCGCTGCCCTACGAGGTCCGGGGAATGCTGCGCAGCCGGGCCAACACGATCGAGGGGGGGACGACCGAGATCAACAAGAACATCCTCGGAGAGCGTGTGCTCGGTTTGCCCCGCGAGCCGGACCCGTATGCGTCGCTGCCGTGGCGGGAGGTGCCGCGGAGTTGAGCGCGTACTCCACGATCCTGGTCGAACGCGACGGGCCGGTCGGATGGCTGATCTTCGATCGCCCGCAGTCGGGTAACGCCATGGACGCCGTCATGCTCGACGAGTTGGAGGCGGCGTGGCGCGAGTTGGACCAGGACCCCGATGTCCGGGTGATCGTGAACACCGGTGCGGGCGCCATGTTCCAGACCGGTCTCGACGTCGTCCAGCTCAGCCGGGATCCCGATGCCTTGCGCAAACAGTCCGGTCGCACGCGTCGTGCCGAGCTGCGCCTGACGTCGTGGCAGAACGACGTGTGGAAGCCGGTCATCGCGGCAGTGAACGGGCTGTGCGCCGGCGGCGGCCTGCACTTCGTCGCCGACGCCGACGTCGTGCTGGCGGCGTCCGATGCCACCTTCCTCGATACCCACGTGTCGGTGGGGCAGGTGGCGGCCTACGAGCTGATCGGGCTGGCCCGTC
>CAYWDQ010000125.1:2872-9314 GCA_964457065.1 uncultured Acidimicrobiaceae bacterium | reverse complement strand
AGCTCGACCAGTTGGTGCCGACGACCGCCAGGACCTCGAACCAGTAATTGGTGCCGGCGGTCAGCGACGACCGCCGAGATCTCCGAGCGGGCTGTTCGTCTCGCCGACAACGGTGCGCACCCACGTGTCGTCGATCTTGAAGAAGCTCGGCGTGCCCACCAGAGAAGCGGCGATCAAGCTCCTCCAAGCATGAGGAGCTCGGGCGGGTCCGTCAGCCCGGCCGCGGCATCATCCTCGGAGAAGGTCGCGTAGCCTCTCCATCTGCGCGGGCACGACGCGCCACCACATCCAGCGCCCCCGCTTCTCCCCCTCGATCAGTCCGGCCTCGGCGAGGACTCTCGTGTGGTGCGAGATGGTGGGCTGGCTCTTCGCCAGCGGCCCCTCGAGGTTGCAGCTGCACACCTCGCCCTCGGTCGCCACGATGGAGAGCAAGCGGAGCCGCACCGGGTCGCTCAGGGCGGCGAAGACCCCGGCGAGGTCGAAGGCCTCGTGCTCGGTGAGCGCCGCATCGGTGATCGCCGGGCAACAGGCGACTCCCGGGGACACAGTGTCTCTGGCTGCGGCTCGGGGGGCCACGCAGGTCACCTCCTATTGACAACTATCGATGTATTGTGCACACTCAACGGATTGATGTCAATCAATCTATTCGGCAATCCACCGGGAGTCGCCATGGCGCGTGTCCAACTGGCCCTGAACGTCTCTGACCTCGACGAGGCCATCGACTTCTATTCGAAGCTGTTCCGCACGACCCCGGCGAAGGTGCGCCCGGGCTACGCCAACTTCGCCGTCGACGACCCGCCGCTGAAGTTGGTGCTGATGGAGCGACCCGAACGCCGCGGCAGCGGTCTCGAGGGTGCGCTGAACCACCTCGGGGTCGAGGTGGCGGAGCCCGGCGACGTCGCGGAGGCGAGCGGACGGCTCTCCGGGGAGGGACTCGCCACCGTGGACGAGGAGCAGACCACCTGCTGCTACGCCGTCCAGGACAAGGTGTGGGTCGAGGATCCCGACGGGGCGCCCTGGGAGATCTACGCCGTCCTGAGCGATGCGCCGGTCGAGACCGGCGTCGCCGGCGACGGGACCTGCGGCGCGCCGGACGGCCGGCAGGTGGCGATCGGCCCGTGCTGCTGACGGGCTCCCGGCTGCGCTCGCTGAGCACGGAGCTCGGGGCGTGACCGGGGTAGCGCTGTGGCGGCGCCTGACGGCCGAGTTCATCGGCAGCGCCTTCCTCGCCGCGGTGGTGATCGGGTCCGGCATCGCCGCCCAGCAGCTCTCGCCCGGGAACACGGGCCTCCAGCTCTTCGAGAACGCGGCGGCGACCGCGGCTGGACTGTTCGCCATCATCTTGATGTTCGGAGCGGTCTCGGGCGGACACTTCAATCCGGTGGTGTCCCTCGTCGACGCCGCCTTCGGTGGCCTGTCGTGGCGCGATGCCGGCGCCTACGTCCCGGCCCAGGTGGCGGGCTGTGCCTTCGGTGCCGTCGTGGCCAACGTCATGTTCTCCAAGGCCGCGTTCGAGATCTCGACCAAGCACCGTGCGTCGCCGGCGCACTTCCTCTCCGAAGTGGTCGCCACGCTGGGGCTTCTGCTGGTGATCTTCGCACTCGCACGCTCCGGGCGATCGCGGACGGCACCGGCGGCGGTCGGTGCCTACATCGGGGCCGCCTACTTCTTCACGAGCTCCACCAGTTTCGCCAATCCCGCGATCACGGTGGGGCGGATGTTCTCCGACACCTTCGCCGGCATCGCCCCGTCCTCGGCTCCGAGCTTCATCGGGGCGCAGATCGTCGGCGGCATCCTCGCCATCGGGCTGATCAAGGTGCTGTACCCGGACATGACCTCCGACCAGGCCGGCGACATCCTCTTCCCCCACCAGATCGGAGCTGACGCGTGAGCACTCCGCGGCCGCAGGTGCTGTTCCTCTGCGTCCACAACGCGGGACGGTCCCAGATGGCCGCCGCCATCCTGGCGAGCCGGGCCCGTGACCGTGTCATCGTGCACTCCGCCGGCTCGGCTCCCGGCGAGGCGCTCAACCCGGCCGTCGTGGCGGCGATGGCCGAGTGGGACATCGACCTCTCTCGCGAGCGGCCCACCAAGCTGACCGACGACATGGCCCGGGGCGCGGACGTCATCGTCACCATGGGATGCGGTGACGCGTGCCCCGTCTACCCCGGCAGGCGCTACGTCGACTGGGAGGTCGCCGATCCTGCCGGCAAGCCGATCGAGGACGTCCGGCCTATTCGCGACGAGATCGCCGCACGGGTCGAGGCGCTCATGACGGAGCTCCTGGCCGGGGCCTGAGCCCGACGGCCACTGGTCGGGTGGCCGCCGTCAGCCGCCGGGACTGTGCTGGGACACCAGCTCTATCCAGGTGACGCCGGAGGGCGGACCGCTGATGCCGCCCTCGACGAGCGCCTCGGCCAGGCGCTCCTCCATGAACCGGGCCTGGTGCTCCGGGGTGTCCCACACCTCGGTGACCACGAGGTGGCCGTCCTCGTTCAGACCCGCCGCGTGCAGCTGGAGGCCATCGGGCCAGTCGCCCTCCCCCGTCGCCGGGTCGAGCCCCAGCGCGGCGTTGACGGCGTCGTACTCCTTGGTCGTGACGCCCTCGAACTCCAAGATCACCTGTGCCGCCATGACTGCTCTCCTTCGTCTCGATGAACCCACCGCAACGTAGCCCGGCCTCGTGCGCGCCGCCGAAGCGCTAGGAGCGCATGGCCTCGCGGTAGGGATCGAGCTCGATTCCCGGGTAGCGGGCGGCGACGCCCTCGAGCGTCTCGGCGGTCCAGTAGGGGTCGCCCGGGCGGGGGAAGCCGAACAGGTCGCGCTCGCGCACGCTGCACTGGGGGATGAACTTAGCCCATCGGTCCGGTGACTGCTTCGGCCAGGCCATCTTGCCGCCCCACGTCGTGCCGCGGACCTGGAAGTCGGCGAGGATGGAGAAGCGCGACCGCCCCGGCGCGGCGAAGTCCGAGCCGCGGTGCAAGATGTCGGTCCGGTAGACGAGGAGGGACCCCGCCGGGCCGGTGCAGGGAACCTCGACGTCGGCCAGCGACCCGAAGGGGAGGTACAGCGGGGTGAAGGGGACGTCCCTGCCGTCGTCGTAGGGAACGATGCGGGTCGGCCCGTCGTCCCCGGTGACGTCGGACAGGTAGACGAACGTCGTGAGCTGCTGGTAGCGGGCCTCGGGGCGGGGCACCACGAGGCTGTGGCTCCCGTAGTCACGGTGCAGCGGCTGGTCGTAGTCGATGGCGCCGGCGTACTTGGCCCACAGCTCCACCTTGTAGAGGTGGAGCTCGGTCGTCTCGAGGTAGCGCTCGGCCGCATCGACGAGATCGGGATGGATCGCCAGGCGGTTGAGATCCCACGAGCGGTACGGGAACTCCTCCACGCCGGCGAACTGGCTGGCCGAGTAGCCCGCGAACCGGACCGGATCGGCGAAGTACTCCTCGGGGCGGGGGAAGTGCTTCCACAGGGCGTCTTGGGCCGCCGCCAGCTCGTCGGCAGCGAGGAAGCCCTCCATGAGGGAGAAGCCCCGCTCGCGCACCTCGGCGAGAGTGGCGTCGGACACCCGCATCGCCCGGCACCTTACGCCAGCGCCTCCGCCGGTGAGCTGGCGGCGGCGCGCCTACGCTCACGCCGTGCGCGCCGTCGTCTTCGACATGGTGGATCCCGAGTTCCCCGCCTCGCTCTCCGAGCTTCCCGAACCCGAGCTCCCGGGGCCGTCATGGGCACGGATCGCCGTGACGGCGGGGGGCATCTGCGGGAGCGATCTGCACCTGTTCGCCCACAACACCGGGCCGTCGCCCACCCTGGCCTCCATCGGCACCTTCCCCTTCCTCCTCGGGCACGAGACGGCGGGACGCGTCGTCGAGGCCGGCGCCGGGTGCGCCATCGGGGCCGGGACGCGGGTGGTGGTCGACCCGTGCATCCCCTGCCTGCCCCGCGGGATCGACCCGCCCTGCGCCAATTGCGCCCGCGGCTGGACGTCGTCGTGCCTCAACCTGGACAGCCGCGTCCTCACCTCGGGACGCTCGCTCGGCTACACCCAGGGCCTGGGCGGCGGATGGGCCGACACCGTGCTGGCGCACGAGTCCATGCTGCACCCCTTGCCCGACGCCATCGGCGACCGGGGCGCCAGCCTGTACGAGCCGGTCTCCATCGCCTGTCACGCCCTCATGCGCGCGATGCCCGACGACGGCGATCCCGTGCTGGTGGTCGGCGCAGGCATCATCGGCCTGGCCGCCCTCGCCGCTCTGCGCGGGCTGTTCCCGCGCTGCGCGGTCACCGTGCTGGCCCGGCACCCCCATCAGGGCGCGGCGGCGGCGGCGTGCGGGGCGGACCACGTCGTGCTCGGCGATCCGGACAACGGCCACTGGGAGGAGCTGGCCTCGCTGACCGGAGCACGCGTGGTGGGACGCAAGCGCCACCAGATGCTGATGGGAGGGTTCCCCTACGTGGTGGAGGCGGTGGGATCCCCGCAATCGGTCACGGAGGCGCTGCGCGCAGTGGCACACAGGGGCACGGTGCTGCTGCTGGGCGCGGCCGGGATCAGCGAGGTGGACCTGACCCCGATCTGGTACAAGGAGGCCGCGCTGGTCGGTTCCATCGACCACACCGTCGACGCGTCGTCGTCGCCGGGGCTGGCGGGGGGACCGGGCCGGCACTCGGTCGACCGGGCGCTCGACGTGCTGGCCGCGGGCCTCCTGCCCGACTCGGTCGTGGTGACGCACGAGTTCGGGCTCGAGGACTATCGCGAGGCCATCGAGACGGCGATCGACCGGCACACCTCGCACGCCATCAAGGTCGTCTTCCGCCCCTGAGACGCGCATCTGCCCGTCTCAGGACGGCAGATGCCGAGTGTGTGACCTCTGCCCCTGGTCCCGACGGCGACGCGGGGGTCCAATGGGAGCATGCGCACCTGGTCCACCCCCGTCGTCCGCGTGCTGGGCGCGCTGACGTGCGCCGCCGGCGTGGGCGTGCTGACCTACTCCCGGTGGCGTCCATGGTGCCTCACCTGGGGTGCCACGCGAGAAGAAGCCGGCATGGCACTGCCCGGCGACGAGCTCCTCGAGGATCCCGATGTGGTGACCACGAGGGCGATCGGCATCGAGGTGGCACCGTCGTCGATCTGGCCCTGGATCGTCCAGATGGGCCCGGGCCGTGCCGGCGCGTACACCTATGACTGGATCGAGAACCTGGCGGGGCTCGACATGCACAGCTCCGACGAGATACTGACCCAATGCCAGGACCTCGACGTCGGGGACAACTGGCAACTCGGTTCGAAAGGACCGGTCCTGCGGGTCATGTCGCTCGACCCGCAGGCCTCGCTGGTGCTCCGCTCCGACGACGAGAACTGGGTCTGGGCCTTCGTGCTCGTTCCCGATGACTCCGGCACTCGGCTGGTCAGCCGCAACCGGATCCGCCAACCCGGCGCCTCGGGTGCGGCACGAGCCTTCACCCGGTACGTGATGGAACCCGGCAGCCTCGTGATGGAGCGCAAGATGCTGCTCGGCATCAAGGCGCGGGCAGAAGGCCGAACGGGCCAGCAGGACGCGACTCAGGCCGATTCGACGACCCGCCACCAGGCGGCTCCGTCGTCCGGCGCGACGGAGGCGAGCAGCTGAGGGTCCCCCAACACGGGATCGCGCCGGAATCCCGGGATGACCTTGTAGCGGATCGACCCGCTCGGGCAGACCAGCTCGAGCACACGCCAGAGGGATCGTGCGTAGAACTCAGCGCCGGTCGGGTCGTTCCACTCATACAGGCCGCGGTAGCGCTCCCACTCGTCGCGATCGAGCCAGAGCTTCGAGACGAAACCCGGGAACCCGACGAACAGCGGGGTGTTGAGGATGCACTCCGAGAGGAAGAGCACGTGCCAACGGCCGCGGAGCACCCGCAAGCGGAACTCGACCACGAGGAGGCACGGGTCCGCCGGCGGTGGACCGTCCACCACCGTCTCCCGGAACACCCTCGACGACGTGCCGTCGGCGAAGCGAAGGGTCATCCCGACGCGCTCCTTCACAAGGTGGGTGCGCCGCCGAGCCAGCAGACGCACCGTTGCGGCCGCGCATCGTGCCACCGCGCGTGCAGCGGTGGCACGCGGAAGGGGCTGCTGCGTGTTCACGTCATTCCGCCGGCCACGACGCGGAGGCTACCGCGGGGCGACGACACGCTTCGGGGCCGGCCGGTCGGGACCACGACCTCCGACATCAGCCGCGCGGCGGGCACCCTCGGTACGATGCCGTGGTGGATGCCCACCGGAGGGCAGCGAGGGTGGCCGCCGCGACAGCCCTGTGCCTCGCTGTCGTCGCGGGACTGGTGTCGTTCGGGCCCAATGCGCTCTCCGCCAGCACCGCTGCGGCCGCCACGGCGGCGGGCCCGGCACCTGCCTACCGCTGCACCTACAACGTCAACACCGAGGCCTTCACCGGAGCGAACGGGA
>CAYWDQ010000125.1:0-2772 GCA_964457065.1 uncultured Acidimicrobiaceae bacterium | reverse complement strand
GCCTACCGCTGCACCTACAACGTCAACACCGAGGCCTTCACCGGAGCGAACGGGACCGCGTCGGCCATCGGATGGCTCGGTGACCACAACAGCATCATCACCTGCCTCGGCGGGACCTTCGTGGTCCAGGACGGCCCGGGCGACCTCTTCCAGAACGACGGCTTCGGCATCTACGAGGGCCAGCGGACCACGTGGGCCGACGCCGACGGCTACCTCCCGGCCCAGGTGACCACGTTCGCGGACGGGAGGGCCATCGTCTCCATCTCCGAGTTCGCCGACGAGGTCGTCCTCGGCGGCAACCCCTTCGTCGCCGTCTACAGCCGCGTGCGCGTCGCCAACCCGACCGCCCACGGCGTGACGGCCGATCCGGCGCCCTCCCCCGCCCTGGTGCCCCTCGATGCGGCGCCCGACACCGTGGCGCCGCACGCCGTCGTCGACCACGACTACGTCGTGGTGGCGGACCGCTTCGGCAGCGACGCCCCGTGGCCCAGCGCGCCGGCGCTCGCCGCCGCCGGCGGCTTCGACGCGCACTTCGCGCACATGCGGGCGTTCTGGAACGCCCAGTTGGCCGGCATCGCGCGGATCAGCGTGCCCGACCCGTCCCTCGTGAACGCCTACAAGAGCGGCTTCATCACCACGCAGATCATCCGGAGCGGCAACGACCTCGACAGCGGCGTCAACGGGTACGAGAGCGAGTACAGCCACGACGTGGTGGGCATCCTCACCAACCTGTTCACCCAGGGCTACTACACCGGAGCCCGCGCGCTCCTCACCGAGGCCCGCAACGTCGTGGGCTCCCAGGGGCAGTACGTCGACGGCCTGTGGACCTACGACATCCCCTGGGCGGTGTACCTGATGAAGACGGGCGACAGGGCGTTCGTCTCGCAGAACCTCACCACCGAGGGACCCATGGGCGCCGTCCAGCCCAGCCTGGAGGACGCGGCCCACGCCATCGCAGCCGACCGGACCGGGCCGATGGGCACGATGGAGGCCACGGACGACATCGACACCCAGGGATACTGGACCACCGACGACTACGAGGCCCTGCTCGGCCTCGCCGCCTACCACTACATCGCCGCCACCCTGGGCGACGCCAGCGAGGCCGCCTGGGCCACGGCCGAGTACGGAAGCCTCCTGGCCGCGACGGACGCCGTGCTCGGCCAGACCATCAGCCGGTACCACCTCGACTACCTGCCCTGCTCGCTGCTGCAGCCCAACACCGCCAACCGTTGCACCAACCCGAGCGACGCCAACTGGACGTCGCCCTTCGGCTTCGGCAGCTGGGCCTGGGAGGGCTACCTCCTCGGCGCCCCGCGGCGCGGCCCCGGCCTGACCATGATCGACGCCACCTATGCCTACGGCTTCGGCCGCCTGCACGGCATCCTCCCTCCGGGCACGGCCGGCGGCTTCCCCGGGGACTACTACTCGAGCGGCTACAACGCCGCCGTCGGCGCAGCCGGCCTGGCGAGCGGCTTGCACCGCGACCAGGGGATCGTGGACTACGAGTTCATGCTCGCCAACAGCCAGAGCGGGCCGCTGTCGTGGTGGGAGAGCTCGAGCGCCCCCGACCCGAGCTCGCCCTGGGCCGGGCGGCACCCGGCGACCGGGCAGGGAGCGTCGCCCCACGCCTGGGGCATGGCCGGCGCGAACAAGGTCCTCCTCGACTCGCTCGTGGCGGAACGGGCCGGCGGCTCGCTCGTCGTGGGCCGCGGCGTCCCGCCGGCGTGGTTGCACGGCGGCGCGCCGATCGCCGTCGCCAACTTCCCCACCAGCGCCGGCGGGCGCGCCGGCATCACCATCACGTGCAGCGGCACGACGGTCTCGCTGACCCTGCGCGGCGCGGCGCCACGAGGGCCGGTCCTGTTCCAGCTCCCCTCGTTCATCCGCGACATTCAGGCCTCGTCCGCCGGCACGGTGGACGAGGCGTCGGGCACGGTCACCGTGTCGCCCCGCATCCGGCACGTCACGGTCACCCTGCGCAGGGCGCCCTCGGGCGGCTGAGGGCCCCACTTCGCCTCGAATCTGGTCCTTTTGGCCCATGCGCCGGCGGGGCTGGGGTCCGTAGCCTTGAAGGGGACGCGGAGCGCCGGGGCTCGTCTGGGCGGCGGTGCCGATCGTGGCCTAAGGGGGATGGGATGGAACCTGCGGCTCGGGCCTTGCCGGCCCGCGCGGAGCGAGCTGGCACGCGCGGTGGCCCCGACGGCCCGCGCGCTTCCGGCCGTCCCGCGCCGGCACCCGAGGTCGAGATCGTGGTCCCGGTCTACAACGAGGCCCAGGGCCTGGAGGCCGGCATCACCACGCTCCGGCGCTACCTCGACGAGTCGTTCCCCTTCCGCACCCTCGTCACGATCGCCGACAACGGCAGCAACGACGGGACCGCGCTGATCGCCCGGCGGCTGGCGGCGGGGCTCGACGGCGTGCAGGCGTTGACCCTCACCCGCAAGGGCCGCGGCTTCGCGTTGCGCTCCGCCTGGTCGGCCAGCGAGGCCGAGGTCGTGGCCTACATGGACGTGGACCTGTCGACCTCCCTCTCGGCGCTTCTGCCGCTCATCGGGTCGGTGCTCTCGGGGCACAGCGACCTGGCGGTGGGGACCCGCCTCGCCCGAGGCTCCCGCGTCGTGCGCGGACCGAAGCGCGAGCTGATCTCCCGGGCGTACGGCCACATCGTCCGGCTCTCCCTGCACAGCCGGATCTCCGACTTCCAGTGCGGCTTCAAGGCGATCCGGCGCGACCGGGCGCTCGAGATCCTGCCCCTCGTCGAGGACGACGGCT
>CAYWDQ010000124.1:0-9324 GCA_964457065.1 uncultured Acidimicrobiaceae bacterium | reverse complement strand
CGTGGTATCTGTGGCACTGGCCCATGCTGAGCCTCGTGCCCGTGGCACTGGGGCACGCCCTCTCGCTGGCCCAGAACCTCTCGGTCGCCGCGATCAGCTTCGTGGTCGCGACCGCCACCTTCGTACTGGTCGAGCGCCCCGTGCGCCTGTCCAGTTGGCTGTCGACAGCACCGAGACGCAGCCTCCGGCTCGGTGCCGCCCTCACGTTCGCGGCGGTCGGCGCCTGTGTGCTGTCGGTGCTCTCGTTGCCGAGCCTGACCGGACGCGGGCACGCGCCCGTGGCGTCGGCTGCGCTCCGTGCATCGACCAAGGCGCAGGTGAAGACGGCGGCCGTCGCCGACCCTGTGCTGTCGCAGCTGTACCAGCAGACGGCTGCCATCAACGCGCAGGTGGCCCGCTCCCTCGCGGTCCAGGACGTGCCGGCCAACCTGGAGCCGAGTCTCCCGGACGCCGACGCCGACGAGCCGCCGGTCTTCGTCGACGGCTGCCTCGACAGCTACACCGACTCGTCGTTGCGGCCATGCGTCTTCGGCGACACGACCGCCAGCACCACAGTGGTGCTCTTCGGTGACTCCCACGCGGCAATGTGGTTCCCCGCGGTGGAACAAGCGGCCGAGAAGTTCGACTGGCGGCTGATCACGTGGACGAAGGCCACCTGCCCGCCGTTCCCGCTGCCGATCTTCAGCCCGGAGCTGGGTCGTACCTTCACCGAGTGCGACGACTGGCGCGCCGACGTCCTCAGCCAGATCGCAGCCATCCATCCCGCGCTCGTCATTCTCGGCGTCGCCCGCCACTACACCGACATCTACAACTTCACTCCCTACAGCCCCGTATGGCTCTCGGGCCTCGGGCAGGAGGTCGGCGACATCCGCAGCCTCGGCGCGCAGGTGGTGGTCTTCGGCCCCGTCCCCAAGCCTCCCTTCGACGTCCCTGGATGTCTCTCGGCGCACCTGACCGACGCCACGGCGTGCACGGTGCCGGTCGACGTGGGCCTCGACGTGCCCGGGATGGCAGCGGAGATGCTCGCCGTCACCAAGAGCGGCGGCACCTACGTCGACACCCAGCCGTGGTTCTGCACCCTCTCGACCTGTGCCGTCATGGTGGACAACCTCGTCGTCTACCGCGACGACAACCACCTGACGCAGGCCTACGCGTCGTTCCTGGCGCCGGTCGTCGAGCCCCTGCTGCAGCGCGCGATCGCGGGCGAACCCGTCGTGAGCGTCACGGCCACGCCCCTACCCTGACCCGGGCTTGCCGGAGTCGCCACCGGCGAGCTCGGCCACGAGCCGCGCCGCCCCGTTCACCGCGCCCGACACGGCCGGGCTCAGCCCGACGCCAAGGCCGAAGTCCCGGCCGCCGATGCCGACGAGCACCACGCGCGCCGGTGCCGATCCCAGGACGTGGGCGAGACGGAGGGCCTCGGTGATGCCGAGCCCGTGGCTGCTCGGCC
Source organism: uncultured Acidimicrobiaceae bacterium (assembly GCA_964457065.1). Lineage (GTDB taxonomy): Bacteria > Actinomycetota > Acidimicrobiia > Acidimicrobiales > RAAP-2 > Bog-473. The sequence goes on along the minus strand of CAYWDQ010000124.1, from coordinate 7,874 downwards.
TCGCGGCCGGAAGCCCCGGCAGGACGGGCGCCGTGTCCAGGTTCATGTCGACGACATGCAGCTTCCCGGGCTCTTCCCCGGCACGGACCGCGTCGACCACGATGGCGAGGTCCGCACCGTCCCACGCCCCGAGCAGGTCCAGCGGCGACGCCAGCGGACCGATCACGTCGGCGCGTTCGTGTTGGCCGCGCAGGCGGTCCAGCACGGCGGGACCGGCGCCGTCGTCCCGCCGGTATTCGCAGCCGATCGCGGCGATCACGACGTGGCGTCCGCCCTCCGAGCTCATCGCCGGATGATGGTGAGGTCCAGAAAGTGCGTGGCGCACGAGATGCACGGGTCGTGGTTGCGGACCGCTTGCTCGCTCCTCCAGGTCAGCTCGTCGTCGCTGAGGTCGAGCGACGCCTGGACGGTCCGGCGGATGTCGGCCTCGATCGTGATCTGGTTCTGGGACGTCGGGGGCACGATCTGTGCCGCCGTGATCAAGCCTTCCTGGTCGATCCGGTAGCGGTGGAAGAGAAGGCCCCGGGGTGCCTCGGTGGCGCCCGTGCCTTCACCGCCTCCCGAGGGCACCGGGGCGCTCGGGGGATCGGGCGGCTCGTAGCGCTCCACCAGCCTCAGCGCCTCCTGGCAGGCGAAGACGATCTCCACGGTCCGGACGATGATGCTCTGGAACGGGTTCGTGCACGTGGGGCCGAGCCCGGCGTCGGCTGCCGCCCGGGCGGCCACGTCGGGCAGCTGCGCCGAGTTGAGGGCGTAACGCGCCAGCGGTCCGGTCAGGTATTCCAGCCGGTTCTCCAGGCGGGCGTGCAATGCCGTCGACCGGGCCACCTGCTCCTCCACGACGAGGTCCGCGAAGCCGCCGGGGGTGGTATCCAACCCGTCGGAGGAGGCGACGCGACCCGACTCGAGCGGGTAGCGGCCCGCGTCGCGCAACGCCACGAAGCGATAGTCGCCATGCACGTCGGGGAAGTCGAAGCCGGCGACCCACGCCACCGTGGCCACCGCGAGGTCGAGGGCGTCGGAGAGCGGTCCGGCCAATGCCGCCACCTCCTCCCTTCTGGGCGCGCGGTAGAACCCGCCGACCTTGACGTTCACGGGATGGATGGCGCGCCCGCCGATCGCCTCCATGATGCGGTTGCCCATCTTCTTGAGCGCGAGTCCCCGCTCAAAGGCGGCGCGGTGTCGCTGCGCCATCTCGACCGCGTCCTGGCACCCGAGGAAGTCGGGGGCATGCAGCATGTGGACGTGCAGCGAGTGACTCTGCAGCCACTCCCCGCAGTAGAGGAGACGGCGCAGGTCGGCGACACCCCGATGGACGCTGATTCCGAGCGCGTCCTCGACCGCCGCGCATGCGCTCATCTGGTACGCCACGGGGCAGATTCCGCAGATGCGGGCGGTGAGGTCCGGTGCTTCGGTGGCGCGGCGGCCGCGCAGGAAGGCCTCGAAGAACCGGGGCGGTTCGAAGATCTGCAGCTCGACGTCCTCCACCCGGCCGTCACGGACCTCGACGCGGAGCGATCCTTCACCCTCGACGCGTGCGAGTCCCTGGACCGAGACGGTACGCCGGCGCTCGTCGGGGGACGTCACCGTGCCTCCTCGGACCTGGCGCGGGAGCGGAGGGAGACGGACTGGCGGCCGAAGACCTCGTTGCCCGAGTAGAAGGTGGAGAAGAGCCGCGACGCGTCAACGGGAGCCATGCCCTGGCTGAGCAGGTGCTCGGCCAGGGCACCGGTGTTCGCCCCACCGACCGGCCCGAAGCACCCGTAACAGCCTCGGCCCACGGCCGGGCACAGCGCGCCGCACCCGGCCCGCGTGACGGGGCCCAGGCACGGGGTCCCGTGCGCGACCAGCACGCACACGGCGCCGCGGCCCTTGCACTGCTGGCAGACGGTGTGGTCGGGGATGACCGGTCGCCGCCCGACCAGGGAGGACGTGATCACCTCGAGCAGCTGGTGGCGGTCGATCGGGCACCCGTTCAGCTCGAAGTCGACGGGCACATGGTCGGAAATCGGTGTCGAGGTCGAGAGCGACGACACGTACTCGGGGTGGGCGTAGACCACGCCCACGAATTCGCCCGCGGCGGCGAAGTTGCGCAGGGCCTGCACGCCTCCGGACGTCGCGCAGGCGCCGATGGTGATCAGGCGATGCGACGCGGCGCGGATGGCCAGGATCCGCTCGGCGTCCTCGCCGGTCGTGATGGAGCCCTCGACCAGCGAGACGTCGTAGGGGCCCTCGATGTGCGCGCGGGTCATCTCGGTGAAGTGCGCGATGCGCACCGCTCCGGCGAGGGCCAGCAGCTCGTCCTCGCAGTCGAGCAGGCTCAACTGGCACCCGTCACAGGAGGCGAACTTCCACACGGCCAAGGTGGGGACGTCAGGGGTCATCGGTTGCGCTCCATGAACAGCTCGTCGGCGAGACCGCCGTAGCGCACCACAGGTCCGTCCCGGCAGACGAGCAGAGGCCCGAGCTGGCAGTGGCCGCACAGGCCGATGCCGCACTGCATGTTGCGCTCCAGCGAGACGCGGACGCGCCCGGCATCGACCCCCCGGTCCACCAGGGCTCGGCCCCCGAAGCGCATCATGATCTCGGGCCCGCAGAGCAGGGCCAGGGCACCCGATGCCTCGAAGGGGGCGCCCGGCAGCAACGCGGTGACGACGCCGACCACCCCGGCCCATCCCGGCGCCCCCACGTCGACCGAGATGCCCACATGGACACCGGTCCGCTCCCAGGCCCGGAGGTCCTCGTCGAAGAGAATCTGGTCCGGCGAACGGGCACCTGCGAGCACGAACACACGCCCCCGACCGGACTGCTGGCGCACCACGAGGTCGCGCACCGCGCCCCGCAGCGGCGCCAGACCGATGCCACCGGCCATGACCACCACGTCCACGCCGTCCTCGACGTCGTCGACGCCCCAGGACGTGCCGAAGGGTCCGCGGATGCCCACGAACGACCCCACGGGTGCCGCGCAGAGCGCGGCGGTGACCGCACCCACCCGGCGGATGGAGTGCTCCACCGGGCCCGGCGCGCCCGGGGCGCTGGACATCGACACCGCCACCTCTCCCCGGCCGAACGACGTGACCATGTTGAACTGCCCGTGCCGGAAGGTCGGGGCAGAGCCCTCTGCGGGCTCGATCGAGAGCGTCACCACGTCGGCGGCCTCCTCCCGCCGCTCCACCACCACGTACGGCGTGGGGACGAGCGGCCCGGCCGAGCCGGCACGGGGGGCGGCCTCAGCCAGCATCGTTCGTGCCATACACGTCGAGCAGCCTGATCCGGGTGGCCTGCAGCCGCCCGAGTATCACCGCAGCCAGCCGGTCGAGGAAGAGGAAGCCGAGGTCGGGGTTCTCCGCCAGAGCGAGCCTGAGCGGCGCCGTACCGACCGCCACCGCCTCCACCTCGTCGACCGCCCGGGCGTCGAACTGGTAGCGGAACGGTGGGGCGGCCCAGGAGAGCCCGACCACGTCGCCTGCGCCCATCGTCTCGACGACGATCGGCCCCCGATTGGGTGCGTGCACCTCAATGGCCACCTTCCCCCCGGTGACGAGATACGCGATGTCCGCCGGACTCCCCTCACGGAACAGCAGCACACCGCGGCGGAAGGCGACGACCTGCGCCCCCTCCGCGACGAGCTCGACGGCCTCGGGGGGGAAGCCGGCCAGGAATCCGTGCCCCGACAGAAGGCTGCGCGCGGCCTCGTTCACGGGGTGCCCACGTCACTGACCGCACCGTCGCTCGCCCGGATGGCGGCCGCCTCCTCGGTGATGTCGATGCCGACGGGGCACCAGGCGATACAACGCCCGCAGCCGACGCAGCCGGACGTGTCGAACTGGTCCCACCACGTCGACAGCTTGTGGGTGAGCCACTGGCGGTAACGCGACGAGGTGGTGGGCCGGATGGCCCCCCCGTGGAGGTAGGAGTGGTCGATGTCGAAGCACGAGGCCCACGACCGCCGGCGCTCGATCGTGCCGTCTACCTCGCTCACGTCCTTCACGTCGGCGCAGAAGCAGGTCGGACAGACCAGGGTGCAATTGCCGCACGAGAGGCAGCGCTCGGCCACCTCGTCCCACCTCGGATGCTCGAGGTTCCGCGCCAGCAGCGCGGCCAGCCCGTCCGTCTGGAGAGAGCGCCCCATGCCGGCGCTCGCCCCGTCGACCACCTCGCGGCGTGCCCCGCGGTCCTCCTCGGTCGCCGGGGTCCAGCCGACACCGTCGAGGAGGTCAGCCCCCGCCCCGGACCCCACCTGCACGTAGAAGCGGTGGGCCCCGGTGAGCAGCTCGGTCAGCGCAAGGTCGTACCCCGGACCCGCGTCGGGGCCGGTGCCCATGGACGTGCAGAAGCAGGTGGACGAGGGCTTCCCGCACTCCACGGCGACGACGAGCGACCCGGCGCGCCGGGCCGTGTAGCGGTCGTCGGGGACCTCGCCACCCGCGAGGACGCGGTCCAGCACGTCCAGCGCGGCCAGCTCGCACGGGCGCGCACCCACGATGGCCAGCGGCCGTTCGGGTGGCGGCGGCAGCCGGATCGACACGGCGGCGTCGGTGATGGTCGCACTCCACAGCGTCTCGGTGGGCTTGAAGAACTCGGATTTCCACGAGGCCGGGCCGACCGCCCAGCCGAAGAGCTCGGCGTCGCCCCCCTGCTCGAGCCGGTAACGGCCGGGAGCCTGCAGGTCGTGCCAGCCCGCCGGCAGGTCATCGGCTCCGCTCACCTCGCCGTGGACGATGGCGCCGTCGCGGGCCACGGGCCCGATCACCCGGTAGCCGCGCTCGCCGAGCAGCACGATCAGGCGGTCGAGTCCCCCGACGTCGATGACCGCATCGTCCCCGGCGCGCACCACGCCCAACCTACGCCGCGCGAGAGCCCGAGCGCCGCGCACGGCGCCGGGTGCCGGTGTCGCCGCCCTCGATGCCGCTCAGTGCTCCACCGCGGTTCCGACCACGGTGGCCAGGTCCACGAGCCGGCTCGAGTACCCGGTCTCGTTGTCGTACCAACCGAGCACCTTGACCATGTTGCCGCTGGCCATGGTCAGCTTCGAATCGAAGATGCACGAGGCCGCGGACCCGACGATGTCGGTCGACACGAGGTCGTCCTCGGAGTACTCGAGCAGGCCCGCGAGGCGTCCCACCTCGGCGGCCGTCCGGTAGGCCTCGCGGATCTCGTCGACCGTCGGCGTCGCCCGCAGCGTCGCCACCAGGTCCGTGATCGATCCGTCCGGCACCGGGACCCGCAGCGACAGTCCGTCGAGCCGTCCCGCCACGTCGGGCAGGACGAGACCGGTCGCCCGGGCGGCGCCCGTCGTCGTGGGCACGATGTTGATCGCCGCGCCCCGCGAGCGACGTGGGTCCTTGTGCAGTGCATCCACGAGATGCTGGTCGTCCGTGTAGGCGTGCACCGTGGTCATGAACCCCTGTTCCATGCCGAACGCGTCGTCGAGGACCTTGGCCAGAACGGCCAGGCAGTTCGTCGTGCACGACGCGTTGGAGACCACGAAATCGTGCCCGGGGTCGTAAGAGTCCTCGTTGACGCCGACGACAAAGGTGGCGTCGGCGTCCTTGGCCGGTGCGGAGATGATCACCCGTCGCGCGCCCGCCTCGATGTGGGCCGCCGCCTTCTCCCGGGTGGTGAGCCGGCCCGTGCTCTCGATCACGACGTCGATGCCCAACTCCCGCCACGGCAGCTCGCCCGGGTGGGGCTCCATGAGCATGGTGACGGGTGAGGAGCCGACCATCATGGTGTCGTGCTCGACGGAGACCGGCACGGGGAAGTGCCCGTGGACCGAGTCCCGCGCCAGCAACCGGGCGAGCGCCTCGGGGTCGCCGAGGTCGTTCACCGCAGCCACCTCGACGTCATGGGGTGACTTGATGGCGGCACGAAGGAAGGCACGCCCGGTACGGCCGAACCCGTTGATTGCGACTCTCACTGCCATCGGCGACGCCTCCTTCGGTCCACGGGGGCCACGCGGCCCCGCGAAATTCGATGGTCCCATCGACCCCGGATGTGGAGTAGTGCCAAAGGTCCCCGATCCGGTGGTCTCACGCGTCGGGGCCCGACCCGAGCTGTGCGAGCACTCCCTCGAGCGAGGTGCGCCGGGCGCGCAGGCGGTCGCGGTACGCCGGGTTGTCCGTTGCCGCGATCTCCGAGCTCAGGTCGCCCAGCGACCCTCGAAGGAGCTCCCCCAGGTCCGCGACCTGCTCGTCTGTCAGTTCGATCTTCATCGTGTGGTCCTCCCGTTGCAGCCGGCAAACGACCCGGCCCTCCGTCCCGCCAATTGATGACCCTCCCGGTCCGGGCCACCAGGGACTTTCGTCACCAACACCGGCCGGGCAGCGGGGACCTTTGGCTCTATTCCCCCCGGAGGGTGCGAGGCACGCTGGAGCCGTGTTCGAAGTGCGCTTCCACGGCCGGGGCGGGCAGGGCGCCGTCACCGCGGCCGACCTCTTGGCCCTTGCCGCGTTCGAGGAGGGCCGGCACGCGCAATCGTTCCCGAGCTTCGGGTCCGAGCGCATGGGCGCACCGGTCGTGGCGTACTGCCGGCTCGGGGAGCGGGAGATCCGGACCCGCGAACCGGTGGTGGCCCCCGACTGCCTGATCGTCATCGATCCCACCCTGGTCCACCAGGTCGACCTCTTCGCCGGACTCGGCCCGGACGGCTACGTGCTCGTCAACTCCTCGCGGACGCTCGACGAGCTCGGCCTGGGGTCCCTGACGGCCCGGTTCCGGCCCGAGCGCCTGCTCACCGTGCCCGCCACCGAGGCGGCGTTGCGCCAGATCGGCCGGCCACTCCCCAACGCTGCGCTGCTGGGGAGCTTCGCCGCCCTGACGGCGGAGGTCGGCATCGGGGCGGTCGGCTCGGCCATCCGGGAACGGTTCAGCCGCAGCCCGTCGGTAGCCGAGCGCAACGTCGCGGCAGCGTCCGAGCTGTTCCAGCTGGCGCGCCAGATCCTGACGGCCAACGGAAGGGCGGTGCTGAGTGCTCCGGCAAATTGAGGGCTCGCGGGCCGTCGCGGAGACGGTCGCGCTGTGCCGGCCCGAGGTGGTGTGCGCCTACCCCATCTCCCCGCAGACCCACATCATCGAGGCGCTGGGGCAGCTGGTGAAGACGGGCGAGCTGGCGCCCTGCGAGTTCATCAACGTGGAGTCGGAGTTCGCCGCGATGTCGGTCGCCATCGGGGCCTCCGCCGCGGGTGCCCGCGCCTTCACCGCCACCGCCAGCCAGGGCCTCCTGTTCATGATGGAGGCCATCTACAACGCCAGTGGCCTCGGGTTCCCCATCGTCATGACGCTGGCCAACCGCGCTGTCGGTGCCCCTATCAACATCTGGAACGACCACAGTGACGCCATGGCGGCGCGCGACGCCGGCTGGGTGCAGCTGTTCGCCGAGACGGTCCAGGAGGCCGCCGACCTGCACATCCAAGCCTTCCGCCTCGCCGAAGAGGTGTCCGTCCCGGTCATGGTCTGCATGGACGGTTTCATCCTGACCCATGCCACCGAGCGGGTGGACCTCCCCACCCAGGAGCAGGTGGACGCGTTCCTGCCGCCCTACGAGCCGCGCCAGGTGCTCGACCCCGCGGACCCCTACTCGATCGGCGCCATGGTCGGTCCCGAGGCGTTCGAGGAGGTGCGCTACCTGGCGCACGCCCGCCAGCTCACGGCGCTGGGCCGCATCGGGGAGCTGGGTACGGAGTTCGCCGAGGCGTTCGGGCGCGATTCGGGCGGCCTGGTGCACCCGTACCGCAGTGCCGACGCCGACGTCGTGGTCGTGGCAATGGGCTCGGTGCTCGGGACGATCAAGGACGTCGTCGACGTGCAGCGCGCCGCCGGGCACCGCATCGGTGCGCTCGGCATCACCTCGTTTCGGCCCTTCCCCATTGACG
>CAYWDQ010000123.1:6750-9332 GCA_964457065.1 uncultured Acidimicrobiaceae bacterium | reverse complement strand
CGGGGCCGCCAGCGGTATCGGCCTGGCTATCGTCGAGGCCTTCGTCGGCGCAGGCATGCAGGTGGTCATGGCCGACGTCGACGAGGTGAACCTGCAGGCGCAGGCCACCAGGCTCGCCGACCAGGGGGCTGACGTACACGCCGTGCGTGCTGATGTCACCGATCCCGACGCCGTGGAGGGGCTCGGTCGAGCCACCGTCGAGCGGTTCGGCCGGCTCAACGTGGCGGTCAACAATGCCGGTGTGGTCTCGACGGGGTACGCCTGGGAGCTCAGCCTCGAGGACTGGCACCGGGTGATCGACGTCGACCTCTGGGGCGTCATCAACGGCATCCGATCCTTCGTGCCCCTCATCCTGGCGTCGGGAGAGGAGGGCCACGTGGTCAACACCGCGTCGATGGCCGCCGTCGTGGCCTTGGACCGGCTCGGCCCCTACACCGTGGCCAAGCACGGAGTGCTCGGGATCTCCGACGTGCTGCGCGCCGAATTCGCGGTGCTCGGGGCGCCGATCGGCGTGAGCGTGGTCATGCCGGGAATGGTGAAGACGGCGATGAACCCCATCGGGACGATCTCGGCCGAGCTGGTCGCCGCGCGCGTGATCGACGGCATCCGCCGCCAACGCAGCTACGTGTTCACAGACGACCAGGGCGGGAGCGAGGTCAGGAATCGCCTGGGAGACATCGTGGCCGCCAAGGCGGAAGAGTCCGGCTAGGGGCCGCGCCACCTGCGATCCGGGTGGCTCCTCAGCCCCCGGATCGTCGCTCGATGTGTTGCAGCTCGATCCAGAGCGGGATCAAGAACCAGATGTAGGCATTGGTGAGCGTGTACTCGTTGTCGTGGTAGCGCGTCACCATGGCGCCGATGTCGGTGAGGCGGACGCGGTCGTCCTTGCCCTGGTACACCTTGACCCGTTCCAGTATGTCCACCAACTCCTCCTTGGTGGACACCTCCAACCCGAAGTGGTCCATGTTCGGAGTGACCATGAACTCGTCTTTTGCCGGCAGCAGGTAGAGGAACTGGCCTAATGACCCGGTGTAGAGGATCAGGGGGTTACCCTTCTCCGTGCTGTTGTCGCCCTCGGTCCACCCGAAGATCTCGGAGTAGAAGTCGAGCAGCGCAGCGCGGCCCTCGTCGTTGAGGACGTCGGCGTCCACGCTGATCGCCACGTGGTTGATGCGGGGGGCAAACGGTGTCCCGCTCATGACGACAGGCCCGGTCGCACCATCACCTTGCCGGGGATCTCACCCCGGGAGAGCCGTTCCATGGAGACCATCACCTCGCTGAGTGGAATGTCGTTGGGTTCGATCAGGGATTCGACGGGCAGCGCCCCGCTGTCGAGCAGATCCACCGCCGGCTGGAAGCCGTCGTCGTTGTAGTTGTAGGCCCCGACGATCTCGAGTTCGAAGATGATCACGCGGTTCTGGTTGATTCGAGGCGGTTCGAACCCGGTACCGACGATCACCAGGGTGCCGGCGTAGTCCAGCTGGCCGAACGCGGCCTCAATGGCCTCGGCCCGTCCCGAGCATTCGAAGACCACTGCGTAGGGTTCCGCCACCCGCAGGGTCATCGCGGGCTCCTTCAGCGCGTCCGGCGTCACCACCCGGGTGGCCCCGACGTCGAGTGCCCGCTGGCGCCGGACCGCTGACGGCTCGCTCACGGTGATGTCGGAGACCCCCTGCGCGCGCAGCACCGCCGCAATGAGCAGCCCCACCGGTCCGGCCCCGGTGACGAGCACGCGATCGTCAGGTCCGACGCCGGCCACCTGCACCGCGTGCAGGGTGATGGCCGTCGGTTCGGTCAGGGCCGCCACCCTCGTCGGCAGGGAATCGGGAATCCGGATGAGGCTGTCTGCCGACACCGTCTTGTACCGGCAGAAGGCACCCCGATACCCGAGGTAGTTCGCCGCGGCACGGTTGAGGCACACCGAGGGGCGGCCCCGCCGGCACGGTCGGCACACGCCGCACCCCGGGGACGGATTGTCCACGACCCGATCACCGGGCGACCAGCCCGAACCGCTCGGAGCGGACGCCACGACGCCCGACCACTCGTGGCCGAGAATGGCACCCGGCTTGGCATAGCGCTCCAACACCATGTGCAGGTCGGACCCGCAGATGCCGCACTCGGCGATCTCGACGAGCACCTCTCCGGGTCCCGGCTCCGGGCAGGGGACCTCGTCGACCTCGATCCTGCCGTCGCCCACGTAGACGGCTGCTGGCATCAACTCGGGTGGCACGGCGCCCATGGTAGGGACATTTCAGATCGAACGCTGTGGCCGGCACAGCTTCGGCCGGTCGATCCGAGGCGCGACGGCCCGCCGACCCGCGACCTCTCACCGCCGCGTGAGTGGCTTCGCGTCCGGGCGTCACCGCACCGGGGCGTCTGGAGCTACAGCGGGCCGGGCGCCGTAACGGCTGGATGTCCGTCGTCGGCAACGCAATCTACGTCCCGGTCGGCTCCCCCGCGCAGCTGATGGCGCTGAGACTCGCGCCCTGACCACGCGTCTCTGCGGGATCATGCGTGCTCCGTGTGCCGCAGACCGCCGATCAGCCGGCGCTCTTCCAGGTAGCGACGAAAGAGATTCACCT
>CAYWDQ010000123.1:0-6740 GCA_964457065.1 uncultured Acidimicrobiaceae bacterium | reverse complement strand
CTGACGTCTGGGTTGTTTGAGCGCCGGAGGCCTGGGCACGTCACGGGTGCCGCGTTGTGCGCAAGCGCGGTACTCACAGAGGCCACCCAGGTAGTGCAGACCGCGCTCTGACCCCGATTGCGCACCATGGGAGCCGAAAGGAGAGAACGGGACCACGACCATCCCGTTCCACATTTGAAATGGCACTCTTCATCATCAGCGTCCCACTCATGATCGCAGCCGTCGCGGTCGCCGTCGTCCCCCTACTCGTGCTGTCCCACAAGCATCACCGCCACATTGCCACGGTGACCGTCGACGTCGCGACCCAGCAGCACTACGACGAAGAGCCCGCGCTCTCGATGGCGGCGTGACCGGCGGTGCTGCGACGTACGACGGCACGGTGCGATCCGGGCACCTGCGGGCCCTGCCCGCGGTAGCCTCCGGCGATGTCCGCAGACGACCTTGCCGCCGAGTTGCTCACGACGACCCTCGACGCCGACCCGCTGTCCGGATCGCTCCACGGAATTCCCGGGTACGACGGTCTCCTTCCCGACTTCAGCGAAGCCGCCGAGACGGCGCAGGCCGGCAGGCTGACGTCCGTCGCCGTGCGGGCGGAGCAGATGCCTGACGAAGGCCTGGACGAGACCGGGCTCCAAACGCTCGACTTCGTCCGCTGCCTCGCCCGGGAGATGGCCGACGCCGCAGCCGTGCCCGCGGTCGAGTTCACCATCAGTGACACGTTCGCCGCACCTGTCTGCGGCGTGTTGACCATGCTGCCCAAGGTCCCGCTCGACACCGTGGAGCGGCGCGGCGGCTACCTCGCCCGCCTGGGCGCCCTGCCCGACATGTTGGCGACCGCGGCCCAGCGGCACCGGGAGGGCACCGCAGCCGGCCGGACGGCCGTCAGGGGACTCGTGCGAGCCGCCATCGTCCAGTTGGACCTCATCATCGACGATCCCACCCTGGGCGGCCTCGCCAGGGCCGACGTAGCCGTCGACGGCTTCGGTGAAGAGATCGCCGCCGTCATTCGGCAGCACGCCCGCCCGGCGCTGACCACCTACAGGGACGTGCTGCGCGCCGACGTGCTGCCGTCGGCCCGTGACGATGCCCACCCCGGCATCTGCTTCCTGCCCGGTGGCGACGCGATGTACCTGGCCCTCGCCCGGCTCCACACGTCGACGACCTACTCCCCCGACGAGCTGCATGCCCTGGGCCGGGAGATCGTCGAACAGGTCCGCGAGGAGTTCGTCGCGACCGGCTCGCGCCTCTGGGACACCACCGACACGGCGGAGATCTTCGACCGCCTGTCGAACGACCCCGCGCTGCGCTACCGGAGTCGCCAGGAGATGCTCGAACACGCCCGGCGTGCCGTCGCCGCCGCGGAGGCCGAGGCCCCCAGGTGGTTCGCCACCGTGCCCGACGAGCCCTGCACGGTCGAGGCCGTGCCCGAATCGGAGGAGGCCGGGATGGCCGCCGCCTACTACATGCCCGGGGCGATCGACGGCTCGCGCAAGGGGACCTACTTCCTCAACACGTCCAATCCGCAGGAGCGCCACCGCTACGCCGCCGAGGACATCGCGTTCCACGAGGCCGTGCCGGGACACCACTTCCAGCTCACCATCGCCATGGAGTCCGAAGACCTCCCCGCGGCCCGACGCGTGCTCCACGACACCGCGTGCGCCGAGGGGTGGGGTCTCTACAGCGAACGGCTCGCCGACGAGATGGGCCTCTACAGCGACGACCTCGCCCGGATGGGACTCTTCGTCGCCGATTCGTGGCGAGCGAGCCGCCTGGTCGTCGACACCGGCCTGCACGCCATGGGTTGGTCGCGCCAGCAGGCCGTCGACTGGATGTCCGAGCACACGCCGCTGCCCCGCATGGAGGTCGAGTCCGAGGTCGACCGGTACATCTCCTACCCCGGCCAAGCGCTCGCCTACATGGTGGGCCGGCGTGAGATCGTCCGGCTCCGTTCGACGGCGGCGGCCGCCCTCGGTGCCCGATTCGACCTCAGGGAGTTCCACGATCTCGTGCTCCGAGCGGGAATCCTTCCCCTCCCTGCCTTGGCGCGGGCGGTCGAGCGCTGGGTGGACAACGACGCGCCGTGATCCGGAGACGCCGGTCGTGCCGCGCTTCGCGCGAGATGTCCGACGGCCCGGCCGCCGCTACTGCTCCAGGGCGGAATGCTGGTTGCGAATCGCTCTGCTCACCGTCTCCACCCACCGTGCCGGACTCCAGCGGCTCACCTCGGGCCGGGCCGCCATCTCCAGCTCGAGCGGGACCAGGACGTTCCATTGCAGGTCGGAGAGCGAGCACCGGGCGTCCGTGAGATCGAGCATCTGATAGGCCAGGTACGAGCGGGCGATCCTCCAGCTGCGGGCCGCTCGGCGGGGGCGGGGGGAGCCGGCGACGCTGTCGGCGATGAGTTCCTCGCTGCCGTGCGCCAGCATGTTGGTCCAGACCCAGACCGGTACCTCCACGCCCCGCTCTTCCCAGTACTCGGCCAGGGTGCCGTCGAGGAAAGCCCCGCACTCCGTGGCCAGGATGCTGCTGCCCGGCTGCTGGTCCCGCTTGCGCATCAACCTCTCCCTCGCACCGGACCTGCGTCCGAACTCGGGGCGCAGGCCACCACCCGATCCATTGTGCAGAGCGGCGTGGGCGACCAATAGGGGCAAAGGTCCTCCGGTCTGCGGGGATGTGATCGCCATCGTCACGAACCCAGGTTCTTGGCGATCGCCGCGATGGCAGGCGAGGTGCACACGGCGCTCGGCTGGTTTCCCGTGACACGGCAGATGGCAGCAGTGATGTTGTTGGCGGTCCCGTCGATGGCCTGGGCCACCGGGCTGGCGGCGTTCCCCAGCTGTGCGGCGATCTGTGCCCGCGACAGACCCTGGAGCACCTGCGGCGAATAGCTGGCGCCCGTGATCACATACTTGTTGCCGATGTCGAGGAACGGGATGCTCCCCTGGGCGTCGTACTTCGCAAGGAGCGTGCTCTCGGCGACCGTCGGTGCCTGAAGGCTCTGGTACGTGTCGCCGACCACCTGGTTGGTGGCCTCCTCGACCGCCTGGAAGTCGAGGTAGTCGCTGGAGTAGCTCGACCCGTAGAACGAGAGGGTCTGCGTATCCGGGTAGACGTCGGCGCTCGATGAGTGCGTCCCCGACAGGTTCGCGAACGTGCCGAAGCGCGAGAGCGCCACAGCCAGTGCCCAGCGCTCGGCGGCGCAGTACGGGCAGTACTCGGCGCCGACGTACGTGATCTCGGGCTTCCCGTCCGCCGCTCGCAGGATGGCACCGCTGCCGCCGACGCTGCTCGGCGGTACCACGGATCCGGGACTGCCGACCGAGTCGAGCGTCGCCGGGGACACCGACAGGGACGCCACGATGCTCTGCGGCAGCGCCGAGGTGCCGGTGTTCGCCGGCGCGGACGCGGCGCTCCCGGCGGCCAGGTGCGACGCACCTGCCGATGACGACCCCGCGGCCGCCTTGATCACCACCATGGTGGCGATGGCAGCCACGACCAGACCGACCGGGACCAGGGCACTCAGGCGGCGGTGCCGGGATCGGAAGGTGGCGGCATTCGGGGCTCCGGTTCTCGCGGGGCGCTTCGTGGACGCGTTCTTGGTGGTGGGCCGCGCCTGACGCGACCCGGTGTTCGACTTCGACATTTCGTTCTCCTTGGTGTGTGGCCGAGGCGGGATGTGCACGCGCTCGGGTGCTCGATGCGGAGGCCGTCTGAGGCCTCCCTGGCTGTTGGAGCCGGCACGACTGCACCCGCTCGAACGGGCCAGAGCGCGCCGGCGCGACGACGAGCTAGGAGAACCGGGGTGGATGGAACAGCGGGTCGCGTGCGCCCGCGGGCAGCAGGACGGCCTGCGAGCGCCGGCGCCGGATGGTCACGACGACAACGGCGGCGGCGGCGATCCCGGCCAGCACGCCCGCGAGCGCGACGGCCGCTGCGGGTGCCGCCGGTGCAGGGCTGCCCTTGCCGCAGGTGGCGTCGAGGCACGGTACGGGCGTCGACACCGGGGTCTCGGCGATCTGCACCATTTGCGCCGCGGTGCTCTCGGCAGTCGGTAGCACGCCATGAGGCATGAAGCCACCGACGACCGCGGCGGCGATGATCGCCACCAGACCGAATCGCCACCGCATGCGCATGACGGAGAGGCTACGGGTCGCGGATAAGGGCTGGATAAGAACCGGGTGTCGAGGAGGGTTCGGCCTCTACTGTTCGGCCTCTACTCGATGCAGTCGCGGGCGTCGCCCTCGCCCGCGACTCGGACGGAGCGCCCGGTCCGGACCGGCACCCGCTCGAAGGACGCCGCCACCCGGTGGCGCCAGATCGTGTACCAGGCCACGGAGCCGACCACCAACAGCCCCACCGACCCGACGATCAACGTGATCATTGCCATCTCGACCTTCCCCCAGTCTGCGCCGGCCAACGCTGACCGGAGCCCGCCTCGCGGCGTGCCTACTTCCGTTGCCCCCAGTGTGGGGCCCGGTGCGGGCCCGAACTAGGGAAGAAGGTCACATCCACCGCAATTCGTTCCTACGTGCCGAAGGCGCCGGAGACGGCGGGAACCTGCGCACCCGGAGTCACGGGTGCCTGGCCGGACTGCTGGGCCATGATCGCCGCTTCGACCACCTGCTGGTCCGTCGGGTCCATGGTGAGCGGACCGCCGGGGACCGGTACCTGCCAGACGTGCAGCATCTCGGGTGTCAGCAACGGGTTCTCACCGGAGGGGCACACGCCATCGGTGGAGAAGCCCGAGATCGTCCCCGCCGGGCCACCGGTGCACAGGTTGGTGTGCGCGTGCCACTGGGTCAGGCATCCGCCGGGCATCGGCCCCTTGTCCCCCACCGACGGCATCAGGTACATGGCGGCGACCAGCACCGGGCCGTACGGGGTGAAGGCGTAGACGAGCGATTGGACGTGATCGGGGTCGAGCACGTACTTGCCCTGCAGGTAGGAGTACTTCAAGTAGTGGACGACCGGGTAGCGGGTGTCGGTGATCGGCATGTAGCCGTCCGCCGTCGCCGCACTCAGGTCCTTGTATTTGGCAACCGCCGAGCTGGTCGTCTGCACCAACTGCATGGCGGCCTCCATCTGGGCCCCCGTCGGCTGCGTGGTGCAGCTGGGGGTCTGCATGGCATGGCCCTTCTCGGTCTCGGCGAAGACGGTCGTCAGCACGGACTGCTCCTGGGCGGGGAGCGCGGGGCCCGTGTAGTGCCAGTTCGTATCCGACTGCCCGTCCATTCCGGGCATGGCGAGTTCCGTGCGCTTCGAATGCGCCGACCCGCTCGAGGAGGACCCGCCCATCGCCATGCCGGCCATCGCAGGCCGTGCCGATGTCGAGTGGGACACGGCCGGCGCCGATGCGGAGGCGCCGGCCGACGCGATCGGGTACGTGGAGCTCAACACCAGGACGGCCAGGGCCGCCCCGGAGGTCACGGCTCCGGCCACGGGGTGGCGCGCCACCAGCATCCGCCCGGGTGACGTCGCCGGCACGGCGTGCAGCGTCGGCACCATGGCGAAGGCCAGCAGGGCGACCAGCGGCGCCACGTTGGGGTCGGTGCCCATCCCGGTCAGCATGCCCCCGAGCGCCATCCCCGTGACCCAAAACAGCGCCTGGAGCGCGACGCCCACGATGAGGAAGGGCAGGACGCGCCGGCTCAACCACGGGCCGACGGCGATCGCCAGCGACAGCACGGCGAGCACCCAGGGCAGTGCTGAGCCGCTGTGCGGCAGCGCGTTGGCCAGCGACGTCTCGACGTGGGCGTACCACGACGGCTGCCCGCTCGATGCGGACACCAGGGTCGAGTTGATCGATCCGCCCGCCCGGTTGGCCGGGAAGAGCCACAGCACGGCCGAGAGCGACCAGAAGCCCGACCAGGCGATGAGAGGCGCACCGGAGCCGAGCGGCCCCGACGCCGCCGCCGAGGACGGGATGCCCGGCTCGATCTCGTGCGTCGCGGCGTCGCTCGGCCAGACCAGCAGCCCGATCAACGGGTAGAGCAGGACGGCGCCCGGGGCCCCGGTCAACGGGGAAGCCGTGCCCGTGAGCAGCATGCCGAAGCCCTCGCCGAACCACCAGACGCCGAGCGCCCAGACGGCCATGGCGACGATGGCGGGCTTCACCGTCCGGCGGAACAGCATGCCCACGCCGATGCACAGCTGTACGGCACCGAAGAAGAAGTTCCAGACGCCGACGTCGGGGCGGATGAAGTGGGCCAGCTGGGTGATCGACCACGCGACGGGGGCGGGCTGTCCCTGCGCCGCGGGCAGCAGCATGTCGGTGACGAGCCCCTGGCCGAACATGCGCGGCTGGAACTGCAGGAGGGCGTCGAGGATCCAGATGCTCCCCAGCAGGATCTGCACGATGCGGGCTCGGTGCATCCTGCGCTCCCCCGGCGATCTCGACGGGCTCTCGACCGCGAACTCCGTGGCGCGTGACTCAGTCATGGCGGTTACCTCTGTCTCCGACCGTTCCCGCGTCCATGGCGGCCCGGCCTCCCTCGGCCCCCGGCGCCGTCGGGCGCCTGAGTGATGGCCTCCACCCTACGCCTCGGCGCTCGGCCACGGCAGGCGGGTGCCCGCATGACGTTCGGCGCGATTTGCCTTCTACCTGGGCCTCAGCCCACTCCGGGATCCGGTCGAACCGCCTACGCCGTGCTGGCCGTGCCCGAGCTCGTGACCGATTCGGAGATTCTGCGGGCCCACGCGGCGACCAGCTGCAACAACCCGAGGTACACGGCCAGCACGAT
>CAYWDQ010000122.1:0-9368 GCA_964457065.1 uncultured Acidimicrobiaceae bacterium | reverse complement strand
TCGGCCTCCACCATCATGGCGACGAGGCCGGCGAAGTCGACCTCGGGCTGCCAGCCGAGGACCTGGTGCGCCCTGGTTGGGTCGCCGACCAGCAGGTCGACCTCGGCCGGCCGCAAGAAGCGCTCGTCCGTGACGACGTGCTGCTCCCAGTCGAGTCCCACCGCGTCGAAGGCGAGGCGACACAGCTCGCGCACCTGGTGGGTCTGCCCCGTCGAAACGACGAAGTCGCCCGGCACGTCTTGCTGGAGCATCAGCCACATGGCCCGGACGTAGTCGGCCGCGTAGCCCCAGTCACGCTGGGCATCGAGGTTCCCGAGCGCCAGCTTGTCGTCGAGCCCCTGCGCGATGCGGGCCACGCCGTGGGTGACCTTGCGCGTCACGAACTCGAGGCCGCGGCGCGGGGACTCGTGGTTGAACAGGATGCCGGACGAGGCGTGCAGGCCGTAGCTCTCCCGGTAGTTGACCGTGATCCAGTGCCCGTAGACCTTGGCCACTCCGTAGGGGCTGCGCGGGTACAGGGGGGTCGACTCCCGCTGGGGGACCTCCTGTACCTTCCCGAACATCTCCGAGGAGCTGGCCTGGTAGAAGCGGATCTCCGGGTCGACGAGGCGGATTGCGTCGAGGACCCGGGTGACGCCGAGGGCCGTGGTCTCGCCGGTGAGCACGGGCTGGCTGAAGCTCGTCTGGACGAACGACTGGGCGGCCAGGTTGTAGACCTCGTTGGGCCGGTGGTCACGCAGGGTGTTGATGAGGGACACCTCGTCGAGGAGGTCGCCGGCGACCAATTCGATCTGGTCCTGGATGTGCGCGATGCGCTCGAAGTTCAGCGTGCTCGAACGCCGCACCATGCCGATCACCGTGTAGCCCTGCGCCAGCAGGAATTCGGCCAGGTACGAACCGTCCTGGCCGGTGACGCCCGTGATGAGTGCACGCTTCGCCATCGGGGCAACGCTAGTCCACCGGCGAACGGCCACTCCGGCGCGCGTACAGTGCCGACGTGGCGACGGCGTGCATGGTCTCGTTCCGACTAGGGGGAGGCGACGGCGTCTCGGTCGAGGCGGCCAAATGGGCAGCTGCGCTGGGCCTCCTGGGTTGGCACGTCCGCACCGTCGCCGGATCGGGCCCCGTCGACACCCTGCTCCCCGGATTGGCGATCGACGCGCCCGAACCGCCGACCCGGGCCGAGGTGAAGGACGCGCTGGCCGGGGCCGATCTCGTTGTCGTGGAGAACCTCTGCTCGCTGCCGCTCAACCCGCCGGCGGCGGCCCTGGTCGCGGCGGCGTGCGCGGGCCGCCCCGCACTGCTGCACCACCACGATCTCCCGTGGCAGCGGCCGCACCTGGCCCACCTGCCGCCCCCGCCCGACGATCCGGCATGGGCGCACGTCACCATCAACGAGCTCAGCCGCGCCGAGCTGGCCGCCCGCGGGATGACCGCCACGACGATCTACAACGCGTTCGACCCCGACCCGGCACCGGGCGACCGGGCGAAGGTCCGAGCCGCGCTGGGCGCGGGTGACGAGACCCCGCTGTTGCTCCAACCGACGCGGGCGCTCGCCCGCAAGAACGTCGCGGGGGCCATCGCCCTGACCGAGGCCATCGGCGGCACCTACTGGCTGCTCGGGCCGGCCGAGGACGGCTACGGGCCCGAGCTCAGTCGGCTCGTCGGCCGGGCGCGCTGCCGCGTCGTGCTCGGCCAGCCGGAGGGCGGGTGCTCCATTGCGGACGCGTACGCCGCCTGCGACACCGTCGTGCTGCCGTCGTCGTGGGAAGGTTTCGGCAACCCGTCGGTGGAGTCGGCGACACATCGCCGCCCACTCGCGGTGGGCACGTACCCGGTCGCGGCGGAGCTGGCGGCCTTCGGCTTCCGCTGGTTCGACGCCGCCGATCCGGCGCCGCTGGCGGAGTGGTTGCGGGCGCCCGACGACCAATTGCTGGTGGACAACCAACGGGTGGCCGCCGAGCACTTCAACGTGGCCGATCTCCCCCGCCGGCTGTCCCGGGTCCTGGGGCAGGTCCCCGGTCTGCCCGACCCCTCTATGACCCTTCGGTAACCTGAGCGGCATGCCAGGTGCGATGCCGGCCTCCTCGCGACGACTCACCGCGGAACAGCGGCGACGGCAGCTCTTCACCGTGGCGCTCGAGCTGTTCGCGCAGCGCGGCTACCGGGCGACGACGATGGACGACATCGCGGAAGCGGCGGGCGTCACCAAACCGCTTCTCTACCAGCACTTCTCCTCCAAGCGCGCCCTCTACCTGGAGCTGGTCGACTCCATCGCCCAGGACCTGCTGGCGGCCATCCGGCGTGCGGTCATGCGAGCCGAGGGCCCGCGCCAGCAGGTCGAGCTCGGCTTCGCCGCCTACTTCGGGCTCGTGGTGCGCCACGAAGCGGAGTTCCGCCTGCTCTACGGCAGGGACCATGCGGACGATCAGGAGCTGGGCCGCGCACTGCGCACCGTGGAGGACGCGATCGCCGAGGCGATCGATCCGCTGATCGATGCCGGCCTCGACGACGATCACCGGCGTCTGTTGGCCTACGGGATCGTCGGCATGGCGGAGGGAGCGAGCCGGCGCTTCATGGCGCAACGGCCGGACTCCGACGCCGAGCTCGACCAGGAGGCGCAGAAGCTGGCCCGGCGCATGGCCCACCTGGCGTGGGCCGGGCTGCGGTCGGTGCAGGCCGACTGACGTGCAGCGGCCGCCCGCTCAGAGCAGGGTCACCAGCGTCCGGCACATCCCCCACAGCTCGTCCACGCAGTCTTCGTAGACGTCCGCTTCGTGCCCGGCCGGGTCGAGGACGTCCTCGCCGTCGGACACCTCCACGGCCGCGAGACCGAGCGCCGTCACCCGTTCGCGCAGGCCCGGGGGCGCGGGCGGCAGGTCGCGGCACAGGCGCCTGATGGTGGCGGTCTTGTCGGCCGCGTCGGGGAACCGGCGCCGGACGAAGCGCACGTGATCGGCCTCCATGACGACCACCAGCTCGGCGTGCACCAGATCGACCCCGTGCACCTGGCGGCTCCGGTGCCGCCGGAAGTCGGCGCCGGCGAGCTCGGGAAGGCGCGCCAACGCGGCACGGGTCCGCATCCCCATCGGCTGCCCGTCAATGGTGTGGGTGCCCGCAGTGACGATGTGCAGCGGATCCCCGGCACGGCCGTCGCGCAGGTGCTCGAGCATGAAGCCGGCCATGACCGACCGGGCCGCGTTGCCGGTGCAGAGGACCAAGACGTCCGTCATCGGGCGGCGAGCAGCAGGGCGGGGGCGTCGGCATCGAGCGCGTGCTGGGCGTGACGGGTGGTGCTCGTCAGGAACATGAGGTCCCCACGCTCCGTCCGCTGCACGACCATGGCGGCGACGATGGCCATCAGGACGCCGCCGAAGGTGTCCCTCCGCACGTCGGCACGCAGCTGTTGAAGGGAGTAGTCCCGCACCCCGCGTCGGCAGAGGGCGTCGTGGTAGTGCGCCAACAGGTCGTCCTCGTGGGCCCGGCGGTCCTCGGCACTGAGGCAGCCTCCGATGAAGTACGCCACGTCGTAGGACGCTCCCGCCCACGCGACCGTCTGCCAGTCGACGACGACCGGTCGCGGGTTGCCTGGTTGGAACAGGAGATTGTCCAGCCGGAAGTCCCCGTGGCTGGCCGTGCGGGGGCCGGAGCGCAAGTGGAGGTAGGCAGGTAGGTGCTCGGCGAAGAGGCGGCATACCTCTCGATGATCGGGCGCCAGGGTGTCCTCGTAGCGCTCGAGGAATCCCGGCAGCAGCGAGGACACGAGCATGCAGAGGAGGCCGTCGGACTCCGGGGTGGCGCGGTTCAGCCATTCGAGTCCGGCCAGGTCGGGAGCCTCCCAGCACGGAGCGTGCAAGCCGGCCATCTCGTCGAGGACGGCAGCCGCGACATCCGGAGTGCAGGCGGCGATCTGATCTCCCTGCGCGGCGCCGACGACGTCCTGGAGCAGCAGGGTGAACCATCCCGTCTCGGGTTCCACCTCCGCCACGTAGGCCGACGGCACGCGCGCCGCGACGCGCGCCGCGACCTCGCGGTAGAAGCGGATCTCGATCTCGTACGCCCGCAGGGCGAGACCGGTGGCGCGGCTCTGCTCGTCCGCCGAGGCGAACTTGCCGACCACGCTGGCCGGTCCGGCCCCCGGCGCGTCATAGACGAGCGAGAACCGTGTCGTGTCCGCCATTTGGCCCGTCCCGACCGGCTCGGTCTCGAACGAGACCACGCGGGGGCCCTCCGCCAGCGCACCCGCGCCGCGCAGGGCGCCGGTCAGCCAGTCCGGCGTGACATCCGCGGCGGAGCGGAGGAGTTCGGGCGGGCTCATGGCAGCCAGAGACTATTGGGCCGACGCAAGGACCAGCGGCCCGGGCCGATCTCCCTCCAAGCCGGGGGGCGGAGGCCGGAGCCACCGCTGCGGACAACGGGGAACGAGGCGCTCCCATGGATTCATGCGCCCGGATCCTCCGGAAGAGCGTGCCCAGGCCGCGGCGTCCGCCGACAGCGAGACGCACGGCGTGACCGCCACCATCCACCCCTGACCGCCCGGCTCACCCGGCCGGTATCGCCGACGAGGTGAGCTCACGGCCACGGGATCAGTTGATGTGGATCCCCGAGATCGCCCGGGAGATCACGAGCCGCTGCACCTCGGAGGTGCCCTCGAAGATGGTGTAGATCTTCGAGTCGCGGTGCCACTGCTCGACGGGGTTCTCACGCACGTAGCCGTAGCCACCGAGGATCTGGATGGCCTGATCGGTCACCCACACCGCGTTCTCACCCGCATAGAGCTTGGACATGGAGCCCTCGCCATTCTCGAACCTCTTGCCCGTGCTCGCCATGTTGGCGGCTCGGTGCACGAGCAGCCGAGCGGCGTCGGTGTGCATCTTCATGTCGGCCAGCTTGAAGGCGATCGCCTGGTTCTCGATGATGGCCCGGCCGAACTGCTTGCGCTCCTTGGCGTACTCGAGCGAGTACTCGTAGGCGGCGCGGGCGATGCCCACGGCCTGGGCGCCGACGATGGGTCGGGAGGCCTCGAAGGTGGCCATGGCGGCCTGGGTCGAGGTCTTCTTGCCCTCCTTGGCCCGGGCCAGACGCTCGTCGAGCTTCTCCTTGCCACCCAGCAGGCAACGGCCGGGGACACGGCAGTCGTGGAGCACGACCTCTGCGGTGTGCGAGGCCCGGATGCCCATCTTCTTGAACTTCTGGCCCTGGGAGATCCCCGGCGTACCCTCGGGCACCACGAAGCTGGCCTGACCACGGCTGCCCAGCGTTGGGTCGACCGAGAGCACGAGCACGTGCGTGTTGGCGATGCCGCCGTTGGTGATCCAGGTCTTGGTGCCGTTGAGCACCCACTCGTCCTTGGCCTCGTCGTAGACGGCGCGTGACTTCAAGGAGGAGACGTCGGAGCCGGCGTCGGGCTCGGAGACTCCGAAGGCCGCCAGCTTCACGTCCTCGGGGGTACCGAAGCACTGCGGGATCCACTCACCGATCTGCTCGGGCGTGCCGTTGGCGAAGATGCCGGCCACGGCGAGGGTGGAGCCGAAGATGGCGAGCGCGATCCCCGCGTCGCCCCAGCTCATCTCCTCGTTCACGAGGCACATGAGGAGGCCGGTCGGGTCGGAGAAGCACTGGGCGATGAAGTCGAAGGAGTACAGCCCGTTCCCGGCTGCTTCCTTGATGATCGGCCAGGGCGTCTCTTCCTTCTCGTCCCACTCCCGGCCGGCGGGACGGACCACGTTCTCCGCGAACTCGTGGACCCACTTGACGATCTGAAGCTGATCTTCGTTCAGCTCGAGCGAGTAGTCGGACATCCTGCGCCCTCCTTGCGTGATCCCGGCCACGGCCGGAACCCGTCTCCGTTCGATGGGACGAACCCCGGGGCGCGACGCCGAGCGACGCGCCACGGTTAATCCCTGGTTACTACAGAGTAACCTACCGCCGAGTCACCGGTCCACCCCGGGGACATTCTTGGCGATGACCAGGGGTTACCGGGCGCTCAGCGACGGATGGCGGTGCCCGTGGGGGTGTCCTCCACCGTCCAGCCCCGGGCCACGAGCTCGTCGCGCAGGGCGTCCGCGCGGGCGAAGTCCCTGGTGCGCCGGGCCTCGTCGCGATCGGCCACGAGCCGCGCCGACTCGTCGTCGACCTCGGTGTCGGCGGCGCGCAGCGAGAGCCCGAGCGCGGCGGCGAGCACCGCCGCCGTGCGGGCCAGGCGCCCGCCCTCCTCCTCGTCACCGGCGTCCGCGGCCGAGTGCGCCGCCGTGACGAGCTCGAAGATGCCGGCCAGCGCGCCGGGCGTGTCGAGGTCGTCGTCCATGTGCGCCCGGAAGGCGGCCGACGCGCCGGGGTCGACGTCCGAGGCGGGCGGACTCCCCTCGACCACGTAGCCGTCCTCGGTCCGGGCCAGGAGCTCGGCGACGTCGAAGCGGCGGGCCAGCCCGTCCAGCCGGGCCAGTGCCTTCTCGGCGTCGGCCAGCGTCTCGGGCGTCACCTCGATGGGCGAGCGGTAGTGCGCACGCAGCACGAGGAGCCGGTAGGCACGGGCGTCGCTGCGGGACAGGAGGTCCGGCAGCGTCGAGAAGTTGCCGAGGGACTTGGACATCTTCGTGCCCTCGACCTCCACCCAGCCGTGGTGCATCCAGTGCCGCGCGAAGGCCTTGCCGTCGGCAACCGCCTGGGCGCGCTCGTTCTCGTGGTGCGGGAACATCAGGTCCTGGCCCCCGCCGTGCAGGTCGAACCCCTCACCGAGCAGGTCGAGCGACATCACCACGCACTCGGTGTGCCAGCCCGGCCGGCCCGGCCCCCACGGCGACTGCCAGCTCGGCTCGCCCTCCTTCGCCTTCTTCCAGAGGGCGAAGTCGAGGGGAGACCGCTTGTCCTCGTTCGCCTCGACCCGGGCGCCGGCCTGGAGCGACTCCAGCGACTGCTGTGCCAGGAGGCCGTACCCCTCGACCTTGGATACTTCCAGGTAGACCCCATCGGGCGTCTCGTAGGCCATCCCCCGGTCCACCAGATCGCGCACCAGCGTCACCATGTCCTCGATGTACCGGGTGGCGTGCGGGACGTCCTGCGGGCGCAGGTCCCCGAGCGCGTCCATCGACTCCCACCAACGTTCCTCGAACTCCGCGGCCACGTCGGCCTCGGTGCGCCCGAGCTCGGAGGCCCGCTTGATGATGTTGTCGTCGACGTCGGTGACGTTGGCCACGTGGTGCACACGGAGGCCGGTGAAGCTCAGGTAGCGGCGCAGGATGTCGAAGGTCAGGTTGGCCCGGCCGTGGCCGATGTGGGGCAGGTCGTAGACGGTCGGGCCACAGACGTACATGGACACCTCGCCCTCGTTGCGGAGCTCGAGGGGGCGGACCGTGCCCGTGGCGGTGTCGTGAAGGCGCAGCACCCGGGTACGGTAACCCGATCATGTCGACTCCCAGAACCGGAGCGCCCCGCGTCCCCGACAAGCCGACCCTCGACGGCCTGGAGGAGCGCTGGGCCGCCGTGTGGGAGGAGACCGGGACCTACCGCTTCGACCCCTCGGCCACCCGGGACGAGGTCTTCTCCATCGACACCCCCCCGCCGACGGTGTCGGGCTCGCTCCACATGGGATCGGTCTTCGGCTACGTGCAGACCGATGCCATCGCCCGCTACCGGCGGATGCGCGGCTGGAAGCTCTTCTACCCCATGGGCTGGGACGACAACGGCCTCCCCACGGAGCGCCGGGTGCAGAACGTCTTCGGGGTGACATGTGACCCCTCACTCCCCTTCGACCCCGATTTCAGGCTGCCCGAGGAGCCCGGCAAGGACGACATCCCGGTCAGCCGGCCGAACTTCATCGCGCTGTGCCACGAGCTCACCGCCGAGGACGAGCAGGCCTTCGAGGACCTGTGGCGGCGCGTCGGGCTGTCGGTCGACTGGGACCGGACCTACGCCACCATCGGCGACCGCAGCCGGCGGACCAGCCAGCGCATGTTCCTGCGCAACCTTGCCCGCGGCGAGGCCTACTCGTCGGAGGCGCCCACCCTGTGGGACGTCGACTTCCAGACCGCGGTGGCGCAGGCCGAGATGGAGGACCGCGAGAAGCAAGGCGCCTACCACCGGGTGCGCTTCGACGACATAGAGATCGAGACGACGCGGCCCGAGCTCATCGCCGCCTGCGTGGCGCTGGTCGCGCACCCCGACGACGAGCGTTATGCGGCGCGTTTCGGCACCACGGTGCACAGCCCGCTCTTCGGGGTCGAGGTGCCCGTCCTGGCCCACCCACTGGCCGAGCCGGACAAGGGCTCGGGCATCGCCATGATCTGCACGTTCGGCGACGTCACCGACGTCGTGTGGTGGCGCGAGCTCGACCTGCCGACCCGCAGCATCGTGACCAGGTCGGGGCGGATCGCCGAATCCCCCCCGAACGGCGTTCCCGACGGCGCGGCGTGGCGGGCCATTGCGGGGAGGACGGTGAAGCAGGCCCAACGCGCCATGGTCGAGATGCTGGTTGCGTCAGGGGACCTCGTGGGCGACCCCCGGCCCATCACCCACCCCGTGAAGTTCTACGAGAAGGGCGACCGACCGCTCGAGATCGTCACGAGCCGGCAGTGGTTCATCCGCAACGGCGGCCACGACGAGCGGCTGCGTCGCGAGCAGTTGGAGCGGGCCGCGCAGCTCGACTGGCACCCGCCCTACATGAAGGTGCGCTACGACGACTGGGTCAACGGTCTCAACGGTGACTGGCTGGTCAGCCGCCAGCGCTTCTTCGGCGTCCCCTTCCCGGTCTGGTACCCCCTCGGAGCGGACGGCGAACCGGACTACGACGCGCCGATCCTGCCCGACGAGGCGAGCCTCCCCATCGACCCGACGACCGACGTGCCCGACGGCTACGGGCCGGAACAGAGGGGCGTGGCGGGCGGGTTCAGCGGCGATCCCGACGTCATGGACACCTGGGCCACGTCGTCGGTCACACCCCAGATCGCCTGCGGGTGGGAGGACGAGCCGGAACTGTTCGCCGCCACCTTCCCCATGGACCTGCGCCCCCAGGGGCCCGAGATCATCCGCACCTGGCTCTTCGCCACGCTGCTGCGCTCGCATCTGGAGCACCACACCCTGCCCTGGAGGCACGCCACTATCAACGGCTGGATCCTCGACAAGGACCACAAGAAGATCTCCAAGTCCAAGGGCACCAACGTCGTCACCCCCATGGCGACGCTCGAGGAATTCGGCTCGGACGCGGTGCGCTACTGGGCCTGCAACGGGCGCCCCGGGACCGACACCGCACTCGACACCGGCGTCATGAAGATCGGCCGACGCCTGGCGATCAAGGTGCTCAACGCGTCGAAGTTCGCGCTGGGCCGGCTCGGCGACGGGCCGGTGCCCGGCCCTGACGCTGTGCGCGAGCC
>CAYWDQ010000121.1:0-9462 GCA_964457065.1 uncultured Acidimicrobiaceae bacterium | reverse complement strand
CACCAGCGGCGACGGTGCGACATCCGTCAGTTCCAACACCACGTCCGTCTGCACCGTGGGACCGGACGGGCACACCGTGACCTTCGTGCTCTTCGGCACCTGCTCGCTCACGGCCAGCGTGGCGCAGGGCTCGAACTATTCGGGTGTGACCGGCAACCCGCAGACGTTCAACGTGAACCCAGCTCTGCGCGGCTACTGGTTGGTGGGCTCCGACGGGGGCATCTTCTCCTTCGGGGCCGCCGGCTTCCACGGGTCGATGGGGGGGATCAGCCTCCAGCGACCCGTGGTCGGGATCACGCCGACCGCCAGCCGCGCCGGGTATTGGTTGGTGGCGTCGGACGGCGGGATCTTCAGCTTCGGCGACTCGGGTTTCTACGGGTCGATTCCCGGGGTCGGCCTGCACCCCGCCGGGTCCGGGTTGCCGAACAGCCTCGACGCGCCCATCGTCGGCATGGTGCCCACTGCCACCGGTCACGGGTACTTCATGGTCGCCTCCGACGGCGGCGTGTTCGCCTTCGGAGACGCCCGGTTCGAGGGGTCGTGTCCCGGCATCGGCGGCTGCTCCGGCGCCGCCGTTGCAGTGATGCCGGACCACTCGGGCAACGGCTACTGGCTGGTGACCACCACCGGTGGCGTCTACGCCTTCGGGGACGCTCCCTTCTTCGGTGGGCCCGCCGCCGCGTCGGTGCACGTCGTTGACGCCGTCGCGACGCCCGATGGGCGCGGGTACTGGATCCTGTATGCCAACGGTGCAGTGCTCGGGTACGGGGATGCGGATGCCATGGGCGCGCCCCTCGGGTACGTGAACTCCTTCAATCCGGCGACCGCCATCTTCCCGACCGCGGACGGCCACGGCTACTGGGTCGCCGCCGCACGTGGCGACGTCTTCTCGTTCGGGGACGCCCCCTACCTCGGGAGCATGTCGTCGACCAGCCTGAACGGCGAGATCATCGCCGGCTACGGGTTCTAGGGATCAGGCGCCCAGCGCCGTCTCCTCGCGCTCGGGGAGCTCGGCGATGACACGGTCGGCGAGGGCGCCCATGCTGCAGCGCGCTGCGGCAGAGGCGCGACGGAGGAGGTTGCCGGCGTAGGTGGCCAGGTTCACGACGTCGAGTCTGGGGGAGCGGCCGACGAGGGGCACGGGCTCGGTGGCCGGATCCAGCCCGCTGACCTCCAGAATGACCGCGCGCATCTCGAGCAGGATGTCCCGGGCCTCCATCAGTGAGGTCCCGTCGCTCCGGAGCCAGAGGGAAATGCCCAGTTCAAGGGATAGATCTCCGCTCAACGGGTCGACGGGGCCCAGCTCCGCCAGCCCGTCCAACAGGGCGGGGACGAAGCCTCTGGGAGCGCTCGTGACCATGGCTTCAGTGTGCCGAAAGGCTGTATCAAGGTGGTGGACCGCCTCTGGACTGGTATTTTGTTGGGCGTGCCGCGCACGATCTGGAAGGGGGCTCTCAGTTTCGGACTGGTGAACATCCCGGTCGGCCTGTACCCGGCCACGTCGGACAAGAGCATCCACTTCAACCAGTTCGAAGAGGGGACGTCGGACCGCATCCGCTACAAGAAGGTCAACGAGCGGACCGGTGACGAGGTGCCGCAGGACCGCATCGTGCGCGGGTTCGACCTGGGTGGGGGCGAATACGTGATCCTCAGCGAGGAGGAGCTCGAGAGCGCCGAGCCGAAGAAGTCGCGCCAGGTCGAGATCTCCGACTTCGTCGAGCAGGCCGACATCGACCCTGTGTACTTCCGCTCGAGCTATTACCTGGCTCCCGAAGGCGCCGGAGCCGACAAGGCGTACGCCCTGCTCCGTCAGGCCATGGCCGATGCGGGCAGAGTGGCCATCGCCACCCTGGTCATGCGGAACAAGGAGTATCTCGTCGCCATCAGGCCCGAGGAGGAGGTGCTGGCCCTCCACACGATGTACTTCTCCGACGAGGTCCGCTCTCCCGGGCGTGATATCACCCTGCCGGACACCGAGGACGTCACCGACCGGGAGCTGTCGATGGCTCAGCTCCTGATCGAGTCCATGGAGAGCGACTGGGACCCCGAGCGCTACCACGACACGCACCGGGAGAAGGTCGAGGCCCTCATCGAGGAAAAGCGGAGCGGCCACGAGATCGTGCTCCAGGCCGAGCCCGAGGCTCCTGCCAAGGTCGTGGATCTCATGGAAGCTCTGAACGCGAGCATCGCCGCCGCGGCACGGCCCGAGGGCAAGAGCACCAAGGGCAAGCCGGCCGCAAAGCGGTCCCCGGCGCGCCGGGCCGCCCCGGCCACCAAGAAGCCGGCGAAGAAGGCGGCCAAGCAACCGGCCCGCCCGAAGACGGTGGCCCGCCGCAAGGCTTCCTGACCGTTCCTACCGAGCCGGGCCCCGACGCCCGGTTGAGCTCCTCCGGGTCCGCACAGATGTTGTGCATACTGGGCTCTTCCCGCATGACATCCGTGTACACAGTCTGATCTGATTCGTTTTCCCGCGCCCAGACGCCGGATCGTGATCTGATTCTTTTCGACGAGCCCTGCTCGGAGGAAGGGAGTCCATATGTCCGTCGCGCATGTCCGGGTTCCGAAGGGGAGGATCCCGGAGTGGATGGGCTTCGACGGCCTCGTCCAGTTGATCTCTGTGGACGGGCAGCGGACGGTGGGGTGCCCGTACTGGGAGTTCGTCGCTGACGTCGGAGCCGAGGAGCTTCGTGAGCTCTACACCGACATGGTGGTCGTGCGCCGCCTCGACGCCGAGGCGATGGCTCTGCAGCGGCAGGGCGAGCTGGGTCTGTGGGCCCCGCTCTTGGGCCAGGAGGCGGCACAGGTCGGTTCGGCCCATGCGTTGCAACCGGACGACTTCGTGCTCCCGAGCTACCGCGAGCATGGCGTGGCCTACTGCCGCGGCGTCGACCCCGTGGCCATGCTGCAACTCTGGAGGGGCACCGCGCTCTCCGGTTGGGATCCCGCGGAGTTCGGCATTGCGACGCCCGCCATCATCGTCGGGTCACAGGCCCTCCATGCGACCGGCTACGCGTTGGGCATCGCGCTCGATGGCGCGACGTCGGCCGCCGTCGCCTACTTCGGCGACGGCGCGTCCAGCGAGGGCGACGTCGCCGAAGCATTCGGCTTCGCGGCCAGCTACGCGGTGCCGGTCGTCTTCGTGTGCCAGAACAACCAGTGGGCGATCTCGGAGCCTGTGCGTCTGCAATCGCACGGGTCGATCGCCCAGCGCGGCCAGGGCTACGGCATTCCCGGCATCGCCGTCGACGGCAATGACGTCCTGGCCGTCCTGGCCGCCACGCGGCTCGCCCTCGCCCGGGCCTACGCCGGTTGTGGCCCGACGCTGATTGAGGCGGTCACGTATCGCATGGGACCGCATACGACCTCGGACGATCCCACCCGCTACCGCTCCCACGAAGAGGAGGAGGAGTGGCGGATGAAGGACCCCTTGGCGCGGCTGCGCGCGCTGCTCCGGTCCGAGGGTCTCGCCGACGACCGGTTCGAAGGCGAGACGACTGCAGTGGCCGAGGATGCGGCGGCCAGACTGCGCCGAGGGTGCCTGGCCCTTCCCGATCCACCGCCCGACGCGTTGTTCGAGCACGTCTACGCCGAACCGCATCCCCTGCTCCAAGAGGAGCGGGAGGCCTACGAGGCCTACCTGTCGACGCTGAGGTCGTGATGGTCACCATGTCGTTGGGCCGGGCGCTCAACGCGGGATTGCGCCAGGCGATGGAGCGTGACGCCAAGGTCGTGCTGTTGGGCGAGGACATCGGGAAGCTCGGTGGCGTGTTCCGGGTCACCGAGGGCCTCCAGCGGGATTTTGGCGACCGGCGCGTCATCGACACCCCTCTCGCCGAGTCCGGTGTTGTCGGTACCGCCGTGGGGCTGGCCATGCGCGGCTACCGGCCGGTGTGCGAGATCCAATTCGACGGGTTCGTCTATCCGGCCTTCGACCAGATCGTCTCGCAGGTGGCGAAGCTGCGTCACCGTACCGAGGGTCGGGTGGCAATGCCGCTGACGATCCGGGTGCCGTATGGGGGCGGCATCGGTGCCGTCGAGCACCACTCCGAGTCGCCGGAGGCCTACTTCGCCCATACGGCCGGTTTGCGCGTCGTGACGCCGAGCAGCGCGGGCGACGGGCACCTCATGATTCAGCAGGCCATCGCATCCGACGACCCCGTGGTGTTCTTCGAGCCGAAGCGGCGCTACTGGGAGAGAGGCGAGGTCGACGACACCCCGGCGCCCGTGACCCCGTTGCACCAGGCACGGGTGATCGCGGAGGGGACGGACGCGACGGTCGCCGCCTATGGCCCGATGGTCGCCACGGCGCTCGACGCAGCCCGCATCGGAGCCGAGGAGGGCACGTCCATCGAGGTGATCGACCTCCGGTCACTCTCGCCGGTGGACTTCGACACGATCGAGGCGTCGGTCCGCAAGACGGGTCGACTGGTGGTTGCCCACGAGGCCTCCGTCTTCTGCGGCCTCGGAGCGGAGATCGCGGCCCGGGTGTCGGAGCGCTGCTTCTACCATCTCGAGTCCCCGGTGCGCCGGGTCGGCGGCTTTGCGACGCCGTACCCGCCCTCCAGACTGGAGCAGCACTACCTCCCCGACACCGATCGGATCCTCCACGAGGTCGACCGGTGCCTGCAGGCGTGAGCACCGTCCGACGCTTCCTCCTGCCCGACCTTGGCGAGGGCCTCACCGAGGCCGAGATCGTGTCCTGGCTGGTCTCGGCCGGCGACGAGGTGGCCTTGAACCAGGCCCTCCTCGAGGTCGAGACGGAGAAGGCCGTGGTCGAACTGCCCAGCCCCTTCGCCGGGACCGTGATCGAGGTGTTGGCCGGCGCGGGTGAGACGGTCGCCGTGGGATCGCCACTGATCGCCATCGACACCGACGAGGTGGCCGGCGCGGGCGACGAGGTCCCCATGTTGGTCGGCTACGGGCCCACGGATGCAGCCCCCAGCCGGCGCCGGCGCCGCGCCCATCCGGCCCGGAGCCCGGCCGAACCGCGGCGTGGCGGCTCGCGGCCGTTGGCCGCGCCACCGGTGCGGTTCATGGCACGCCAGAACGGCGTCGACCTGGCCGATGTCACCGGCCACGGCCCGGACGGCATCATCACGCGCGAAGACCTGGCCGCGCACCTGGCAGGAGCGGTATCGCCGGTCCCGACCACGGGGTCAGGACCCGAGCGCGAGTCACGGACCCCCGTCCGCGGCGTCCAGAAGCACATGGCGGCGGCCATGGTGCAGAGCGTCGCGACGGCGCCGCAGGCCTGCGTCTTCCTCACGGTCGACGCGACGGAGACCGTCGGGCTGGTCGAGCGGCTCCGCCGGAACCGGCACTTCGAGGGCGTCCACGTCACGGTGCTCGCTCTCGTGGCCCGGGCCATGGTGCTGGCGCTGCGCGACCATCCCGCTCTCAACTCGTCGTGGGACGATGCCACGGCCGAGATCGTGACGAAGCACTACGTCGACCTGGGGGTGGCGGTGGCCGGCCCACAGGGCCTCCTCGTGCCCACCGTCAAGGACGCGCAGGACATGTCGTTGCGTGAGCTCGCCGCGGCTCTGGCCGAGCTGGCGGACCGAGCCCGGGCCGCACGCTGCACGCCTGCCGACCTCAGCGGCGGGACGATCACCGTCACCAACGTCGGTGTCTTCGGGGTCGACGGTGGGGTGCCGATCCTCAACCCGGGGGAGGCCGCGATCCTGGCCGTCGGCACGGTGCAGCGGCGCCCCTGGGAGTTCGAGGGCGAGGTCGCCCTGCGCGACGTCGTGGTCCTGACCCTCTCCTTCGACCATCGTCTGGTCGACGGGAGGGCGGCGTCCCTCTTCCTCCGGGAGGTCGGCGACGTTCTGACCGACCCGGTGAACCTCATCGCCCTGGGCTGAAAGACCCTCAGCCCGACTCCGCCAGCAACCGCTGCAGGCCTTCCCGGAGGGAGCGGAACTGCCGCTCCAGGTCCTGGAGCTCCCGGACGAGCCCCATCGCCTCCTCGCGGTCGAGCGCCGGGGCGCCGGGGCGGAGCATGGCGAGCGATCGCCGCATCGACTCCAGCTCGTACTGACGCTCCATGGGGTACGAACATACGTTCGTCGTCTCCCCGGGGCAAGGGGGGTTCTGCCCTCGTGACACCACGGCCCCGCCGCCGGGCCGAACGGCTCCTGTGGCGACCGAGGGTTTGAACCCGCGACATCTGGGTATTCGGGGCGGCGCGGGCGCGAGCGGGCCCGCACTGGGAGGTCGCCATGAGGACGGTCCGGGACGTGATGCGTTCCGACATCGAGGTGCTCCGGACCACCGATTCGGCGGCCGACGCGGCACGCCTCCTGGCCGCCGGTCAGGTGGAGTCCATCCCCCTGTGCCTGTCCGACGGTCGTCTGGCCGGAGCCGTCAGCAATCGCGACATCGTGACGAGGGTGGTGGCCCGGGGACTCGACCCGCGCCGGGTGACCCTGGCCGAATTGGTGCAGCCCGACGACACCCTGGGCCTCGACGTCGACGCCACCGTGGGAGAGGCGGTGACCGTCATGAACCGCCACCGCCGGGCTCGTCTACCTGTCCTGGAGGGTGGCCGCGTTGTCGGCCTGGTGACGCAGCGCGACGCCGCCCGCTCACTGACCTTCTGCCCACCCTGGGACGAGACCTGAACGCTGTTGGTGTCAGGCCGCCGGTCGGATGAGAATACGTCGGTGAGCGATCCTGACGACGACGTCCCGGCGACCCACACCGGTGATCTCGCCCGGCGCGTCGCGCGGCGGCGGACCGAGTTGGGCCTGAGCATTACGGAGGTCGCGTCGAAGGCGGGCATCGATCCCGACTACCTCCGCTACTTCGAGGAGAGCACGGGCGGGCGACTCAGCACGGGCACGATGCTCCTGTTGGCGCTCGCACTCCACTCCACTCCCGAGGAGCTCTACGGCGGGAGGGTGGACCGACCCGCGGGACGGGGCCGAGCCGGTCGCCACCCGGAGCTGACGGAGCTGACGTCGGAGCAGTGCGAGGCGCACCTGCGGGCCGGGGGAGTGGGACGACTCGTCTTCGTGTCACCCCGGGGCACCGTCGCCCACCCGATGAACTACGCCGTCAGCGAGGGCGACGTGATCGTCAGCACGACGGCGGCGCAGGCCGCGCGCCTTGACGGCCAGGACCGGGTGAGCTTCCAGATCGATCGGGTGGACGAGTCGATGAGCGAGGGCTGGAGCGTCCTGGTCACCGGGTCCCTACGACTGGTGCACGACCCCCACGAGGCCGCGACCCTGGCCACGCTCGGGCTGGCACCATGGGCGGGCGGGGAGCGCCACTCGCTCATCCGCCTCCACCCCGAGGAGATCACGGGGCGGCTCATCGCGCAGTCGGTGACTCCGGCCTAGGAGCCCCGCGAGAGGCGGATCATGTGTGCCACCAGGCGCGCGTAGTCGATGAGGTGCCGGTCGCTCAGGGAGTGCTGGCGGACGTGGCGCCGGGCCCGTCGTCCCATCGACGCCCTCCCTGCCGGGTCGGCGAGCAGGGCGGCCAGCGCCCAGCCGAACGCGTCGAGGTCGCCGGGGTCCGCGAGGAGGACGCCCGCACCCGGCGGGACCTGGCCGACGATGCCGCCCACGGCGGATGCGACGACGGGCCTGGACTTCCACATCGCCTCGGTCACGGTGAGACCGAAACCTTCCTGCAGGCTCTTCTGCACCACGACACTGGCGTGTCGCTGGGCCGCGTTCACCACGACGGCATTGGCGACGGGGTCGTCCATGGGGAGGGCGACCAGGCGGATGGCGTCGCGGGAGCGACGAGGCAGGGACCGCCAGACCTCGAAGCACTCCTCGAGGACCTGGGCCCCCTCGGGGTCATCGCTCACGCCCGTGACCGCTGGTCCGATCAGCGCGAGACGCGCGTCGCTCCGTCCCGCCACGTGCTCGGCGAAGCCGCGCAGCACACCCTGCATGTCTTTCAGGTGGTCCCAGCGCGAGACCTGGACGACCAGGGGGTCGTCGGGCGAGAACGGTCCCGCGCCCCCCATCACCGCCGGCGTCCGTACAGACCCGGCGCCCTCGAGCAACCCGATCCGCGCCAAGAGGTCGGCGACCCGTGCCCGGGGCAGCGGGCGGTTCTTGGCCGAGAGCGGGTCGATGGAGGGCTCGATGATCCACACGTCGGCACCCGCCAGCCGGGCGGGCACGAAGGCGGCGTGCGAGAAGACGAAGGTGCGGCACTGGGCCAGGTGCGGTTGGAGGAAGCTCCACGCCTCTTCGGTGAAGGTGTTCGTGCGGTCCGACCCGATGTGGCAGCGCCAGGCGACGTGCACGCCGTACCTGATCAGACGGTTCGCCAGACCCGCCGTCTGGGGGTCGTGGAGGACGACGATGTCGTCGCGGTGGATCCGTCCGTCGATTGCGTCCGCGTTGGCGGCGAGGACAGCCTCGTAGTGCGCCGCCTCTCGGGGTCCGAGGTCCCCGTCGTCGCCGGCCGCGCCGTGAATGCGGTTGTGCAGTCGCTTGGTGATGGCGAAGAATTCGGCATCGGCGTCAATGACCACCCAGCGCGTGTCAGCGCCGGCATCCTTGGCGTATCCGCAGAGGAGTTGGAGCATCTCCGCCACCCCTCCGCCGTGTGCGGTGGAGCTGATGTTCCACACCCGCCCCCCATCGAGCGACTGCAACGCGGACCCTGCCGCCTCCCGCAGGGCGGCCTCGCGCTCGGCACCGATGAGGCGGCCCAGCCGCTCGAGCGAGTGCGCCGGCACCTCCACGTCCCGAGGCTCGGCCACATCGACATCTTGGTCCACCGGCGCCCGGAACGCGTGAACCCACTGACGTCAGTCCGTGCCGACGGCGGCCCGGACGGCCGAGGCCACTGCGTTCGCGTCGTCCGACGTGACGATGAGACGCGCGTACTCGGCTCCCTCCAGCTCGACCACGATCGCCGCGCCCGTGCCGTGGACGGAGGCGAAGTCCTTCCCGAACCCGCCTCGCCGTGTGCCGACGGCGATGACCTCCGGCACTCCGGTTCCCGGGGCCCGGATGCCTCGAAGCTCTGGCCAGGCGTCATCGACGACGCGCACCGCGGTGACCGCGGACAGCGGCACTCGGATGTCGCCGTGGAATCCCTCCGCCTTCTCGAGCGCGTGCATGTGGAGGACCAGGTCGTTGCCCTCGGCTCTCAGGTCCGCCATGGCGATCGAGTCTAGGGACGGCGGTTAGCCTCGGCGCCGATGTGGCCGCCACCGCCCGAGGGAACCTGGGTCGTCGACCTCGACGGCGTGGTGTGGCTCACCGGACGCCCCATCCCCGGTGTCGACGAGGCCGTCGCCCGGTTGCGAGGGGCGGGGGTCCGGGTGCTGTTCGCCACCAACAACTCTGCGCCGACGCGGGCCGAATTGCACCGGAGCCTGGCTCGTTGCGGCATCACCGCAGAGGACGGCGACCTCCTGAGCTCGGCGGACGTGGCCGCCCGCATGGTGCCGACCGGCTCGCGCGCGGTCGTGCTCGCAGC
>CAYWDQ010000120.1:0-9664 GCA_964457065.1 uncultured Acidimicrobiaceae bacterium | reverse complement strand
GCCAAGACCGCGCGAGACGAAGGCTTCGAGGAGATCGCCGAGTGGCTCGAGACGCTGGCCAAGGCCGAGAAGTCCCACGCCGGCCGCTTCACCCAGGGGCTCGAGTCCGTCTCGTAGGAAAGGCGGCCGGATGACCGCCACATACGACCCCGCCGATCCCGAGTACTTCGACCCCGCCGCGCTCCGCGAGGAGCTGGACCGCGTCTTCGATCTGTGTCACGGGTGCCGCCTGTGCTTCAACTTGTGCCCGTCGTTCCCGACGATGTTCAAGTTCATCGACGCCAACGACGGGGACGTGTCGGCACTGACCGCCGCTGAGCACGACCAGGTGGTCGACGAGTGCTACCAGTGCAAGCTCTGCTACGTGAAGTGCCCCTACGTGCCGCCGCACGAGTGGGCGCTTGACTTCCCGCGTCTGATGAGCCGGGTCCACGCGATTCGCCAGCAGCAGGGGGTCGGGGTGAAGGAGCGGCTCACCGACCAGTTCCTGGCGCGCACGGACGCCCTGGGGCGTGCCTCGGTCGCGGCGGCGCCGGTGGTGAATTGGGCCACCGGCACGCCGGGCTCATGGCCCCGCCGCATCATGGAGAAGACGGTCGGCCTGGCGTCGCAGCGGCTCCTGCCGCCCTACGCGAGGCAACGCTTCACGACGTGGTTCAAGAGAGACAGGGCCCAGGCCGCCGTGCCGCAGGGAGGCGGCTCGGTCTCGGTGTTCCCCACCTGCTTCGTGGAGTACATGGAACCCGGCGTCGGACGCGCCATCGTGGAGGTCTACGAGCACAACGGCGTCGGATGCAGCCTGCCCGAAGGCACCAAGTGCTGTGGCGCACCATGGCTTCACTCTGGGCACGTCGACGAATTCGTCAAGGCGGCCCGTCGCAACGTTGCGGCGCTGGCCGCCGAGGTGCGGGCGGGGCGAGACGTCATCGTGGCGCAGCCGACCTGCGCCTACGTGCTCAAGCGGGACTATCCGGTGTACGCCAAGGGATCCGACGCCGACCTCGTGGCCTCCCATACGTACGACCCGGCCGAGTACCTCATGAGGCGGCACCGCGATGGGGGCGACCCCTTTGCGCTGCGCGACGCGTTCCCCGGCCGCGACGACGGCTCGGTGCCTGACGCGGTGACGTACCACGTGGCCTGCCACCTGCAGGCACAGAATGCGGGGCTGCGCAGCCGTGACCTGCTCAAGACGGCCGGCGTCAGGTGCACGCTCGTCCAACGCTGTTCGGGCATCGACGGGACCTGGGGGTACCGGGCGGAGAACTACGACCTGGCCCGCCGGGTCGCGGCGCCGCTCGGCCGGGAGGTCGAGGCGGCCGGGAACGACGTCGTGTGCGGCGACTGCCATCTGGCGAACGGCTCCATCTTCCAGGAGACCGGCAGGCAACCCGTGCACCCGCTGCAGCTGATGGCGCGGGCCTACGGGATTGACGCCGGGGACGACAGGTGACCGCGCCTGTTCCGGGGCCCCTGACGCTGGCCGACGTCCTGGACCTCCGCGCCTACGAGCGAGTGCGAGAGGACTACCGGGCCCGGGTCATCGCGCGGAAGCGCAACCGGCGGGTGAGCCTGGGGCCGATCATGACCCTGGTCTTCGAGTGTCTCGACACCGTCCGTTTCCAGGTGCAGGAGATGGCCCGGGTCGAGAAGATCATCAGTGACGAGGCGATCCAGGTCGAGCTCGACATCTACAACCGGTTGCTGCCCGGGGAGCGGGACCTCTCGGCCACCCTCTTCATCGAGCTGACCTCGGACGGCGCGCTCCGGGAGTGGCTGCCCCGGCTGGTGGGGATCGAGCACCAGGTGGGCGTCTGGATCGACGGCGACGTGGTGGCGAGCGTGCCCGAGGCACAGCACGCCGCCGCCCTGACTCGCGAGACGGTCACGCCGGCGGTCCACTACCTGCGGTTCGCCTTCACGGAGGCCCAGGTGGAGGCGTTCAGGAACGCCCAGGAGGTCGCCCTGGTCTCCACCCATCCGGCCTACGAGGCCCGGACCACCCTGCTTCCGGCGACGAGGGAAGAGCTCCTGGGGGACCTCCAGGGGACAACAAAGCCCCTACCTATCGGCTGACCAGGGACAATTCTGTGCGCAAGTCTTTACAGACGCTCACGTCATAAGCCATACTCGTCGTTCGCCGAATTCGGATCCGGCGCTTTCCGTCGTGGAATCGAAAAGGCTCCGACCAGGCGAATTCAAGTATCCGCTGGAATTATCCGTTACGAGGAAGTGTTTCCCATGATCGCCGCTACGTGGCGCAAGCAAGCCGCATGCCGGGGACTGGACGTCGAGGCGTTCTACCCGGTCACCGAGGACGAGGCCGACGCGGCCGAGGCCAAGGCTGTCTGCGCCGTCTGCCCGGTCCGCCAGGCGTGCCTCGAGCACGCCCTGGCCCACCGCGAGCGTGAGGGCATCTGGGGCGGCACGACCGAGCGGGAACGCCGGCGGATCGTGCGGCAGCGCCGCAAGTCGGCCTGACCGACCCGATCCGGCGTCCACGGGGGACGACGCCCGTCGGGGCGCCGCGCCCCCGGATCCGGTCGCTGCAATCGTGATCGATCAGTCCGCCTCCTTTCGTGAAAAAGTGACCCCCTTGGTTTCGAGCGGTGGAGAAGAAACGATCGGATGAGCGGCACGCAGAGGCGGCTGCTGGCCATGGTGGCGGTGGGCCTCTCGCTCGCCGCATGCAGCGGCAATTCGAGCGAAGGCGCGGCGCCTCCGACGACGCGGACGACCGTCAGGGTCACCACGTCAGCCGCCACGGCGCCGAGCCAAGCCAGCATCCGTAAGGACGTCCATTTGGTCAACTGCGCCGCAGCGAAGAATGGCTGGTCGGCTGGTGGCACGGTGCAGAGCTCGCTCAACCACCGTGTCACCTACGACATCACAGTGTTCTTCACCTCGTCAGTGGCGGAGAACCTGGACTATGGGTCGACCTCGGTGCAGTTGAAACCAGGTCAGGTCAAGCTGTGGTCGGTCAATGCGATTTTCGCCGCGCCGAGCACCGTGCTCTGTGTGCTGACGAGCGTCTCGACCGGCTAGGGGCCGCCGGGCGTCCTCGTGTGCTCCGCACGACGCTGGCGCCAGAGCGTTACACCGGGCGTGGTCGACGTCACGACTTCTTGCTCTTCGTCACCGTGGTCGTGGTCCGGGGCGCCGTCTGCGTCGTCTGGCCCAGCGTGCAGGGGTACGGATTCCACGGCTCTGACTGGGTGTTCGTGTAGACGTCGCCGGGAATGGTGGTCGTGGTCGTGGTGGTCGGACCGGTCGTCGTCGCGCCCGGGGACCCGGTCGACGACGGCCCCTTCACGGTGAGCTGCGTGCCGGCGATCAGGAGCGAGACCGTCTGACCACTGAGATTCGGGTCGGCGAGGTAGGTGACGGCCCCGCTCAGCACCGAGTCCAACGTCAGCGCGGCCCCGAAGCCGGTGGGGCCGTAGAGGATCTCCGACGGGCCGCCCGCGGCGAGCTGGGACGAGGCGTCGCCGATCTGGGTGACCTCGAATCCCTGGGTCGTGAGCGCGGCGGCGGTGCTGTGCGCGATGTCGTTGACGGTCGATGCGTTCAGGACGTTGACGCTGACCTCACTGTGCGCCTCGGTGGGCACGGTCGTCGGAGCGGTGGTCGCGCCGCGCCTGCCCTTCGCCGGAGTGGTCACCGGCGTCGTGGCAGCTGGCTGGATCCCGATGGCGTTGAAGCTGTCGATCATGTTCTGGGCGTACGGCTCGGCCTGCTTCAGGACCGAGGCGCCACCGTCCGTGGTGAACCCGATCGTGGGCAGCGTCTCGGTGACCAGATGCGACGACGGAAGGCCCCGGAAGTCCTCGGCGATGTGGAAGAGGTCGCTCTGGCTGAGCGTGTCGTCGATGGTCAGGTTGCCGACGGAAGCACCGATGAACGAGTTGATGGTG
Organism: uncultured Acidimicrobiaceae bacterium; assembly: GCA_964457065.1. Classification (GTDB taxonomy): domain Bacteria; phylum Actinomycetota; class Acidimicrobiia; order Acidimicrobiales; family RAAP-2; genus Bog-473. The sequence goes on along the minus strand of CAYWDQ010000120.1, from coordinate 5,750 downwards.
AGCGGGTTCGTGATGGACGCATTCACCTTGGCCAGCACGGCCCGGAAGAATGCGTCCTGGCGCTGGATGCGACTGAAGTCGGACAGGCCGTCGTACTCCCAGTAGCCGTTCGAGTCCTTGTAGTACAGGTGCCGGCTGCGGACCAGCTGGAGCGCGGTCGTCCCGTTGACGACCTGGCAGCCCGTCGTGGTGACGTCCAGGCCGGTGTACTGGTCTTTGACCTCGGTCGGGAAGTCCATCGTGATGCCGCCCAATGCGTTCACCATGCCCGAGAAGCCGGGGAAGTCCACCGACATGTAGTGGTTGATCGGGATGCCCAGGACCTGCTCAATCGTCTGCACGAGGAGATCGGGGCCAGAGTTGAACGCGGCATTGATCCGGTTCATGCCCGAGATCCCGCCGATGTCGCCCGGGATGTCGACCCAGAGGTCGCGCGGGATGGACAAGACGGTCACGGTCCTGGCGGCGGGGTCGAAGCGGGCCACCATGGTCACGTCGCTGCGCTGGCCCCCTGCATTGGCCTCGTCGCCGAATGCATTGACCTGCGTGGCATTCGAGACGAAGGCCCGGGAGTCCGAGCCGACGAGGAGCAGATTGAACGGCTTGCCCGGTGGTGCCTCGGCGACCAGGTGCTTGGCATGGATCTTCTTGATCTGATCGAAGCGGTAGGTGGCGTAGACGTACAGACCCCCCACGCCGCCGGCCGCGACCAGGACGATGAAGCAGAGCAGATACAGGACGCGACGGCGCCACCGGTGCCGGCGCTTCTGCTCTTTTTTGCGCGTCGTGCGGAGCTCGGCTTGAAGGTCGGTCCGCGACCGAGCCGACCCGGCGGGGACCTGTTCGGGGTCGGGAGAATCAAGGGTCTCGGGGTCGTCCGGGCTCAAGGACCAAAAAATACCTGGCTGGGTAGTCCGGTAGCCTTCGCCGGTGCATTTCGACCTGCCAGACGAACTGCTCGAGCTCCGCGACTCCGTGCGGCGACTCGCCCAGGACAGGGTGAAGCCCCGAGCCCGCGCCATCGACAAGGAAGGGGTCTACCCGACGGACCTCTTCGAAGCGTTCCGGGACGCGGGCCTGCTCGGGCTGTGCATCCCCGTCGACTACGGCGGCTCGGGAGCGGGGATCCTCGGGCTCGCGGTCGCGATCGAGGAGATCGCCAAGTACTCCAACACGGCGGCCCTGATGCTGCTGCTCACCCGGCTGCCCACGGGCCCGGTGATGATCGCCGGGACCGAGGCCCAGAAGCGACGGTACCTGCCGGGAATCTGCGAGGGCACGATCCGGGCGGCCTTCGGGCTCTCCGAGCCACAGGCCGGCAGCGACGTCATGGGGATGCGGACCCGCGGCGTGCCCGATTCGGGCTCCGACGGCGATTGGGTGCTCAATGGCACCAAATGTTGGATGTCGGGCGTGCGCGAGGCCGACTGGTACACGGTGTTCGCCAAGACGAGCGACCCCGCCAGCCGGGCCCACGACTCAGTGACGGCATTCATCGTCGAGCGAGCATGGGACGGCGTGGAGGTCGGGCGCACCGACCACAAGATGGGTGTGCGCGGGGTCGACACCGGGGAGCTCGTCCTCACCGACGTCCACGTCCCTGCCGAGAACGTGATCGGCGAGGTCGGAGGCTTCCGTCTGGCCATGCTCGGCCTCAATGCCATGCGCCCGATCGTGGCCGCCCGCGGCATCGGGCTGGCCGAGGGTGCGCTGATGTACGCCACAGAGTACGTGCAGCAGCGGGCGGCCTTCGGCAAGACCATCGCGGACTTCCAGGGGATCCAATGGGAGATCGCCAAGTGCGCCGTTGACATCGAGGCGGCCCGCCTCCTCACCTACCGGGCGGCAGTGCTCGCGGATGCGGGCCAGTTCACCAAGGAATACGTCCCGTACCTCTCCATGGCCAAATACCACGCCACGGAGTTGGCGGTGCGGGCCTCGTCGCTCGCCGTGCAGCTGCTCGGCGCAGCCGGCTACATGGAGGACCACCCGACCGAGCAGTGGTACCGCGACGCCAAACAGCTCACGATCGTCGAGGGCACGTCGCAGGTCCAACTGGGACTCATCGCCCGCGGGGTCCTCGACCGGGACCTGTGGTGGGACTGAGCTGGCCCGACGTCCTGACCCGGCTGTCGCGCCGTGAGTCCCTGACCGAGGCGGAGGCCGAGGACGCGCTGGGCGTGGTCCTGGCCGGCGACGCCACTCCGGTGCAGGTGGGGGCCTTCCTCGCGCTCCTGCACGCCAAGGGGGAGACCGCCGACGAGGTGACCGGGCTGGCCCGCGCCATGGTCGACGCCGCCGTGCCCTGCCCACTCGACCCCGCCGGCGGCGTGGTGGTGGACCTGGTGGGCACGGGCGGCGATCGGCTGGCGAGCATCAACGTGACGACGCTGGCCGCCTTCATCACGGCGGGCTGTGGCGTACCGGTGTGCAAGCACGGCAACCGGGCCGCCTCGTCGTCGGTGGGCACGGCGGACGTGCTCGAGGCGCTGGGCGTGGCCATTGAGATCGGGCCCGAAGGCGTCGCCCGTTGCGTGACGGAGGCGGGCATGGGCTTCTGCTTCGCGCAGCGCTTCCACCCCGCCATGCGCTTCGTCGGGCCGGTGCGCAAGGAGCTGGGGGTGCCGACCGTCTTCAACTACCTGGGACCGCTCACCAACCCGGCGCGGACCAGGCACCAGCTGGTCGGGGTCAGCGACGCCACGATGGCTCCGATCATGGCCGGCGTCCTCGGAGCGACGGGCAGCCGTCGCTCCATGATCGTGCACGCAGACGACGGCCTGGACGAGCTGAGCGTGACGTCACCGTCGAGCGTGCTCGAGGTGCGGGGCGACGGAGCGGGGGAGTTCGAGGTGCGCGACTGGCGGATCGACCCGGCCGCGCTGGGATTCGCTCCGGCCACGATGGCGGATCTCCGGGGCGGCGATGCGGCCTTCAACGCGCGGATCATCCGCACCGTGCTCGAGGGTGAGCAGGGCGCCCGGCGTGACATCGGGCTCCTCAACGCAGCGGCGGCGCTCGTCGTCGCGGGTCGCGTCGAGGACCTGGAGAGCGGTGTGGAGCTGGCCGCCGAGTCGGTCGACAGCGGCCGGGCGGTGGGCGTGCTCGATGCGCTCGTCACGACGTCGCAAGAAGCGCTGCGCCGGCAGACGGACTGACCCGCCAGGCGCGCCGGGGCGCATGGGCCGCCGGGTCGAGGGCCGGCGAGTCGGGCCGGCAGAGCGCGATGACGCACCCGCCGAAGCCACCGCCGGTCATGCGGGCCCCGAGCACGCCGGGCTGGGCGACGAGGTGCTCGACCAGCTCGTCGACGGCGGGCACCGAGACCCTGTAGTCGGCCGCCAGGCTGCGGTGACCCTCGGTCATCACCTCGCCGAGGCCGGCCATGTTGCCCCGGGCGAGCAACTGCTCTGCGTCGCGCACCCGGGCGCACTCGGTGATCACATGGCGGGCCCGCCGGCGCAGGACGGGATCGGCGAGCTCGCTGAGGTCACCGAGCTCGCTGGCGCCGAGTGGCCGCCCGAGGATGTGCGCCGCCCGCTCGCATTCGGCCCGCCTGGTGGCGTAGGGCGTCGTCGTCAGGAGCCGGGGTGTCTCGCTGTGCACGATCACGAAGGCAGCGTCGTCGGGGACCGGGACATGACGGGTCTCCAGCGAGCTGAAGTCGATGAGCAGCCCGTGGCCGGAACGGGCGGCGGCGATGGCCAGCGGATCGAGCAGGCCCACGTTGGCCCCGGCGCTGCGCTCGGCCTCCTGGCAGCCGCGGGCCAGCGAGACCGGATCGGGGTCGTGACCGAGTGCGAGGAGCAGTGCGACCGAGAAGGCCGCGCTCGAGGACAGTCCCGCGCCGACCGGCAGGGTGCTCGTGACCCCGATGGTGCCACCCGAGGCCGGAGCCGCCAACCTCAGCAGGGCCGCCGCCAGCAGAGCCTCGGGGGGAACCGGGGCGGCGCTTCCCAGGGCGATCTCCAGCGGATGGTCCGGGAACTGGTCCGAGTCGATCCCCACGAGGAAGCTTCCGGGCCTGGAGGTGAAGGTGACCTCCGTGGCGAGGTCGATCGCCATGGGCAGCGACAGGCCGCCGTTGTAGTCCGTGTGGTCGCCGATGATGGTGACGCGTCCGGGGGCGCGGGCCGTGGGCATGGGCCCAGCTTTGCGCAGGTGGGCCCGGCTTGACCGTCGAGGGCTGGACGGGACACGATCCTGCGATGGCCGACCGGGGTGGACCGCTGAGCGGGATCAAGATCATTGAGCTGGCGGGCATCGGGCCGGCTCCCTACACGTGCATGATGCTGGCCGATGCCGGGGCCCAGGTCCTCCGGCTGGAGCGCGCCGCACCGGGGGCCGTCGAGCGGGGGGAGGAGTACCGTTCCTCCGGCGCCGGGCCCTACTGGGACCTGCTGAACCGGTCCCGGCCGTCGGTGGGGGTCGACCTCAAGAACCCGGACGCCGTCGAGCTCGTGCTGGGACTGGTCGAGCAGGCGGACGGGCTGATCGAGGGCTTCCGGCCCGGCGTGGCCGAGCGGCTCGGCGTGGGTCCCGAGGCGTGCTTCTCCCGGAACCGGCGTCTCGTCTACGGCCGCATGACGGGGTGGGGGCAGGACGGCCCCATGGCCCCGATGGCCGGGCACGACATCGACTACATCGCGATCGGGGGCGCGCTCTGGTCGCTCGGTCGGGCCGACTCGGCCCCCGTGCCGCCCCTGAACCTGGTGGGCGACTTCGGCGGCGGCGGCATGCTGCTCGCCTTCGGCATGGTGGCTGCGCTGCTCGAGGCGGCGCGCTCGGGCCAGGGTCAGGTCGTGGACGCCGCCATGGTCGACGGCTCGGCCTCCCTGATGACGATGATCCACGCCTTCCGTCTGAACGGGCTGTGGAACGAGCAGCGGGGCGCGAACATGCTCGACACGGGCGCCCCCTTCTACGAGGTCTACGAGACGTCCGACGGGCAGTGGATGGCGGTCGGTGCCATTGAGTCGCAGTTCTACGCGGCGCTGCTGGAGGGCTTGGGGCTGGCCGGCGATGCGTCGATGCCGGCGCAGATGTCGCGGGCGGACTGGCCGGCCATGAAGGAGCGGTTCGCCGCGTTGTTCCGGGCGAAGACGCGGGACGAGTGGACATCGATCTTCGACGGGACCGACGCCTGCGTGGCACCGGTGCTCTCCCCGTGGGAGGCGCACACGCACCCGCACAACGTGGCGCGCTCCACCTACATCGAGGTGGACGGCGCGATCCAGCCCGGGCCGGCGCCACGGTTCTCGCGCACGCCATCGGTCGTCTCCAAGCCACCGTCGCCCCCCGGTGCCGACACGGTGTCGGGGCTCGCCGAGTGGGGCATCGCCGAGGACGTGGTCTCGAAGCTGCGCCAGTCGGGGGCCCTCAGCTAGGGCACGCCCCGTAGGGGTCGATCGGGGCGTCCGACGCACCGACCAAGACCCACGAATTGGACGCATCGTCCATGTAGGCCGCTGGGCAGGGATCCGCGATGGCGATCACCGCCGAGGTGGGGCAGGCGCCTTGCGCCGCCAGGCGCGGGAGAAGGGCCCCGTGGGGGCCCTTCTCCCGTCCAGCCGACAGCGGGGGCGCCTACATACCGAGAGTGACGCCGGCGACGTCGGTGACCCCGGTACCACCGAGGCTGCCGGCGAATGCGGCGGAGCCGTAGTCGAAGATCCCGCCGTCGGACGCCACAAACCAGTATCCGTTGCCGTCGGGAGCCCGGTACCGAAGCCGGTCGGTCATGGAACGCA
>CAYWDQ010000119.1:0-9672 GCA_964457065.1 uncultured Acidimicrobiaceae bacterium | reverse complement strand
CGAGACGAGCTCTTCATCGCCGGCAAGACCCTGCGGGCCAATCCCGACGGCGTGACCGACCAGTTCGACACGACGCGTCGCCTGCTCAACGCCGATGTGCTCGACCTCTACCAGGCCCATGCCGTGACCTCGCTGGAGGAGCTCGACCGGCGATCAGCGGCCCTCGAGCGGATCCTCCAACTGCGCGACGCCGGACAGACGCGCTTCGCCGGGATCACCGGCCACGATGTCGAGGTCCCCCGGGCGCATCTCGAGGCGTTGCGCCGCTTCGACCTCGACACGGTCATGTTCCCGGTCTACCCGGCCCTGTGGGCCCGGCCCGAGTACCGCGAGCCCGCCGAGGAGCTCCTTGCCCTCTGTGCCGAACGCGACGTCGGGGTCATGGCGATCAAGGCGGTGGCACGGCGCCCGTGGGCGGATCGGCGGCCCCTGGCCGACGCGGTCGCCGGCAGCCCCGCCACGGCGGACCGGTGGGCCGACTCGTGGTACGAGCCCGCCGCCACCGACGACGAGATCGACCGCGGCGTCCACTTCGCGCTCTCCACGCCGGGCGTCCACGCGTTCTGCACGCCGGGGGACATCGCGCTGCTGCCCCGCGTGCTCGCCTCGGCCGAGCGCTACCGGCCGCTGAGCGACGTCGAGCGCCGGGCCGCCGTCGAGGCCATGGCGGCCGAGGAGCTCATCTTCCCGATGCCCCGCTGAAGCGGCCTGAGCCGCCTCAGGCGGCCTGCAGCGCCGCGATAACCGTGCGGAACGCGTCGTCGTCACCGCGCTCGGCCGGCGGGGACACGACGATGCCCTGTCCCAGCCCCGCGAAGCGCTCGCCGAGGATGCCGGGCAGCTCGTCGAAGGTGCCGCACGGGACCAGGGTGTCGAGCACCTCGTCGGAGAGCACTGCGGCCAGGTCCTCCCAACGGTCGTGGCGGATGAGGTCCCGCAGGCGCGGCCCGAGGTCCCCCCACCCGTAGAGCTCGAGCGTGGGGGCATAGGCCGGCGTCGAGTACAGGAAGGCCAGTAGCCGGCGCTGGCGCTCGCGCTCGACCAGCACGGCATCGACCGTGGCCCCGGTGATGACCGAGGTGCCGATCACGGTCTCGAAGCCGACACCTCCGAGGTCACGCCCCGCGGCCCGCGCCCCCTCGGCCAGGGCGGGCAGGCACGCCTCACGCAGGTAGCGCGGGTTCGAGTTGGTGGGATGGCTGACGAAGCCGTCCGCGACGGCGCCGGCCAGCTCGCAGGCGCGCCGTTGCACGCCGCCCAGGTAGATCGGGGGGACCACGGTCTCGGCATCGGGCCCCGGGTTGAAGTAGGGCTGCATCCGGGTCACCCGGTAGTGCGGGCTCTCGTAGGACGGCGCCTCGCCCGAGGCGAACGATGCGAACGCGGCGCGCACCGCGCCCACGTAGTCACCGAGCCGACCGATCGGATCCTCCCCGAAGGGCACCCCGTAGCGGTCTTCGACGTTCTGTCGGATCTGCGTGCCCAGTCCCAGTTCGAAGCGGCCGCCGCTGAGCTTCGAGAGGTCCCAGGCGGCGTAGGCGAGCAGCGTGGGGCTGCGCGTGAAGGCGAGCGCCACGCTGGTGCGGACGACGATCCGCTCCGTGTGCTCGGCCACCAGCAGCGCCACGGCCAGTGCGTCGTGCACTGTCTCGGCGACGTGCAGCCCGTCGTAGCCGAGCCGCTCGACCCGTTCGGCGTGAACGATGGCATCGGGCAGGCTGAGGCGCGGGTCCATGCCCGCATAGACCCTCACGTCTGTGTGCCGCCGAGCCCCGTGCTCTGCTCCCGGCCCCGAGCGACGATGTTCTCGCGTTCAGCAGACAGGCGCGACTGGTCGAAACGCTCCTCCATCCAGGTGCGCGACCATCTGGTCTCGGCCGCGAACGCAGCTTCGCCCGACAGTGCGCTCATCTCCTCGTAGCCGCGCCGGAGCTCTCGCACCACCTCGGAGGACAGCGACGCGATGGTCGTCGCGAGCTCGCGTGCCCGCACCAGCAACGACTCGTGCGGCACGACCTCGACCACCAGTCCCCAGTCGCGCGCCGTCGCAGCGTCGATGTAGTCGCCGGTGAAGCTCATCCGCCGGGCCCGGTCGATCCCGATGAGCTGGGGCAGGCGGATCGTCATGCCGCCCCCCGGCATGACGCCGACCCGAGCGTGGGTGTCGGCGAAGCGGGCCCGCTCCGACGCGATGAGGAAGTCGCAGCACAGTGCCAGCTCCAGCCCGCCGGTCACCGTCGGCCCGTTGACGGCGCCGATGACGGGCGTGGCGTGGGGCGGCATCATCCCGATGCGCCGGGCGGGTTCCCGCAGACGCTCCTGCTGCACCGATCGCAGTTCGGTGGAGAGCGACTTGAGGTCCATGCCGGCGCAGAACGCCGGGTCCGCCCCGGTGAGCACCATGCACCCCACGTCGTCCCGGCCGTCGAGGCCGGTGATGGCGTCGTCGAGCTCGCGGTGCAGCTCGGCCGAGATCGCGTTGCGTGCCTCGGGGCGGTTGAGGGTGACCGTGGCCACCCGGGCGTCGACCTCGACCTGCACCAGCATCAGCGTCCCTCCCCGAGTCCGTTTCCCCTCATGATCGGCCATGGCGACGGTCGGCACCAATCCCTCGGCGCACCGTCACCCCAGGCGCAGCCACTCGTCGTGGAGGAGGGCGAAGCAGTCGGCATCGCGCTGCTCGTCGTCGATCCTCTCCCAGCCCCGCAGGGTCGCCTCGCGCCCGAAGCCCCCTGCCTGGGCCGTCCGGGCCGACGCGGTGTTCCACGGCTCCACGAAGAGGTGCAGCCGGGGGATGGCCAGCTCCCCGAACGCGAACTCCACCACCGCCCGCAACGCGTGGGCGGCGAGCCCACGGCCGCGCGCACCCGCGACGAGCCAGTAGCCGATGGAGGCCCGGCCGCTCTCGATCTCCTGGAGCCACAGCCCGATCGACCCGATGCCCGACGTCGGGTCCGCCTCCTCCGCGATCACGAAGGAGTACCCGTCGCCCTGGGCGGCGCGATCGTGCTGGCGCTCGATGAAGGCCCGCCCCGCGTCATCCGTGTAGGTCCGGGGCACCGACGTGATGGAGGGGATGAGCGGGTCGTTGGAAGCCTGGCGCACCATGGCGAGGTCCGACACCGTGAAGGGCCGCAACAGGACCGGTGGCGACGCGAGGCGGGGGATGCGCAGCGGAGGCGCGAAGGCGTCGACGTCGAAGGTGCTCATCGCAGGGTGTAGTACCCCGGGACGAGGTGGTGCGGCGTGTCCAGGTAGCCCTTCGCCTCGGGGAGGCCGCCGAAGCGCCCGTGGCTCCAGCGCACCTCGATGTGCCCCGCCACCTCGTGCCGCTCGTTGGCGACCCGGTCGCGCACCACGGCCTCCCACCCCACGCGGGGCTGGCCCCCGGCCTGGGGCTCCATGGCGACGGAGAGCAGCTGGTACTGCTGGCGCCAGTCCCACGACGTGGCGATGCGCAGACGCAGCGACCGTGCCGCCGAAGAGCCCAGGACGAAGTACGGGGCGCTGCCGATGCGCAGCAACCGCCACACCATGGCTTCGCCCGTGCCGCCACCGGCGTCCATGGCCGCCTCCCATCGCCGCACGGACGCCCGTGCCACCGCGTCCGAGAGCCTGGCGTAGAGGTCCTTGGCCCCGACGGGCCATCCGGGGCGGAGCCAGCGCCCCAGCGCATCACGCTGCTGGGTCGTCAGGTCCAGTGCACGCTCCGGCAGTTCCTCGAGAATCGGGTCCGGGACGCCTGGTGGCGCGGTGCGAGCCCCGTTCTGGGTGGCCGCGTCGTCGGTCATCACGTCCCCGCCACCCAGCCCGGGGAGCGAGACGGCAGGGGAGCGGTCGGGCCGCGCCAGGCGGCTGCGACGCCCAAGTGGAGCGGGTGCCGGGCCCGCGCCGTCGCCGCGGATCGCGGCGACGCGGACGGTCTCGTACAGCGCCTGGTACTCCGCCGGTGCGACCTCTGCGTACCAGTCCCGGCCGCCGGGGAGCACCTCCCGGGCCACCCGGCTGGCCCGACTCGGCCCCGCGACGAGGAGGTGGTCGAAGACGTGCGGAGGCGAGACGTTGAACAGGATGTTCGAGAGGTACTTGCAGCTGACGAGGTAGACGTGGTCGACGCGCAGATCGATGGGCGCCACCTCGTCACCGGGGGCTCGGCCGGTCCCCTTCCACTCCACCACGCGGGGCAGCCGCCCCCGCAGGCCGTCGCCGGCTGCCAGGAAGGCGTGTCCGTTCGCCCACGCCGCGTGGAACTCGGCGTCGTAGGCGCCGCCCGCACGGAGCCCCGCCAGGCGCCCCCACATCTCGGGCGAGAGGCTGTGCATGACCGGCGTGTGCGAGCGCACCGCCTCGTCGACGTCGCTCAGGCCGAGCATGCCGAGCCCCGTCCCGAGCTCGGTCACCGTGGTGCGGTCGCTGGGCACGGAGGAATCCTTCCACGCACGGGCGCGCCCGGGCCGCCTCGAGGCCCCGGCCCGCGACCCGGCACCGGTCCCCTTACTCGCCCCTTACCGGGGTTGCTTACGCTCCGGCCGGCAGATGCGGACCGGTCGCTGCGAGCAGCGGGCTGGAAGAGAGGACGGCGATGACGGCAACCGACGGCAAGGCGACGGGCATCCTCGTCAGCACGAAGATCTTTCCCCTGGCGTTCCTGCTCCTGCTCTTCAAGACGAACGTCACCGTCGACGGGGCCACCTCCGTCCTCAAGTGGGGTGACCACTTCTTCGACGTCCCCCCGGGAGCGCACGAGGTCAGGGTCTCCTTCCGCTACTTCTTCTCCCGACGGACGGGGGAGACCGGTCTCAGCGTCGAGGTCGTTCCCGGGCGGACGACGACGGTGCTCTACCGATCGCCCTTCATCGTCTTCATGGGCGGGAGCATGAAGGTGGTCGGGCCATGAGCGACCACCCACTCGTCGGCGTCGGACCGGCGGGCGCCATGTGGCCGTCCGTCGCCCCGGCAACCGCGGCCCCGGAGCTGGCCTACCCGGAACTGACGCCCCCCGTCGAGTCCCTCCCGCTGCTCGTCATGTTCCCCGAGCGGACGAAGCAGCGACGGTGGACCGTGCTGCTGCGGGCGGTCCTGGCCATCCCGCTGGCGGTGGTCGTGGTCGCCGTCGGCATTGCCGCCTTCGTCTCCGCGATCCTCGGTTGGTTCGCCGCGCTCGTCACGGGTCGTGCGCCCGGTTTCGTGCGGTCCATCGTGACCGTCTACCTGCGGATGACGCTCCGGTTCGAGGCGTACCTGTTCCTCCTCACCGATCGCTTCCCACCGTTCGGCGCCGGCGAGGTGCCCGAGTATCGCGTCCGCCTCGCCGTCCCACGGGCCACGAGGTTGCACCGCGCCGCCGTCCTCTTCCGTGTGATCCTGGTGATTCCGGCCGGTATCGCGGTGCGGGTGGTGGGACTCGGCGTGTACGTCCTGGCCTTCTTCATGTGGGTCGTGGTGCTCGTCACGGGATGGCTCCCGAAGCCCGTCCACGGGGTCTACCGTGCCTTTCTCCGTTACGAGCTGCGGCTCGTCGGCTACTTCCTCCTTCTCGTCCCGACGTATCCGGGTGAGCTGTTCGGTGACCCGGCGCTCCCGGTGCCGGTCCTCGCCCCCGGTGGTGCTCCGTCCGCCGAGTACGCCGGTGCCGTCGCCTCGGAGCTCACTCCGCCACCACCGCCGTGGATGCTCGTCCTGAGCATGGGCGCCAAGCGTCTCCTGCTCGGCGTCATCGTGCTCGGTGTGGCCGCCGCCATCGGCATCCAGGTGCTCAACATCTCGCTCCAGAACCACGCGAACCTCGTGCAGGTGAACAACCAGCTCGTCTCGAACATCGATCAGTTCGGCGCGACAGCGAACAACTGCGGAACCATCGAGTGCCTCGAGCACGCCGACGGGGTGCTCTCCGGCCAGCTCGGGTCCTTCGTCACCGACATGGGCAACACCGATCATGCCGGGGTGAGTCAGGAACTCGTCGATCAGGTCACGGCGGCGGCGCAGAGCGCCGAGCGGGTGACAGGGGCCCTGGCCCAGGCCGGGCCCACGCTGTCGGGCTACCGCAGCATGGCCGCCCGCCTCGACGCCAGTCAGACGCTGACTGCGCTGGTGAACGTTCAGCACCAGTTCGAGGCCGCGGTCAACGCGTCGCGCTTCGGGTAGGCGGAGGGCGCAGCGCTATTCGGTGAACAGGGGCGTGAGCTGGAGCTCCAGTGGCCCGACGGCGGCGTCCGCGGCGAGATGCAGCTCGGTGCTCTCGTAGACGTCCACGGCGACACCGGTGCGGGCGATGAACGCGAAGACGGCGTCACCCCAGCGCTCTTCCCGCAGCGCCTGGCGCAAGGCGGCGCGCTCGCCGGGGGGCAGGTCCCGCCCCGGGGTCGTGGCGACCAGCTGGCAGGCCAAGACCCAGTTCAAGGTGTCGAGGTCCTCGGCGACGAAGACGCGCGGGGGATCGTCGCGCACCACCGCGCAGGCGACGACGGTGCCCATGCTCAGACCGTGCCCATGCTCAGACCCTGCCCACGGGTCAGACGGCGCCCGGGGCCACGTCGGCGTCGGCCCAGAATCCGGCGAGCGGCGACCCGCCGCGGCCGCTGGCGTAGGCGGCGAGCCTCGCCCGGGCCTCGGGGGAGAGGAGGTCCACGGCATCGAAGATCCCGCCCGGCCCCGGCGCGCGCAGGGCCCGATCGGCCTCGGTGCCCGAGCGGGGCAGCTGCGTCGTGAGCACCACGAACGGGGCGACCCCGCGGGCGGCCATGACGTGGGCCCGGCCCAGGGTGCGCCAGACCGTCTCGGAGCGGACCATGCCGCCCCGGTAGGCCGAGTTGGGCCCCGCCACGTCGAAGTACCAGGTGCGTCCGGACCCGTCGCTGCCGGCGAAGTCGACGGCCATGCCGAGCCCCGGCAGGCGCCGGTTGGGCCGCACGTCCCTGAAGCCGGCGGCCTCGAGGGCGGCCCGCGCCAGCGCGGCGGCCGAGGTGCCGTCAGCGCCGGGTCCCGCCACGACGCCCGACGCATCCGCCGCGTCTGCCTCGTCGGCCAGCCGCGCCCGGGCCAGGTCGACGTAGGCCGGGTCGAGGTCGTAGCCGACGGCGTCGCGCCCGCAGCGGGCCGCGGCCACCAGCGTCGAGCCCGACCCGGAGAACGGGTCGACGACGAGGTCGCCGCGGTACGTGTAGAGCTCCATCAGGCGCTGGGGCAGCTCGACCGGGAACGGAGCGGGGTGACGGACCCGCAGCGCGCTCTCGGGTGGGATGTCCCACACGTCGAGGGTCAGGGCCATGAAGTCGTCGGCCCCGACGCTGCTCTCGTGGGGCAGCCCGTCGCGCCGGCGCTCCTTGGGGCTCCGCGCCCGCCCGAAGCGCCCCTTGCTGGCCACGATGACCCGCTCGGTCACGTCGCGCAGGACCGGGTTGGCCGCCGAGCGGAACGACCCCCAGGCACACGAGCCGCTGGCGCCCTCGCCCTTCTGCCAGACGATCTCGCCCCTCGGGAGCAGGTGCAGGTCGTCCTGGAGGATGGTCATGACGTCGGCCGCCAGGCTGCGATAGGGCTTGCGCCCGAGGTTGGCCACGTTGACGGCGATCCGGCCCCCCGGCTCGAGCACCCGCTTGCACTCGGCGAAGACGTCGCGCAGCAGCGCCAGGTACTCCATGTAGGACCCGGGCACCCCTTCGCGGTCGAGCTCCTCCTCGTACTGCTTGCCGGCGAAGTAGGGGGGCGAGGTGACCACGAGGGCCACCGAGGCGTCCGCCACCGCATCCATCCGGCGGGCGTCGCCACAGACGCACGACACGCCGGGCTCGTGCGCGGTGACGTGCTCGTCCGCGCTCAGCTCGGGGGCCTCGAAGCGGGCGTAGAAGGCGTCCGCGACGTGGGACTCGCGGCGCCCGACGCCGAAGTTGGAGGTGGAGGTCGCGCTGCGACGGCGGGGCGGCATGGATCGGTCGAACCCTACCGGCCGGCCCGGGAAGGGGCCGTGATGCGGAGGGCGGCGGCGGGCATGGAGGGCACCGTACGGAACAGCTGTGACACGGGGCGCGGCCCGGGCCTACATCTCGTAGACGACGAACGACGTGGGATGCCCGACCTGGTCGTAGAGCGAGCGGGCGCGGCCGTTGTACGCCTGCGTGTGCCAGTAGACCCGGTCGGACCCCCGCGCCGCCCCCGCCTGCCGGACGGCCTCGAGCAGTGCCCGCCCGGCGTCGTGGCCCCGGGCCGCCGGCGCCACGAAGAGGTCCTCGAGGTAGCACTTGGGTCGGCGGGACCAGGTCGAGGCGTGCACGATGCAGTTGGCCATCCCGATGCCCCGGCCGGCGTCGTCGACGGCGAGCAGGCCGAACATGCCCTCGGAGCCGGCGCAGAGGCGGTCGAAGGTGGCCCGTGAGGTGTCGTCGGGGAGCTCGGCCCGATAGAAGTCCAGGTAGCCGGCCCACAGGGCCCGCCAGTCGTCCCAGTCGTCGGCGACAAGTGCCCGTACGGTCGTGCCCACCCCTTCAGCTTCCCATCGCCCGGCGCCGGGGGGCGGGATCGGGTCCGCCGGACCCCGGACCTAAGGTTCCGCCATGACCTCATCGGGTCCGGAGCCGGCCCTGTCGCAGCTCTACGCGCAGAGCCAGGCCCGGGTGATTGCGCTGGTGGCAGGCCTCGACCGCGCCCAGGTTGAGGCCCCCGTGGCCGCCTGCCCGGGGTGGCGGGTGCGCGACGTCGTGGCGCATCTGACGGCGGTCTCCGAGGACGTGCTCGAAGGCCGCCTGACAGGGCCGCCGACCGACGAGCAGACAGCGGCGCAGGTGGCCCGCTTCCGGGACCGGCCGCTCTCCGAGGTGCTGGCGCGCTGGGACGAGCTCGGGCCCCGGTTGGGGGAGGCGATCGACGCCTTCGACGTGTGGCCGGCGGTGCTCGACGTCGCCACCCACGAGCACGACATCCGGGGGGCCGTGGGCGAGCCGGGCGCCCGCGACGACGCGGTCGTCCGGCTCGGGGCAGACCGCCTGCTGACCTGGCTGCGGCCCGCCGTGTCGCTGCGGGTGGTCGTCGAGGACGAGACCTACGAGCTCGGTCCCGCGGGCGCAGAGCCGATCGTGCTGCGGACGGGGCGCTTCGAGGCGCTGCGCTGGCGCATGGGGCGCCGCAGCCGGAGCCAGCTGGCCGGCCTGGACTGGGCCGGCGACCCCGCACCCGTGCTCGACCATCTGGTCGTGTTCGGACCGTCGCCGAGCGACATCATCGAGTAGGCGGGTCGCACGGTCCGCCATGAAGCTGACGCTGGACCTCCACGACGTCTACAACCGGGGGGACGACATCGACCGCGCGTTGCGGGGCGTCATCGACGAGGCCATCGCCAAGAAGGCCAAGCTGGTCGAGATCATCCCGGGCAAGGGGAGCGGGCAGCTGAAGAAGCGGGTGCTGCGCTTCCTCGACCGCAAGGACGTCAAGCCGCTCTACCACCGGGTGGAGAAGGACTCGCACAACTTCGGCCGCATCTTCGTGCACTTCCGGCCGAAGTAAGCGAAGTAAGAGGAGAATGGGGCGCCGCTGCTGCGGGGACGCCGACGGCCTTTGGATCTGATATTGCAGCCTTCCGATAAAGGGCCATATAACGAAGGATAATCCGGTATCCTTCGTTATATGGATCGGTTTACAGAAGGCTCCGCATACAGAGGACACGATGTCCCGACCATGTGG
>CAYWDQ010000118.1:0-9673 GCA_964457065.1 uncultured Acidimicrobiaceae bacterium | reverse complement strand
GAGGGGTGGTTGTGGCTCTCGATCCGGATGGCCACCGCGATGCCGTCCCCGGCGTCGATCACCCCGGCGTTCTCGCCCGGTCCGACGAGCACCCGGGGGCCCTCGGTGGGCAGGCGCCGCAGGTGGAGCCGGGACGACTTGTAGGAGCAGTGCTCGCTCCACATGACGGCGTAGAGGGCCAGCTCGAGGTGGTTGGGCGGGCGGCCGAGGATCTTGCCGACGGCCTCGAACTCGTCGTCCGTCAGGCCGAGCGCACGGTGCAGGGACTCCTCCTCTGCCGGCGGCGGGTCGGACCGCAGCGCCTCTGCCGGAGGGGTCATGGTGACCTCCAGATTAGAGGCCGCGCCAAACTCCCCAAACCGCCTGGCAGACCGGTGTGCGCCACGAGAAACCGGCGCTGGGACTCGATACGCTTTCGTCCGTCGCAGCGAACGGGAGGGGGCTCATCATGGGCGGTTCCGGCGCAGGGCAGTCCGACTCGACCGGGGACGTCGTGATCGACCCCGCCGCGCCGTACGGGTACTCCCGCTCGGCCGAGCTCCAGGGGCGGTTCGACCAGGCGGCGGCGAAGCTGCTGGCGGCGGACGGGTGGAGCGGGGGCGGGTCCAAGGAGCTCGTCGCCGACCTCGCCCTCGAGGGCGGCGGCGTCAAGGGCATCGGCATCGTGGGGGCCGTCTCCGCGCTGGCCGAGGCCGGCTACCGCTTCCAGCGGGTGGCCGGGACGAGCGCCGGCGCCATCGCGGCATCGCTCATCGCGGCGATCTCCAAGAAGGGCGACCCCATGTCGACCCTCCAGGGGTACCTCGACAACCTGACCTTCACCGAGTTCATGCCCAAGGGCAAGCTGCACTCGTTTCTCGACCACCACTTCGGCAACGCCGGCGAACTGCTGTCCTCCGCGGAGGTGCTCACCCGCAAGATGGGCGTCTACGACGGCGCCTACCTCTTCACCTGGCTCGAGCCGATCATGCACGACCTCGGCGTGCACACCTTCGCGGATCTCGCGATCACCCAGGAGGAGGACCCCGGCATGAGCCTCCCCCCGAGCCGCCGCTACCGGCTCGTCGTGCACACGTCGGACGTCACCCGCGGCCAGCTGGTCCGCCTGCCCTGGGACTACGGCTACTACGGGCAGGACCGGGACACCCAGGACGTCGTGACGGCCGTGCGCGCGTCCATGTCGATCCCGTTCTTCTTCGAGCCGGTCACCTTCACGGCGCGGCCGGCCGAGGTCGACGTGCCCCGCCCCGGTGGGGGCACCATCCGCACCCGCTACGAGGGCGGCACGGTGACGTGGGTGGACGGCGGCATGCTGCGGAACTTCCCGATCAACGCCTTCGACCGCGAGGACGGCGGGGAGCCCCGCTGGCCCACCATCGGGGTCAAGCTGTCCTCCCTCCAGACCGAGGTCCCGTCCACCCAGGCGGCGAAGAGCGCCTACGGCGAGGCGCGGGGCTGCCTGCACACGATGATGAGCGAGTGGGACGGCTACAGCGTCGACGCCGCCACTGCCGGTCGCACCATCTTCGTGGACAACGCAGGGATCTCGACCACCGACTTCGACCTGACCACCGCCCAACGCCACCAGCTCTTCGTGAACGGCGTCGCGGCGGCCACCGCCTTCGTCATCGAGATGGGCGCCCGGGGCGGGGTCCCGCGCACCGAGAGCGAGGCGCGCCAGCTGGTGCGCGAGTGGGCGGCGGCGGGCTGAGCGCTCAGCCGGGGCGGTCGGCGCGGAGCACCACGAGGTCCCGCTCCGCCCACACGCGGGCAGCGACGAACCCGGCGTCGGCCAACCAGCCCAGCTGCTCGGCGAGGGTCGACGGTCGGTCGTGGCCGCCGCTCAGCGGCGTCACCGCGTCGGCCGGATCGACCGGGATCACCACGTCACCCAACACGAAACGGCCGCCGGGTCCCAGCACGGCCGCCACGCGGGCGAACAGGGCGGCCTTGTCGGGACCCTCGAGGTGGTGCACGGCCAGGGCCGAGACAACCAGGTCGAAGGGCCCCGGCGGCAGGGGGTCGGTCAACTGGGCCACCACGAGCTCGACCGGGAGCCCGCGGAGCCGGGCCCTGGCCGCGTCGAGCATCGCCTCGTTCTTGTCGATCCCGACCGCCGCCGCGCCGCCGTGGCGCTCGAGCACGGCGGCGAGGGTCTCGCCGGTGCCGGTCCCGAGATCGAGCACCGACGTGACGGGCAGGCCGTCGCTCGCCCCGGCCACCGCCGCCTGCAGTCGGCCGTAGGCCGGCACCTCGGCGCGCATCAGGTCGAGGTAGGTGGCGGGGTCGAAGCTGAACTGGGTCATGGAGATTCAGGGGTCACGGAGATTCAGGGGTCACGGCGACAGCAGGGCCTCTCGGCGGGTCCAGGCCCAGCGCAGGACGAAGAGGGAGAGGCCGAGGGTCAAGAGGTTGATGACCAGCTCCACCACGCCGTTGGCGCCCTTGCCCCAGACCCCGTGCTGCAGGTCGTAGAGCACGTCCATCCCGAGGAGGTAGAGCCCCGCCCCGCCGCCGACGAGGAGCCAGAACAGGGCCGCCCGCCGCGCCGTCACGAGGCAGTACGAGGCGGCGACCAGGCACAGCGCCAGCCAGCCGTCGGCCAGGGGGAACGCGTCCTCGAACTGGGTGTACGCCGCGCCGGTCTCCGAGGCCACCAGGGAGCGGTGCGCCAGCCAGGCGACCCAGTAGGCGACGATGATGGCGGCGGCGCCGAGGAGCACCCCGGCCATCGTCCGGCGCTCCCTGGCATCGATGGTTGCAACCGGTGGCGCGGCCACACCGCAGGGTAACCCGCGGGACGAATGGAAATGGCACATGCGGGCCGCCCCAATGACCGAGCCGAAAACTCCGGATTATGTGGTTTGGGATGCGGGAAATGGCGGATCCCTGCGCGCTCCTTCATCCAAAATGAGATGCGGAGAAACATCGAGCATTGCTGCATATGGTTGCTCCCGACGCGTCACAATGGGGGCATGGCAACCAAGGCAAAAACTCCGGCTCCTCGCAAGCCCATGAGCACCGGCCACAAGGCCGCCCTCGCTCGTGGGCGTGCCGAGAGTGCATCCGTCCGCCACTATCTCGAGGCGCTCGAGACGTCCAAGCCCAAGCGGGGCCGCAAGCGCACGCCGGCCTCCATCGACCGCCGGCTGGCGGCGATCGAGTCCCAGCTGGCCAACGCCGACGCACTCACCCGCCTCCACCTGCTCCAGGAGCAGAAGGACCTGCTCGACGAGCGGTCGCGGGGGAACCAGGTCAAGGACCTGAGCGCGCTGGAGAAGCAATTCATCAAGGTGGCCAAGGCCTACGGCGAGCGCAAGGGCATCACGTACGCCACCTGGCGGGCGGCGGGTGTGAGCGCCGCCGTCCTCCAGAAGGCCGAGATCTCGCGCGCCCGGACCTGACCGGGTCAGGGGGCCGGCCTCGACTCCTTGTCGTGCCTCGTCGGCTTGGCGGCCTCTGAATTCTGGCCCCCCGGCGCCGCCGGGGCGAAGTACTGCTCGACGGCCTGGGCGAGGCCGCCGGCGATCACGACCTGGCCGGACGCGCTGGCGGCGATGCTCCCCTCGAAGGGGTCGGTGATGAAGAGCGGCTCGATCAGCGCGCCCGGCATCTCGCTCGGCGTGGTGGAGAAGCCGGGGTCGGCCGGGCCGAGCAGGAGCAGGTGCCCGTAGTTGGCGGCGGCGTCGCTCATCGCGGGCCCGCCCAGTTCGCTGTCGTCCGACACCCCGAGGTTGGGGATCCCCCAGCCCTGGGCGTTCATGGCAGAGAGGACGTCGTTCTGCATCAAGGTCGCCAGCCGGAGGTTCTGCGCCGAGAAGGGGCGCGCGGTGTCGTATCCCGTCACGCTGCCGGCGTCGTAGGAGGACCCGCCGGCGTCGAAGTAGATGCCCACGAGGACGTTCGCCTTGGCGTCGTTGGCGCAGACGTCGCGCGCCGCCACGTCGTCGTGCTCGCCCTGGACGGTGAAGAGACCGCCGGAGACGTCGCCGGGCTGAGGGCGGACGACCGTCTCGGCCCCGGTGCGCGACACGACCACGGTGAAGCCCTTGGCCTCGAGGAGCTTCGCCGCATCGAGCTCGACCGGAAGCGTCTCGTCGGCCTCGTAAATCGTCTGGCCCGTCTGGGTCTGCCCCACGCCGCCCGGATCGAGGCCGCCGTGGCCGGCGTCGAGGAAGACGGTCAGGTGGCGGTCACCCGACGTCGGCGCGAACTCGACGCACGCCCCGGGCTCGAAGAACCTGGCGTCGATGGCGCGTCCGGCGGTCAGCCGGTGGGTCGGGGACGCCCGGCGCACCGCGCCCGACGCGGACGGCGACGCCGCGACGAGCCCGACGAGCCCGACCGCCGCGGCGACGGCGAGCGCCGGCGCACGCCGGTGAGGGGCCCACAGCGGGCGCACAGCCGGTCGATCGGCGCGCCGAACTGTCCGCACGTGCATACGAGGTCAACCATACGGAGTGCGGCTGAAGAATTGATGACGCGCACGGCGGCGGCGGCGGCGCGGTGCCTACGCGGCCGCGCTGGTGGCGGCGGACGAGACGAGCGAGCGCAGCAGCACCAGCCCGTCCTCGGAGCCGAGCAGCGTGGAGCTGGCGCGTTCGGGGTGCGGCATGAGGCCGACGACGTTGCCCGCCTCGTTGGCGATCCCGGCGATGGCGTCGACCGAGCCGTTCGGGTTGTCGCCCTCGGCGTAGCGCAGCACGATCCGGTCCTCCGCCTGCAGGCGGCGCAGCGTGTCGGCGTCGCAGGTGTAGTTGCCCGAGAAGTGGTTGATGGGCATCACGAGCTCGTCGCCCACCGCCGCCGCGCAGGTGAGGACCGACGACGTCGAGGCGACCACCAGGCGGACCGGCTGGCACAGGAAGCGCAGGTGCCCGTTCTTCTGCAGCGCGCCCGGTAGCAGGCCCGCCTCGGTCAGCACCTGGAAGCCGTTGCAGATGCCGACCACCGGTCCGCCGGCGCGGGCGAAGGCGGCCACCGCCTCCATGACCGGCGAGAAGCGGGCCAGGGCGCCCGGGCGCAGGTAGTCGCCGTGGGCGAAGCCGCCGGGTAGGACGACCGCATCGACGCCGGCGAGGTGCGCGTCGCCGTGCCAGAGGAGCACGCCCTCGGCGCCCACGGCCTCGACGCCTTGGACGACGTCGTGCTCGCAATTGCTGCCCGGGAAGACGACGACGCCGATGCGCGGGGCCACTCAGATCACCTCGAGCTCGAGCCGGCTCTGCTCGATGACCGGGTTGGCCAGCAGCCGGTCGGCCAGCTGGGTCGCCGTCGTGCGCGCCGCGCCCTCGTCGGGGGCGTCGAGCTCGAAGCTGAAGGAGCGGCCGGCCCGCACGTGGGCCACGCCGGCGAAGCCGAGCGCGGGCAGCGCCCGCTCAATGGTCGCCCCCTCGGGGTCCGCGATGCCGGGCCGCAACTGCACCTCGACGCGCGCCCGGAACCTCATGTGGGGGCACCGTACCAGTCGCCCAGCGAGCGGCCGGTGACACGCTCGTAGGCCGCGATGTAGCGCTGCGACATGGCGTTCGTGACCTCGGGAGGCAATGCGGGCGGGGGTGGCGTGCGGTCCCAGGGCTGCGCCGCCAGCCAGTCGCGCAGGGGCTGCTTGTCGAAGGCGGGCGGCGTCGTCCCGGGCACGACCGCATCCGCCGGCCACAGGCGCGAGGAGTCCGGCGTGCACACCTCGTCGCACAGGCTGAGCACCCCGTCCACGTAGCCCAGCTCGAACTTGGTGTCGGCCAGGATGAACCCGGCCGCCGCCGCCCGGGCCGCGGCACGGCGGTACAGCTCGAGGGAGATGGCCTGCGCCGCCAGGAAAGACTCGGCGCCCACCAGGTCGACGGCCTCCGCCGTGCCGATGTTGACGTCGTGCCCCTCGGCCGCCTTGGTGGACGGGGTGAAGATGGGCGTCTCCAGCTTGCTGGCCAGGAGCAGCCCCTCGGGCATCTCCATGCCGTGCACCGTGCCCGAGCGCTCGTACTCCTCCCAGGCCTGGCCGGCCAGGTAGCCGCGCACGATGCACTCGAGCTGGAGCATCTCGGCCCGCCGGACCAGGGAGGCCCGGCCGGCCCACTCGGCTGGGAGCGCCAGGCCGCCGAGCGCGGCGGAGATCTCGGCCGGGTCGACCGCGAGCAGCGTGCCCGGCACGACGTCGGCCATCTCCTCGAACCAGAAGCAGGTCATGGCGGTGAGCACCCGCCCCTTCTCGGGGATCGGCTCGGCCATGATCACGTCGAACGCGCTCACCCGGTCCGAGGCCACCATGAGGAGGCGGTCCTCCCCGGCGTCGTAGAGCTCGCGCACCTTGCCCGAGTGCAGCCTCGGCAGCTCCATCGTCACGGCGCGGCCCTCACAGCGGCGCCAGCGCGTCCGCGAAGCGGTCCACGTGGCGCAGCGTGCGGGACAGGTCGAAGGCACCGTCGAGCTGCGCGGCGCTCAGCGTCACGTCCGGGTCGGCCTCGAGCACGGCGCGGAACGGACGGCGCTCGGACCAGGCCGCCCGCGCGTCGCGCTGGACGATCCGGTAGGCCTCGTCGCGCGTCAGCCCGGCCGAGACGAGCGCCAGGAGCACCGACTGGGAGAACACGAGGCCGAGGGAGCCCTCGGTCAGGTTCTCGAGTGCCCGCTCGGGGTGGATGACCAGGCCGGAGGCGAGCCCGGTCGCCTTGCGCAGCACGTAGGCGGCCAACATCGCCGCGTCGGGCAGCGCGACGCGCTCCACCGAGCTGTGCGAGATGTCGCGCTCGTGCCACAGCGCCACGTCCTCGAGGCCCGCGCCGAGATACCCGCGCAACAGCCGGGCCAGCCCGCAGAGCCGCTCCGAGAGGATCGGGTTGCGCTTGTGCGGCATGGCCGAGCTGCCCTTCTGGCCGGCGCCGAAGGGCTCCTCCGCCTCGCCCAGCTCGCTGCGGGCGAGGTGGCGGATCTCCGTGCACATGAGCTCGACCGTGGCACCCACGGAGGCGCAGGCGTAGAAGAACTCGGCGTGGCGGTCGCGCGCGATCACCTGCGTGGCCGGCACCGGTGTGAGCCCGAGCGCGGCGCAGACCCGCGCCTCGACCTCGGGGTCGATGTAGGAGTAGGTGCCGACCGCGCCCGACAGCTTCCCGACGGCCACGGCCTCGCGGGCGGCGCGCATGCGCCGGCGGTCGCGGTCCGCCTGCAGGGCCCACAGGGCGAACTTGGCCCCGAAGGTGGTCGGCTCGGCGTGCATGCCGTGCGTGCGCCCCGTGACGGGGACGTGCAGCAGCTCGAGCGCCCGCGCCTTGAGGGCGGCCACGAAGGCGTCGAGGTCGGCCAGCAGGAGGTCGGCCGCCCTGGTCAGCGTGGCGCACAGCGCGGTGTCGACGACATCGGACGAGGTGAGCCCGTAGTGGATGTACGAGCCCGCCGGAGCGCCGATGCGCTCCTGCACGACGTCGACGAAGGCGGCCACGTCGTGGTCCGTGACCTTCTCGCGCTCGAGGACGTCGGCCACGAAGACGTCGTCGACCACCGGCGCCTTGGCCCGGCAGGTGGCCGCCTCGTCCGGCGGCACGACCCCGACGGCGGCCTGGGCCTCGGTGGCCAAGAGCTCGACCTCGAGCCAGAGGGAGAAGCGGGCGGCGTCGTCGAAGAGGGCGGCCATGTCGGGCGGCGAGTAGCGCGGGATCATCCGGCGCCCTCCCCCGCCACCGCCGGCGCGACGCCGGCCGCACGGGCCGCGATGTCGTGACGCATCTGCATGCCCTCCCATTCAATGGGCGCCGCGGCGGCGTAGGCGCGGTCGCGCGCCTCGGCGAGCGTCGGGGCGGTGGCCGTGACACCGAGCACGCGCCCGCCGGCGGTGTGGAACGGCCCGTCGGGGGTGTGACGCCGGGTGCCGGCGTGGAAGACCATGACCCCGTCGACGCCGGCGACCGACTGGCCCGCCGGGGTCAGCCCCTCGATGGGGTCACCGGTGCGCGGGTGCTCCGGGTAGCCCTGCGAGGCCATGACCACGCACACCGCGGCGTCACCCGAGAAGGCAGGCGGGGGCAGGTCCCCGAGCGCCCCGTTGGCCACGGCGAGGAACAGCTCGGCAGGGTCCGACGCCAGCAGGGGCAGCACCACCTGGGCCTCGGGGTCGCCGAAGCGCACGTTGTACTCAATGACCTTGGTGCCCTCGGACGTCAACATGAGCCCGGCGTAGAGCACCCCGCGGTAGTCGATGCCCCGCCGGCGCAGCTCCTCGACCAGCGGCAGGACGGCGGCGTCCATCAGGCCGGCCACGGTGGCGGCGTCGAGGTCGGGCATCGGCGCGTAGGCGCCCATGCCGCCGGTGTTGGGCCCGGTGTCGCCGTCGCCGATCCGCTTGAAGTCCTGGGCGGGGGCGAGGGGGACGGCGCGGGTGCCGTCGCAGAGGACGAGCAGCGAGCACTCCTCGCCCACCAGCCCCTCCTCAATGACGACGTGGCGACCGGCGTCGCCGAAGGAGACGCCCGACAATTTGGCCGTCACGTCCGTGCGCGCCTCCTCGAGGCTGCGGGCCACCAGCACGCCCTTGCCGGCGGCCAGGCCGTCGGTCTTGATCACCCAGGGGCCGGGCAGGGTCTCGAGGTAGTCGAGCGCGGCGGCGCCCTCGAGCGCGTCGAAGGTCGCGAAGCGCGCCGTCGGGACGCCCGCCGCGTTGAGGACCTCCTTCATGAAGGCCTTGGACCCCTCGAGCAGCGCGCCGTCGGCGCCGGGGCCCATGACGGCCCGTCCCACCGAGCGCAACCGGTCGGCCAGGCCGTCGACGAGCGGGGCCTCGGGCCCGACCACGTACAGGTCGGCCTCCACCTCCTCGACCGGCGCGTCGGTCACGGTGACCGGCGCCGCCATGCCCGGGTTGCCCGGCGTGACGACCACGTCGGCCGTGCGGGCGAGGGTGTGGGCGAGCGCGTGCTCGCGGCCACCGCTGCCGACGACGCAGACCCTCACGCGGTGGCGAAGGAGACGGTCTGCTCGCGGCCCGGCCCGACCCCGACGAGGCGGACGGGGACGCCGATCTGCTCGGACAGGAAGGCCACGTAGTCGCGGGCCGCCGCGGGCATGTCGTCCGGTGCGGTCGCCGCGCTGAGGTCCGTGCGCCACCCGGGCAGCTCCTCGTAGACCGGCGCCGCCTTGTGGAAGGTCGACTGGTGGTAGGGCAGGTGCGTGTAGCGGATGCCGTCGGCCTCGTAGGCGACGCACACCTTGACCGTCTCGAAGGTGTCGAGGACGTCGAGCTTGGTGAGCGCCACCTCGGTCAGCGAGTTGAGGCGCACGGCCTGGCGCAGCATCACGGCGTCGAACCATCCGCAGCGCCGCTTGCGCCCGGTGTTGGTGCCGAACTCGTGGCCGCGCTCGACGAGGAGCTCGCCGATGTCGTTCTCCTGCTCGGTCGGGAACGGCCCGGCCCCGACCCGGGTCACGTACGCCTTGGCGATGCCGATGACCGCTTCGATGTCGCGGGGGCCGAGCCCCGAACCGGTGCAGGCGCCGCCGGCGACGGGGTTGGAGGAGGTCACGAAGGGGTAGGTCCCGTGGTCGAGGTCGAGAAAGGTGGCCTGGGCCCCCTCGAGCAGCACCTGGCGGTCCTTGTCCAGGGCGTCGTGGATCATGCCGACGGTGTCACCCACCATGGGCTCGATGCGGGGGGCGTACTCGCCGAGATAGTGGTCGGCGATGT
>CAYWDQ010000117.1:0-9694 GCA_964457065.1 uncultured Acidimicrobiaceae bacterium | reverse complement strand
ATGATGACGGCGGCCAAGATCGTCGAGACGGTGCCGTGGATCGACGCCAAGTACTACGCCTCGACCCAGACCATGGACGAGGCGCGGCACACGGAGGTCTTCGCCAAGTATCTCCGCACCAAGCTCGGCGACGCGTACCCGATGAGCCCCTTCCTCAAGGCGCAGATCTGGTCGCTGCTCGAGGACTCGCGGTGGGACATCGCGTACCTCGGGATGCAGATCGTGATCGAGTCGCTGGCGTTGGCCGCCTTCGGCGACATGCTGCGGCGCACCAAGGAGCCGCTGCTGACGAAGCTCCTGCGCTACGTCATGTCCGACGAGGCGCGCCACGTGGCGTTCGGCGTGTTGACACTGTCGGAGTTCTACCGCGACCTGAGCGAGGCCGAGCTGCGCGAACGCCAGGAGTTCATGGTGGACGCCACGCTGAACTCGCGGTCCCGGGCCACCACGCCCGAGGTGTGGGAGCGCATGGGCACGACCGCCGACGCGGTGTTCCCCTTCATCGTGCAGGCGGCCGAGAAGGCGAAGACGAACCCGATGCGGGGCTTCGCCCGCGGGTTCTTCGCCAAGCTGGTTCCCAACGTCCGCAAGCTGGGCCTCCTCGATGCGAACAACGGGTACCTGCGCCAGAAGTGGGGCGAGGCCGGGCTGCTCGAATTCGAGTTCGCCGACGACACGGGGTCCGACTACGAGTCCTACGACGCCGTCGCCCAGGACCGGGCGGCCCGGGGCGCCCTCGGCGCGTCGCCCGACGTCTCCGGAGGGTGAGCCCGGGGCGCTCCCCTCTCGACCGGGTGCGCGCCCTGTGCCTGGCGCTCCCCGAGGCCGAGGAGCGACCCTTCGGCGACCACACCCAACCGGCGTTCCGGATCCGGGACAAGTTCTTCGTCATGACGGGCGAGGACGGGAAGTCCATGACGCTGAAGGCCCCCAAGGGCGTGCAGGCGGTCCTGGTGGCATCGGACCCCGGGCGCTTCTTCGTGCCGAAGTACGTCGGGCACATCGGCTGGGTCGGGGTGCGGCTCGACCGCACGGGCGCCCTCGACTGGGACGAGGTGGCCGAGCTGATCGCCGAGAGCTACTGCCTGACGGCGCCGAAGCGACTGGCGGCGCAGGTCGGCACGCCGCCGGATCCCACCGTCAGCGCAAAGGGTCGAGCCCGGTGAGCGTGGCGACCATGCTCTCGTCGTAGCGGACACCGCCCTGGGTCACGCCCACCGTCTCCCGCTCGCGCACGATGAGCCCGGTGCTGGGCACGATCCAGAAGTCCGTCGGGTTGGTGCCGTGCTCGGTCCCGGTGAAGGTGAGGGTGAACCGGGTGTGCTCGACGGTCACGGCGTGCCCGCCGACCACCATGGTCGCCTCACCGAGCGCCTCCCCGGCCAGGGCCACCTTCTCCGCCGGGCTCGCCAGCGAGCACATGACGCCCCAGCGCTCCCCGGGGTGCGCCGCCGGCGGCAACAGGTAGGCCGTCGCCGGGCAGTCCACCGTGGACGTGGTGGTCGTGCCGGCGATCGACTCGTCGGTGACGAGCCTGGGCACGCGCAACGCGCCGTCGCTGCCGGCGCACAGGGTGGTCGCCTCGGTGTGCTGGGTGATGGGGACCCAGCTCACGGTCGCGCAACGCCCGTCGGCCACGATCATGGAGGTGCTCGAGGGGAAGGAGCGCTGCACCCCCATGAGGCTCAAGCCCTCACCGCCACTGGTGCGGTACGTGTAGACACCCGGTTCCGGCAGCCGGTTGCGCAGCGTGGCGAGCACCTTGCCCGTCTGCTCCCGTCGGTAGATGCGCAGCGCCTCGCGCAGGCCCACGGGCGACGACACGGTGCGGAACACGAGCGCCCACGCCGTCCCGCCGGCGGAGCCGGCGATGACCACGGCGAGTACGAGGACCGACAGCAACCGGTGCTGCTGGAACCATTGCCAGACGAACACAGCGCAATGGTACCCCGCCCGGCCCGGCCCGGCCCGGCCGGGCCAAGCCCCGACGCGATCAGCTCAGGCCGGGTCCGGCACCCAGTTGCCGTGGAACCCGGCGGGCACCCGCTGCGGGAGCTCGATCACGGCCTGCGCCTCGCCGTCGACGTCGTCGGCGTTGAGGATGTGCAACGCCGAGGAGCCCGCCTCGGGCGAGTGCACCAGCGCCATAAGCCAGCCGTCGGACTCGTCGGCGTCGTCGGCACGGGGGACGAAGACGGCCTCGCCCAGCGAGGCGCCACGGCCGAAGGACCGGGTGGAGCTCGTGCCGCGCTCGAGGTCGTGACGGATCAGCACGGACTCGGTGCCGAGGATGTCGTCGGACTCTTCGACCGCCACCGCGTAGCCGTAGCGGTGCAGGAGACCGACCCGCCGCTCGTCGACGCGGGGGAACTCCTGGCCGCGATCGTCGAGCCGCTCCTCCTTGACCGCGCCGCCGCGCCCGTCGAGATGCCACCGCTCCAGCGTCGGCGACCCCTCGGCGGGGCCGAGGAGCTGGGTCCGGAACATGGAGGGGTGCCGCACCACGTCGAGCACGATCCCGTCGCCGTCGCGCACGTCGAACGCGTTCATGGGGTGGAACACGTAGCACGGGTCGACGTCGTGCCAGACGGCGTCGATGGCGTCACCGTCGCGGGGCAGCAGGCCCACGCGGGCGCGGTACCCCTCCTGCCAGCGGTACGGGAACTGCGCTCCCGCGGCAACGGCCTCCATGCTGAAGGTCACGGGGAGGTCGAGCAGGACGATGTAGCGCTGGGTGATGGCGGTGTCGTGCACGCTCACCGGCCCGCCCATCGACACGCGTCTCGCAGACCGCACCCGCGCCTGCGCATCGAGGACCGTCACCTCGACGTCGTCGCCCCACCCGAAGAAGTAGGAGACGGCGTAGAGCTCGCCGGTCAGCGGGTCCCGCTTGGGATGGGCGGTGTAGCCACCCTCGAGGGTGCCGCCGAAGTCGCAGGGGCCCATCGTGTCGAGCTCGTCGGTGAGCTCGTACGGGCGTGCGCCGGCCTCGACGATGGCAAAGGTGCGCCCGGCGTGCCCGATGACGTTGGTGTTGGGGGCGAAGTCCATGCCCGCGTGCACGGCGCCGGGACGGGGCTCCTCGTCCAGGGCGCGCGCCACGTCGGCGGAGCGCACCCAGCGGTTCCGGTACCACTCCGCCCGGCCGTCGCGCAGGCGGATCCCGTGCACCATCCCGTCGCCGGTGAACCAGTGGTAGGCCGCCGGCTCGGGCACCGACACCGGATTCGGGCCGTTCCGCAGGTACCGGCCGCAGAGGGCGTCGGGCACCCGGCCGGTCACCGCCAGCTCGGTCGAGGTGACCTCCTCGTGCACGGGGGCGAAATTGCCCTGGAGGTACGGGTTCGCAGCGACCGTCACGGATGGCCTCCTTGGAGAGAACGACGGTTCCAAACTAGGCACTCCAGGTGAAGAATGCGTGACCAATCCGTGCGTGGGCAGGCTCAGACACCCTTTGCACCCCCCGGCGCGCTAAGGTTCTCCCTCGAGGGCACCACCATCACAAGTTTGGAAATCCCTCTAGCTCGCGAGAGCTACCGGCCATGGCCCACCAACACGGGTCAAATCTGGCCAGGAGAGGAGTGGATTTTCAATGGCAACTGGTTCCGTGAAGTGGTTTAACGGTGAGAAGGGCTTCGGCTTCATCACCCAGGACGGTGGGGGCCCCGACGTTTTCGTGCATTTCAGCGCGATTGCCGGTACGGGCTACCGCAATCTCGAGGAAGGCCAGAAGGTCGAATTCGAGACCAACCAAGGCCCCAAGGGCCTGCAGGCCGCGAACGTGCGCGCCATCGGCTGACGCCGATCTTCACGCAGTCAACGACAGAACCCCGTCTCCGAGCGAGGCGGGGTTCTGTCAATTCCCGATGCGCGCGGTGCGGCCGGCGACGCCTACCAGTACGGCCGGCTCTGCCCGGTCGTGACCGCCAGGACTGCCGGCGCGTACTCCTGGCGGCACACCACCAGATCGGGAAGCCACGCGTCGGGGTCGCCGTAGCGGAGGGGATCCCCGTCGAGGCGGCTGGCGTGCAACCCGCTTGCCGTCGCGACCGCAACGGGGGCGCACGAGTCCCATTCGTACTGGCCGCCGGCGTGCACGTACACGTCGGCCGCGCCGAGGATCACGGCGGCGATCTTCGCGCCGGCCGAACCATCGGGACCATCACGCCGCCCAGCGCCTCGGTGACGTCGTAGGCGACGTCGGGAGGACGGCTCCTCGACACGACGACCCGCGGAGGCTCGCCGGGCGGGGCCGGCGGGACGACGGGAGGTTCGCCGGTGGAGAGGACGAGGTCGAGGGCCGGCAGCGCCACGGCGCCGACGACGGCCACGCCCCCGAGGGCCATGGCCACGTGCACGGCCCAGTCGCTCCGGCCGGGCTGGCGGAACTCCCGCGTGCCGTCGAGCGGGTCGATGATCCACAGGCGGCCCTCGCCGGCCACGTGCTCGAGACCCTCTTCGGACCGCACGTCGTCGTCGGGGTAGAGCCTGTTCAGCTCGCGCACCAGGAGCTCGTGCGCCATCCGGTCGCCCGCCGCTCCGATGTCGCGCAGTGCGGGGGGGTCGGCCCGCAGCTCCACGAGGGCACGCCCCGCCATCTGGGCCAGGAGGGCCGCGTCGCGGTGCTCGGTGGCCAGGTCCTCGCGCATGGCCCCCTGTCTAGACCAAGCGCCTGTCCGTAGCCCATCTGGTCAGCTCGTGGCGCGTCGAGAGCTGCAGCTTGCGCAGGACCGAGGAGACGTGTGACTCGACCGTCTTGGCCGAGATGCTCAGGTCGCGTGCCACCTCCTTGTAGGTGTAGCCCCGGGCGATCAAGCGCAGCACCTCACGCTCGCGTGGCGACAGCTGGTCGAGCTCGGGGTCGAGGTCGGCGGGTGGCGCGCCGCTCTGGGCGAACGCGTCCAGGACGAACCCGGCCAACCTCGGGGAGAACACGGCGTCGCCGGCGGCGACCCGGTAGACGGCCTGGAGCAGCTCGGGGCCGGAGATCGTCTTGGTGATGTACCCACGGGCGCCCGCCCGGATGACGTCGATCACGTCCTCGGGCGCGTCCGACACCGAGAGCGCCAGGAATTGCACGTCGGGATGGTGCGGGAGCACGCCGCGCAGCACGGCGTGACCGCCCCCACCGGGAAGGTGCACGTCGAGCAGGACCACGTCCGGGAGCCGCTCGTTGACGAGCTCGACCGCGGCGCCCGCCTCGTCGGCCTCGCCGATCACCTCGACCGCTTGACCGAGCTCGGCCTTGACGCCGGCGCGGAAGACCGCATGGTCGTCCACCAGGAAGATCCGGGGCCGGCTCGCTGAAGGTGGCGTCACGCTGTCCGGGCCCGTGCTCACCTGACCCGCTCCCGCCGCGACATGGAGAGCTGGACCTCGGCTCCCTCCCCCGGTGCCGACCGGATGACGACCGACCCGCCGAAGCGGGTCATGCGGGCGCGAATGGACTGTGCGATGCCCTGGCGGTCCTCGGGCACGGCGTCGGGATCGAAACCCCGACCCCGGTCCCGCACGTAGAGCATGACCGTGTCGGGCTCGACCTCCGCGTACACCGACACCTGGTCGGCTCCCGACCACTTGGCTGCGTTCACGGTGGCCTCACGGGCGGCATCGAGGAGCGCGCGCAGCGCGTCGTCGAGCTCGCAGTCCCCCACCATGACCACCTGCACGGTGATGCCGTGGTCGGCCTCGACCTGGCGTTGCAGCACGCCGACGCCCTCACCGAGCATGGTGGCGTCCTCGCCGATCGCACCCGGTGGCCGGCCCTCGAACAACCACGCCCTGAGCTCGCGTTCTTGGGCCCGGGCGAGGCGCACGACGTTCTGCGGGTCGTCGGAGGATCGCTGGATGAGCGCGAGCGTCTGGAGCACCGAGTCGTGGACGTGGGCCGCCATCTCGGCCCGCTCCTCGGCCAGGGCCCGGGCCTGGCGCTCGGCGATGAGGTCCCGCACCAGGCTGAGCCACCAGGGGCCGAAGATGATCACGCTCGCCGCGACCACCAGGGCGGCGCCGCCGACGGGGCGCAGTGCGGCGACGGTCGTGTGACCCTCGACCAGCAGGACGATCCCCCCCGCCCCGACCAGCACACCGAGGGCCACCCGCGCCATGAGCCAACGGCGCCCCTCGCCATGGGTGTCGGCGCCGAGGAGGGGCACCACGTCGTGGTCGATGAACGCCTTCTCCGACTCGTTGGCGTTGCGCCAGATGAGGACGACCACGCCGATCGCCAACAAGGTGGGCCACCCGATGAACCCCACGAATCCGAGGTGCAAGGTGCTCGTGATGAGCGACAACGCGATCAGCAGCGGGACGAGGACGGCGGCGATGAGTCGTATGCCGTGGCGGTCGCTGATGGCGCGGGAGTAGATGTTGGAGGTCTCCCCCTCCATGGGGATCAGGAGCCACGCCATGGCGTAGACGAACACCATGACGCCGCTGCAGATGGAGAGCAGCACGAAGCCGATGCGCACCCACGTGGCGTCGATCCCGGTGGCGGACGAGACCGCACCGCAGACGCCGCCCAGCACGCGGTTGTCCGGGGTCCGGCGCAGGCTCCGCAGCCTCCCGGCGAGGTGGCGGTGTTCGTGCCGACGCACGCCCGACCAGGGCGGCCCATGGTGCGACCAGTGCCCGTTCGCTCCTCCCCAACCCCCGTTGGGCGGCACCCACCGGCCCTGGGGCGGGGCCCATTGCCCGGGCGCGCTCTGCGAGGCTGCCGTCGGGCGGCCACCCTCCTCGAGCGGACGCGTGCCGGGATCGGGTGCCTCTGCGATATCCCGATGATCGCGCGGCCCCGGCCACCCTGGCTATCGGGGACATCCCCGAGTCCTCGGGGTTCCCCTCAGGGTCGCACCAGGGAGTTGCCGGATTCCCCTGCCGCGGGCTCGCCGTCACGCTGGCCTCATGGACACCGCACCCGACGAGACCCCCGACGCCCCCGCCAGCGGGGCGCACCAGCAAATCCCCCCGAGCGCCGACGCCGGACGGGCCGGGGAGCCGCGCCTCCACCGCGTCGGCCGGGGCCGCATGCTCGCCGGCGTCGCCGCCGGCGTGGCCGACTACTTCGACGTCGACCCGACGATCGTGCGCGTCGGCTTCGTCGCCCTGGCGTTCCTCGGCGGACTGGCCGTGCCGCTCTACCTCGCCGGATGGCTGCTGATCCCCGACGAGGACTCCGACGTCTCGGTCGCCGAAGAGCTCGTGGCCCGTGAGCGGGCCCGCAGCGCCTACTGAGCGGACCAGAGGAACCAGACCGACCCGACGGACCAGAGGGACCAGACCGACCCGACAGACGAGACCAACCAGACCGACCGGACCGACCGGACCGACCGGCCGACCAGACACCGACCGAGAGGAGACCCGATGCGCTACCGCTGGGACCCCGCCTACCCGATGGGCCGCCGGGAGACGCAGCCCTACGACGCCGGCCTGCGGGCGTCGGACGACGAGCGCAACGCGGTGGCCGACAAGCTGTCGCGCCATTACGCCGAGGGACGGCTCGACGAGGTCGAGTTCAAGAACCGCCTCGACATCGCCATGTCGGCCACCACGCGGGGGGATCTCCACGGGCTGTTCGGCGACCTGCCCCCGCTGCCGAGCCCGCCCCCGGCCCCGCTCCCGCGGCACCGCCGCATCCTGCCCTTCGTCTTCCTCGTGGCCTTCCTGGCCATCGCGGCGGGGGCGACGCTCCCCTTCTACCCGATGTACCACGTGCCGTGGCTGCTGTTCGCCATCGTCGGCTTCGTGCTCTGGCGCCGCATGGCGAGCCGGCCCCACTGGCACCCCCACCACGAGGACGGCCGCCCGAGCTCCGTCACGGACCGCTGAAGCCGTGCGCACCGACGCCCCCCATCACGAGACCGACGACGGTCTCGTGATGGCGTTGCGCTCCATGGAGCTCTTCGCCGGGCTCCCCCGCCACGAGCTGGACGATCTCGCGGCCCGCTGCGACGTCTCGAGCGCCCACCCGGGTCAGGTGATCCAGGCCCAGGACGTGCCCGTCCGCCTCTGGCACGTCATCGTCGGCGGGCATGCGGTCGTGCAGCGCGACGGCACGCCCGTCGGCCTGCTCGGCCGGGGCGACACCTGGTCGGAGCACTCGCTCCTCAACGAACTGCGGTCCCCCATCGCCGTCGTCGCCCTGTCACCGCTCACCCTCCTCACGCTGAGCCGGCGGCAATTCTTCGAGATCCCCGAGGAGCACCCGGTCCTGGCGGGGCGCCTGGTGGCCCGCTCGGCGACCTCGGTCGACCGGCTGGCCCTCCCCGTCTTCAATGCGCGTGCGCACCTGGCCGGTGGTGCCTGAATCGAGGACCGCTCCTGAATCGAGGACCGTCCGGGGTGCCGATACCATTGGTCCGTGCCTGTGACGCCGGCTGGTGGCGGCGTCGAACGTTCTTGAGGAGATCTCCCTAATGCGCACCCTGGCCGGGTGGTGTGTCCGTCATCGTCGCATCGTCGTCCTCCTGTGGCTCCTGGTCCTCGTGGGATCCATCTTCATGGTGCAGCAGGTAGGCACCGCGTACTCCGACAACTTCAACTTCCCCCACACGGAGTCCGCCGATGCCATCAACCTGTTGAAGTCCGTGGCGCCGGCGCAGTCCGGCGACACCGAGCAGGTGGTCTTCGGCACCTCGGGCGGCACCAGCCTGACCGACCCTGCCGTCGGCCAGCGGATCAACAAGATGGTGGCCGAGATCAAGGCCCTGCCCCACGTCTCGGATGCGGTGAGCCCCTACGACGCCTCCGGCAACCTCGTCAGCACGTCGGACGTCAACGCGGACAAGACCGTCGGGTTCCTCCAGGTCACCTTCGACAAGTTGGCCAACAACATCTCGGGCGCGGAGGCCAAGAAGTTCGTCCACGACGTGACCAGCACGTCGGGCGACGGCCTCACGGTCGCCGTCACGGGGCAGCTGGCCGAACAGGCCAACAACCCGTCCTTCAGCAGTACCGGTCTGGGCGTCCTGCTCGCCCTTGTCGTCCTGCTCCTCGTGTTCGGCTCCGTCTTCGCCGCCATCCTGCCCATCATCTCGGCGCTCTTCGCCCTGGGCACCGCCGTCGGCATCATCGGCGTGGTGAGCCATGCCATCGGCATGCCGTCGATCTCGCCGGAGCTCATGCTCCTCATCGGCCTCGGCGTCGGGGTGGACTACGCCCTGTTCATCGTGACGCGGCACCGGCAGGGACTGGTGGCCGGACGGGACGTCGAGTCCTCCATCGTCAACTCGGTCAACACCTCGGGTCGGGCGGTCCTGTTCGCCGGCATCATCGTGTGCATCGCGCTGCTCGGGATGTTCGCCCTCGGCGTCAGCTTCCTGTACGGGCTGGCCCTGGCCGCCGCCATCGGCGTCGCCCTGACCATGATCGCGGCGTTGACCCTCCTGCCCGCCCTGCTGGGGTTCATCGGGCCCAAGGTGATGAGCCGGAAGCAGAAGCGAAACCTGGCCGAGAACGGTCCGCGCATCGTGGGCGCCGACAACAAGGGCTTCTGGCCCAAGTGGGCCGACCGGGTCCAGCGCAAGCCCTGGGTCTCGGCCGGCGCGGCGCTGCTCGTGATCGTGATCCTCGCCCTGCCGTTCTTCGCGCTCCAGCTGGGCTCGGCCGACCAGGGGACCGACCCGGCGGGCACCCCGACCAGGGTGGCCTTCGACATGCTGTCCAAGGGGTTCGGGCCCGGCTTCAACGGGCCCTT
>CAYWDQ010000116.1:0-9732 GCA_964457065.1 uncultured Acidimicrobiaceae bacterium | reverse complement strand
ATGTGGCAGGCGCTGCGCAACTCCGAAAGCGCCCCACGGCCCGCACGCCCGCTGCCCGGCACGCCGGCCACGGCCACCGCGCCCATCGCTCCCCCGCCGACACCTGCCGTGACTGCGGTGCAGCGCCGGCCTGGTCCCGTCCCGCCGGGGGAACCTCGACGGCGCCGGCGCAACCGAGCCCTCGCCGTCGCGGCCTGCGCGGCTGCGGCAGCCCTCGTCGCCCGCTCAGGACAACGGTCCGCCCTCTCCTCCGGCCGCCTCGGCGACGTCCCACAACGCCGCGCTGGCGCAGTCGAACCGGAGCGATACCGAAGGTGCCGCCATCAACGCCTTCGCGGCATCGCTCGCCGGCGGTGACCTACCCGGGGACGGAGCGATGGCCCATGCACTCGATGCGACAGCCGCGCAGCGGCCGGGGCCGAACCGGCAGGCCTCGGCCGAGCAGGCCCTGTCGCTCGCCCAGGTGCTCCTCTCGGGCGGCGGGATCACGCCGGGGCAATACCAGGCCGTCGTCAACGTCCTCCAGCCGACCGGGGCGACGGTGCCGACGACGACGGTGCCGTCGACGACCGTGCCCACGGTGCCGGCACCGGACCCGTCGCCCCTCGGCTTTCTCTTCGGTGGCCACCACCACGACCACGGAGGCGGACCGGGAAGGACCGGCTAGGACGGGCTGCACCGGAACGGCCGGAACCCGCGATGACCGGTTGGTACGCTGCGGCGTCGATTGAGGAGGACCGAGCCGTGAGTGCGCACCGAAGGGGCTGCAGCGTGTGAGCATCGAGGAACGTCCCCCGCCCTTCGACCCCGACGCACTCCGCGAGAAGTACCGGACGGAGCGCGACAAGCGCATCCGGGTCGACGGGAACTCGCAGTACGTCGAGATCGCCGGGCCCTTCGCCGAACTCCTCCGCGACCCCTACACGGAGGCGGTTGCACGCTCCCCTCTCCGAGACGACGTCACCGTCGCGATCATCGGCGGTGGGTTCGCCGGCCTCATCGCCGGAGCGCGCCTCCGCCAGGCAGGCATCGACGACATTCGCATCGTGGAGAAGGGTGGTGACTTCGGCGGGACCTGGTACTGGAACCGGTATCCGGGCGCGCAGTGCGACGTCGAGTCCTACATCTACCTACCGCTGCTCGAAGAGACCGCGTACATCCCGACAGAGAAGTACGTGCGGGCCCCGGAGATCCTCGAGCACTGCCGGCGCATCGCGCGGCACTTCGACCTGTACGAGCGCTCCTGCCTCTCGACCGAGGTCACCGGCATCGAGTGGGAGCCTGCGCGGTGCCGCTGGACCATCACCACCGACCGCGGCGACCGCATGTCCGCCCGCTTCCTGCTCATGGGGAACGGTCCGTTGCACCGGCCCAAACTGCCCGGCATCCCCGGGATCGGATCGTTCCGGGGGCATGCCTTCCACACCAGCCGCTGGGACTACGCGTACACCGCCGGGGACTCGAACGGGAACCTGGACGGGCTCTCGGACAAGTCCGTCGGCATCATCGGCACCGGCGCCACCGCAGTTCAGGTGGTGCCCCACGTGGCCGCCTCGGCCGGCGAGCTCTTCGTCTTCCAGCGCACACCGTCGTCCATTGACGTCAGAGCCAACCGTCCGACCGATGCGTCGTGGGCATCCTCCCTCCAGCCGGGTTGGCAGAAGAGGCGGATGGAGAACTTCACGCTGCTGACCTCGGGCGGCATGGCGCCGGAGGACCTCGTCATGGACGGCTGGACCGACATCATCGGGCGGCTGGTGACCCGACTGCGCGACACCGGCGGCACGGGTCCGGGCGAAGACCTGGCGAGCGTCCTCGAGTTGGCCGACTTCGAGAAGATGGAGCAGATCCGCTCGCGGGTGGACGCCCTCGTCGGGGATCCGGCGACGGCGGAGGCGCTGAAGCCCTGGTACCGGCAGTTCTGCAAGCGACCCTGCTTCCACGACGAGTACCTACAGGCCTTCAACCGCCCCAACGTGACCCTGGTCAGCACCGATGGCCGCGGGGTCGACCGGATCACGCCGGGAGGTGTGGTCGTGGGCGAACGGGAGTACCCGTTGGACTGCCTCGTGTACGCCACCGGGTTCGAGGTCGGAACGGACTACACGCGCCGGGCCGGCTACGACGTGATCGGCTCGCGGGGGCTGAGCCTCTCGGAGTATTGGGGCGACGGCATGAAGTCGCTGCACGGGATGCACGTGCACGGCTTTCCCAACATGTTCGTGGTCGGTCACACCCAGGGCGGCTTCACGGTCAACTACCCGCACCTGCTCGACGAGGCGTGCCGGCACGTCGCCCACATCCTCCGCCACGCCATCGACGGCGATCTCTCGACCGTGGAGGCGACCGAGCAAGCCGAAGAAGAGTGGCTGCGCACGCTGGCCGAGTCGGCTCGGGACATTCGCGCCTTCCAGGAGCAGTGCACGCCCGGCTACTACAACAACGAAGGTCGACCCGGTGCGGGGGGCTTCCTGGCCAGCTCGTACGGGAGCGGCCCGATGCCATTCTTCCAGCTTCTCTCCGATTGGCGCGAGGCGGGGACCTTCGCCGGGCTGGAGCGGCGGCCCTAGATCTTCACGGCGGCCTGCCCCAGCGCTCGGATCGACCCTTCCTTGCTATCTTCCCACTCCAGAAAGTCACCGGACCACGAGCACATCGAAGGGAGCGGAGAACACATGAAGACCGTCCTGATCCTCGGTGCCGGCTTCGCGGGCCTGGAACTGGCGACGAGGCTCTCGGAGGACGTCCCGGACGAGGTCGAGGTCACGATCATCGACAGCAGCGATGCGTTCGTCTTCGGGTTCTCGAAGCTCGACGTCATGTTCGGGCGCGAAGACCCCGCCAACGTGCGCCTTCCCTACTCCCGGCTGGACAAGCCCGCGGTCCGATTCGTTCAGGACAAGATCGTCTCCATCGACGCCCGGCGCAGGCGGGTGACCACCGACACGGCGCAGTACGACCCTGACATCCTGGTGGTGGCGCTCGGAGCCGACCTGGATCCCACGGCGACACCGGGACTGGTGGAAGAGGGTTCCGAGTTCTACTCCGTGTCCGGCGCCACACGCGTCCGCGAGCTGCTGTCGGGCTTCGGAGGGGGCGACGTCGTCATCGGCGTGTTGGGCAACTTCTACAAGTGCCCGGCCGCACCGTACGAGGCGGCCCTCATGCTCCACGACTACCTGGAGCAGCGAGGTCTGCGCGAGGAGTCGACCATCAAGGTGATCAACCCGATGGCGACCCCGATCCCGATCTCGCCCGAGGCGTCGGCCGGCATCATTGCCGCACTGGCCGAGCGCGACATCGACTGGTGGCCCCAGTCGAAGGTCACCTCCCTCGACCCCACGTCGAAGGTCGCCACACTGGAGGACGGGCGGACGGCCCGGTACGACCTCTTCCTAGGCATTCCCGTGCACCGTGCGCCGCGGGTGGTCGAGGAGTCGGACCTGGCCGAGGACGGGTGGGTCGCCGTGGATCACACGACGTTCGCCACCAAGTTCGAGAACGTGTACGCCGTCGGCGACGTGACCAGCGCGCCCGTGCCACGGGTCGGCGCCATCGCCGAGGGCGAAGCCCGGACGCTGGCGGACGTCCTCGTCAGCCAGCTGCGGGGCGGGATGGCGCCCGAGCCCTACCGCGGGGTGGCCACGTGTTACATCGAGTTCGGCGGCACCAAGGTGGCGCGCTTCGACGCCAACTTCCTGTCGGGACCCAGCCCCTTCGGCACCTTCACCGAGGCGTCCGAGGCGGTGGCCGCATCGAAGGTCGAGTTCGGCGCATCCCGGCGGCAGCGCTGGTTCGGCATCGAGCCCTGAGCGACCCCTCGGCCCGAGGCGCCGTGGGACAATGGGCCATCACACATCGTCAGGAGTCACCGATGCCCCACCATGCAGGCTGGTTGAGAGCGCGCGCCGCCGTGCTGGCGTTCGGCTGCACGCTGCTGAGCCTGCTGGCGGTCCCGGGCACGGCGGATGCGGCACCGAAGACACCCACGTATTACGTCTCGCTGGGTGACTCCTACGCAGCCGGTTACCAGCCGGGCCTGGGAGCAACTCCCGGCTACGTGACCCTCGTGGCGCAGAGGACCGGTCTCACGCTGGCCAACTTCGGGTGCAACGGGGCGACGACGACGTCGCTGCTGACGGGGATCGGGTGTCCGCTGACGCTGCCGCACACGGCGGGCGCCGTGGCCTATCCCACCACGACGCAGGCTGCGGCGGCCGAGGCGTTCCTCAGCGCCCACAAGGGCCACATCGGCCTCATCACGGTCAGCATCGGCGGGAACGACGTGACATCGTGCGCGACGAACAAGAATCCGATCAGCTGCGTGGCGGGTGCCGCCACGACCATCTCGAAGAACGTCACCACCCTCGTCGCAGGGCTCCGCGCCGCCGCCGGTCCCCGCGTCCCCCTCATCGGCCTGACGTACCCCGACATCATCCTCGGCCTGTACGTGTATCCCACGCACCCACCGGGCGCCGCACAGGTGTCGCTGGCCAAGCTGTCGGTGGTGGCGTTCAAGTCACTGATCAACCCGACCCTCACGAAGGCGTACGGGTCGGCGGGTGGGGTGCTGGTGGACGTGACCGCTGCGACGGGCGCCTACACGTCGCTCACCCGGACGGTGCGGCTCCCCCCCTACGGCACCATCCCGGTGCCGGTCGCGAGCGTCTGTACCCTGACCTGGTTCTGCGCCGAGGGCAACATCCATCCCACCACACGGGGGTACACGCTGATCGGCAGGCTCGTCGTCGCCAAGTTCACCGCCATGCGCCGGATGTGAGCGCCGGGTCGTGACCCTGGCCGCCGGACTGGTCCTGGCGCTCCTGGCGGCGATGGCCCTCAACGTCGGGTACTTCGTCCAGCACGGCGCGGCCAACACCATGGTCTCGCTCTCGCTCCGGCACCCCTTCGCCTCAGCCCGGCTCCTGGTGACGAACCGCCAGTGGATGCTCGGGTACGGCGCCGGATGGATCGGCTGGGGTCTCTACATCGCAGCCCTCAGCCTGGCGCCCCTGTCGCTGGTGCAGGCGGTCTCCGCGGGTGGGGTGGGGATCCTGGCCATCCTCGCCCACCGGCTCGGCACGCCCCTCACGCGCCAGGAACAGCTGGGCACCTGGATCGCCGTAGGCGGCCTCGTGCTCCTCGGGCTCTCTCTCACCTCGGACGTCACTCCCACCTCCCCGGCCCGGAGCACGACCCTCATCATCGTGATCGCCGTCGGCGCCGTCCTGGCCGCTGTCCTGGTGCTGCTGGCGCGCGGATTCCGCCCCGGAGCCCTCCTCGGGTGCGCGGCCGGGATCCTCTTCGGCGTGGGCGACCTGGCCACAAAGGGTGCCGTCGACGGCGTCGGGTTGCTCTTCGTCCCCATCCTCCTGGTGTGCACCGCACTGGGCTTCGTGACGCTGCAGCTGGCCTTCCAGCGCGGCCGGGTGCTCGAGACCGCCGGCTCGTCCACTCTGGTCAACAACCTCATCCCCATCGTCGGCGGGATCGTCGTCTTCCACGAGCCGATCCCCTCGGGGTTGCCGGGGATCGCCCGGGTGGCCAGCTTCGTCGCCGTGGTCGCAGGCGCCGTGCTCCTGGCCAGCGGGCGGATGCACCCGCAGACCGGCGCACCGACCGCTCCGCTCTCGGCCCATTCCTGAGGGCTGCAGGGATGAACCGGACATCACACGCGATCGGTCGATGGGCCTGGATCGCCATGATGATCGGCGTCGGCGTGGAGTTCGCGCTCGGTGTCGCGTGCCTGGCACTCCTCCCTTTCCGGCGGCCGGACCAATGGTTGCCGCCGCAGAGCAAAGTCGTCTACTCGGCGCACGCCGCCCTCGGTGGCGTCCTCACGATCGCCGCGGTGGCCATCGTCATGACCATGGCGAGCAACCAGAGATTCGTGCGCCTCGGCGCGCAGGCGGGCCTCGCGGGGCTCCTGCTCGGCGCGGCAGGCGGCACGTTGTGCGCCTGGCATCCATGGCGGGTGACCGGAATGGGGCTGATGTTCGTCGGCTCGCTCATCGCCTTCTCCGGGTACCTCATTCCCCTGGCCGAACCTCAGCCAGACACGCCGGCGCCGCAAGGCCCCGCCCGAGCCGAGGCCCCGCCTGTCGAGTGGTGACCCACTGGGTGTCGCGCCACTTCGTCCTCGCGAGCCCGATTCCGTAGAATCACCCGTACACGTCAGAAGAGGACACATCGATCCCTCGAGCGATGGGAGGATGCCGCGCCGGGGATCGAGATATGAAGACGTAGCTTCTCGTCAGCTGCGCGACCAGGGGATGACATGAAGATCGCAATTGTCGGAACGGGAGCGATGGGCTCCGTGTATGCGGGCCTTCTCGGCAAGGCGGGCCACGAGGTGTGGGCCATCGACATACGTCAGGAGCACTTGGACGCCATCGCGACCTCCGGCCTGAGCGTGACGGGGGCCAGCGGGACCTACGTGGTCGACAACCTGCACGTCGGACGCTCGCCCCGGGACGCCGGACCCTGCGACGTCTGGGTGATCGCCACCAAGGCGGCGGATGTCGGGACGGCGGCAGCGGAGATCGCTCCGCTGCTCCAACCCGACAGCGTGGTCATGGCATTCCAGAACGGGCTCGGTGCCGGTGAGCGGGTCGCGCGTTACATCCCGGATGGGCACATCCTGATCGGGATCGCGGAGGGATTCGGATCGTCGATCCCCGAGCCCGGCTCCGTCCACCACGAGGGGATGCGACTGATCCGGATCGGCGAGTTGCACGGTGGCCTGACCCAGCGGGCGCAGCGGATTGAGCAGGCGTGGCATGACGCCGGCTTCAACGTCAGAGCCTTCGCCGACGTGACGCTCATGATCTGGGAGAAGTTCCTCTGCAACGTGACGCTCAGCGCTCCGTGCGCGGCCTTCGACGTCACGGTCGGTGAGCTGATGGCAGACAGGGAGTCCTGGAGGGTCGCCCTGGGCTGCACCTCAGAGGCCTACCGTCTCGGCCTCGCCCAGGGGATCCGGTTCACCTTCGACGACCCGCTGCGGTACGTAACCGAGTTCGCCGCCACGATCCCGAACACCAGCCCGTCGATGCGCCTCGATCATCTCGCTCGGCGGCCCTCCGAGATCGACGCCATCAACGGCCAGGTCGTCGAATTGAGCCGGGGACTCGGGCTGGAGGCGCCCTACAACGAGACGTTGTGCGCCATCGTGCGCCATCGCGAATCGCAGTTCACCTGAGGGCGACCGTGCTGCGCACCCTGCGGCACGCGGATCGAAGTCATCGCCGAGAACGGCGACCGGCCTTGAAGGCGTCTGCAACTCGTAGTTGAAGCGCGCCGCGAGTCTCTGACCGAACGGCGCCGACGCAAATTCATCATGGCGTCGCGAGATGTCAGCGGTCCGTATCTAGAGAGGCCGTTCAACCGAGTGTTCGACAGAAGGTCCTTGAAGCCTTCGCGTCCCCCGCCGCTCCTTCCCTCGCTCTTGCGAACGCCGCCGAGGTGCGCTGAAATGCACCGGCTACCACCGGCCGAACGCCAATAGGTCAGGGGAATGGTGGCCGGCCAAGCCCTGTGTGGATTTCCGGGGCTGAGCCGCGCCCATCTGAGCATTGTTCGTCCGTTGTGTCATTCAGCCCGGACGGCTCTATTTGATGCTCCAAGCAGATCGCGAACATCAGGGGTGGGGGCGGAGGCTTGAGGTCTGTGTACGCCCGGGTCGCCGCCCCCCACTACCGCCTGAAGCGACGAAAGTGTAGGTCGTCGCCCCGTGGAGCGCATGCCCGAGCCTGGCGATCTCATCGCCGCCTTCAGCCCCCAGCCGGGCTACCCGTACCCTTGTCCTGACGAAGGAGGGCAAAACTATGGAAGACGTGAGCCAGCTGATCTCAAAGGTGAGTCAGGAGCTTGGCCCCGACGCTTCGGATGAGGAGGTCAGCGAGAAGGTGCTCGAGGCCATCGAGGCACTTCCGGAATCAGATCGGGCGCAATTGCTCGAACAACTGGTCAAGGGGGTTAATTCTGGCCAACTTCGCCATCTCGACAAGGAAGTGGAGGCTGCTGACCGGCCTAGGCGGCCGCCTCCTCGATCATCGGGTGCTGGTCACTGATGGCCTTAACCCATGCGCGATGCATGAACTCCGGCCGGGTACATAAGCACACGCGTAGTCCAATCGTTCGAATACAGGTTTCGGCGCCAGGATCTTCAGCGCCGCTTTGCCGAGGTGAAGCCATGGCGGTGCCTGGACTCCCCTACTCGTCCGTCGGCGCTTCTCCCCCTGCGGTATCAGACTTTCCCGCTCCGTACTCAGACATATGCCGTCGGACGGGGGAGTCTGTCGGCAAGCGGGTGCTGGGCCGCGGGGTGTTGTTCTCTACTCACCCTGCGGCCCGTGCTCGCCCTTCCGTGCGCTCTGGCCTTCACTGTGCGGGAACGATTCCGGAGGGAACTCGTGACTCTCTACCTAGTCGAACATTCGATCAGTGACCTCACCGGCAACAGCCAGAAGAGCCTCGGCTGTTTCGGTCGTGAGCACGGTCACTTCTGGAATTGCCCTCACCGCGCAGCGGGCGGTCACGGGTCCCCTTGCCGACACCAATGCGGTTAATCGCCGTCTCGGATACCTCCTCCGGATCATCGACCTCTAGTGCCGGGCGCTTGACGACTGGTAGCGGCTCGCCACAGACCGGGCGTGGGAGACCGAAGCGAGAAGTGGGCGAAAGCGACGGGGCGCGATCGTTGCCGGCGGTGCAGGAGACGCTCGAGGCCGGAAAGGGTGCAATCGCGCGGTACGACAAGTACCTCAAGACGCTCAACGGATGCACCTCCGTGAGCTTCTCGGACAGCGGTCAGACGATCGCGGGCACTGCTGGCGCCATGTCGTTTCCGACCGTCGGGGACTTGTCGGGCGACTATGCGATGAACTTCACGATCGAGGGTGAGTCGGTCGGATTGGATGTCGTGTTCTTCCGGGCAGGTCAGTACGACGGCGATCTCGAGTACGTGGACTTCTCGCCAGACACGAGCACGATGCAGGCCTTCGCCCAAGAGGCTGCGGCCATGGTGCGCACTGGGGCAGTCTGAAAGACGGACTCTCAGACCCGCCAGACGATTCGGTCGATAGAAATACATGAGCGGTCGAACGAGTTACGGCCGCCGCGTTGCTCGACACCTTCGGCGCGTGCTCTCGGCACGCCTCCACGTGCCAGGACTGGCCAGTTCGATCCCGCCAG
The DNA here is from genome assembly GCA_964457065.1 of uncultured Acidimicrobiaceae bacterium. GTDB lineage: Bacteria > Actinomycetota > Acidimicrobiia > Acidimicrobiales > RAAP-2 > Bog-473. Next base: position 537 of record CAYWDQ010000116.1, on the reverse strand, counting down.
AGGCCCTTCCAGGCTGGCTCTTGGCGGCAGTAGGTGGCCTGCAGCTGCCGGGACTGGACCATCCGGAAGCACCGCCCCGGCTGGGGCTGAAGGCGACGATCAGGTCGCCAGGTTCGGGCAACGGGTCCACTCGGTCAGTCGCGTACTTAGCCGTCCTTCTCGGCAGACGGTGCCAGGAGTGACCGCGCCAGGGCCTCCATGCTCTGCTGAGCTCGGTCGCGCACCCAATCGGGCAGCGGCACGTCGTCGCCCCGCGAGGCGCGCTGCCCGACGCCACTCCTCGACGTTGACATCGGCGACCAGAGCCTGTGAACACGTCTGCGTCCGCAGCTCCTCGCCGATGATGCGCGCCAGCCGCTCGAAGCGTGCCCGGTCCAACTTGCCGGTTGACGCGCGCCCTGTCACCGCGACCTCTGTTGACAAACGGGTGGTCCGAAGTCCGGCGGAAAAACTTCGACACCGCCCTGACCTGCACTTACGGAGTGGGCCGTAGAGGACTCGAACCTCTGACCCCTTGCGCGTCATGCAAGTGCGCTA
>CAYWDQ010000115.1:0-9734 GCA_964457065.1 uncultured Acidimicrobiaceae bacterium | reverse complement strand
CGACAGGATCCGCACGGGCGTCGTGAGCGTCAACGGAGGCATGGTCTACGGTGCCGACCTTCCCTTCGGGGGCTACAAGAACAGCGGCATCGGCCGGCAGAACGGGATCGTCGGGTTCGACCAGTACCTCGAGACGAAGTCACTGGCCTGGCCGGCCGGCTGAGCTCGACGAGGGGCACTGTGGTGCGCGTCACGGCATGGCATGACATCTCCATCGGGTTGGGACCGATTCGGTGGACCGGCGCCGATCAATCACTCCGTGTCGGCGGACGCGCTCACGATCCCGAGCGGGAGGACGCCCGCCCGCGAGGCACGTCGCGGAAGGGCACGTCGCGATCGAGTGACCGCTCCCGGGGCATGCCGAGCACGCGCTCGCTGACGACGTTGCGCGCCATCTCGGTGGTACCACCGCCGATCTGCGACACCTGGCGCATCAGGTAATCGTCCGCGACGAATTTCAACTGGCCGTCGTCGTCGGTCCAGGCGGCACCGGCCGTGCCGGCGAGCTCGAATCCGATGGTCCGTATGCGGGATGCGGAGACGCCGGAGAACAATCGCGTGATGGCGGCCGACTGGTCGGCCATCGCCCCGGTTGCGATCCCTTCGCCGATGCGGTGTCGCAGCTCGTGGTCGACGATGTCGAGCATCCGTGCCTCCCCGATGAGGTCACGCACGATCGGCTCGGACAGCCGGCCGGCGTCACGGGCCGCCACACCGACGAGCGAGGAGACCCCCGTGCCGCCGTGCCCGAAGCCCACCGGGACGGTGACCAGCGGCGAGTTGGTGAGCATGCGCTCGTGGAACATCCAGCGGGTGCCCACCGTCCAGCCGTCGTCGACGTCCCCGACCCGATCGGAGTCGGGCACCCGGACGTCGGTCAGGAACTCCTGGCAGAACTCCTTCGAGCCGTTCAGCATCTCGATGCGGTGCACGTCGATGCCCCGCTGGCGGATGGGGAAGATGAACACGGTCAGCCCCCGGTGCTTGGGGACGTCCCAATTGGTCCGGGCCAGGCAGAGGCCCCAGTCGGACCACCACGCCCCCGTCGTCCAGATCTTCGAGCCGTTGAGCACCCATTCGTCGCCGTCGCGGACCGCACTGGTCAAGGCGCCGGCCACGTCCGAGCCGCCACTCGGCTCGGAGAGGAACTGCATCCAGAGCTCTTCACCCTTCAAGATGGCGGGGATGTGCCGGCGCTTCTGCTCCTCGGTCCCTAAGTCGAGGAGGACCGCGGTGCACGGCGAGAGGGTCGGCGCCTGGAGCCGGGTCGGGAACTCGTGGCCGGCCAGCTCCTCGTTGAGCACCCTCTGGTGCGCGGGGGTCAGACCCTGACCGCCGTACTCGGTTGGGAAGCAGATTCCCGCCAGGCCGGCGTCGAAGAGCATCCGCTGCACCTCTCGCTCGCGGGTGACCTCGGCGAGCTCCTCCTCGTCGGTGAGGTCGTTACGCAGTGCGCCGGCCGCCGTGCGCACCGAGGCCAGCCCCAGGTTGGCCTGCACGAAGTCACGGGCCCGTCGGCGGAACGCCTCGAGGTCCTCGGTGCCGGTGTTGCTCACGCCAGTCCCTCCTGTTCCGTCACGATGTCGGCCAGGCGCGCCCGGTGCTCGGCCGGGGACCCGTAGAGGGCCCGGTTCAGCGTGTGGCGACGGAGGTAGAGGTGCAGATCGTGCTCGAACGTCACGCCGATGCCACCGTGCATCTGCACGCAGTCCTGCATCAGGTTGCCGCCGTAGTCACCGATGAAGGCCTTGGCCACACTGAGGAGCTCGGCTGCGTCGGGAGAACCGGCGGCGAGGGCAGAGGTGGCGGCGTCGCTGACGGCGTGGCTCGCCTCGAGCCAGGACTTCATGTCGGCGAAGCGGTGCTTCAGCTCCTGGTACGAGGCCAACGGGCGGCCGAACGAATAGCGGTCGAAGGCCCATTCGACGGTCATGTCGAACGCGGCCTGCATGGCACCGACAGCTTCGGCGCACCCGATGGCGATGGCGCGGCCCAGTTGCAGCTCGACCTGCCCGGCGGCCGTCCCGGCCTCACCGACGACCATGTGCAACGGCACGCGGACGTCGTCGAAAGTGACGACTGAGAACCGGCGGGTCAGATCGACCGAGTGCATGGGTGACACGGTCACTCCCGCCGCTGCGGTGGGGACGAGCACCTGCGTGAGCCCGGACCCGGTCCGACCGGTCACGAGCAGGTGGTCGGCCCGGGCGGCGGATTCGACCGGACGCTTGATGCCGTTGAGCACCAGCTCGCCCCCTCCGACGCGCACGTCGAACAGCGGCGCGCCCAGCGCATCGTTGGGCGGCGGCTCGGCCAGGCACCACGTGGCCACCGACTCGCCCGAGAGCAACTCCTTGATCACGTCGTCGAACCCGCCACTACCGGCCCCGTCGAGCGTGGCCGCGACGATGTTGGTCACTCCGAGGGGCCCGGGCGCGGCATGCCGGCCGAACTCGTAGGCCACCAGCGCCAAATCGACCAGCCCCTGGCCGCTGATGGACCCACCGCCATGCTGCTCACCGACCAGTAGCGACGTCCACCCCAGGTCCGCCCCACGGCGCCAGTACGCGGCCTCGAAGCCGGCCGGGTCGTCGCGCAGACGCCGGAGCTCCCCGACGGGCACGAGCTCGTCGAGCAGCTTCGCCGTGGTCTCCCGAAAGAGCCCCTGGTCGGAGCTCAGCGCCAGCAACATGGTTCGCCCTGTTCCTCAGTGATCGACGGCCTGCCCGCGCCGCCAGGCCGGTTGTCGACGATACAGCGAGAACACAATGTGGTCCATTTGGAGACGCGGGTTTTCAGAACCGAGAGGGTTCCTCTGTTCACGGCCTCATACCCCGTCCCGCTGGAGAAGGAACACACCGGACGGCGCACCGCCGCCGGTCGAGACGACTGCGGTGGCGGCATCGCGCACCTGCCTGGCCCCGGCGTCGTGCCTCAGCTGCTGCACGGCTTCGTAGAGGAAGCCGAACCCGTGGAGACGCCCCTCGGAGAGCTGCCCGCCGTGGGGATTGACCGGCAGCTCGCCGTCGAGGGCGATCCGCCGTCCCCCCTCCAGCCACCCGTAGGCCTCGCCGAACGCGCAGAACCCGAGGGCCTCGAGCCACGAGATGGCGTTGAAGGTGAACCCGTCGTAGACGAGTGCGACGTCGACGTCCTCGGGGCCGAGCGCGGACCGGGACCACAGGTGCGCGGCCTGGCCGATCACCTGGGGCTCGTGGGTGATCGTGCCCTGGTCCCACGAGACGCGCTCGGTGATCTGGGTCCCGACCGCTTCCACGCGGATGGCCGGCCGTGGCAGATCGCCGGCCACGGCCGCATCCGACACGACGATGGCGACCGACCCGTCACAGGGAACGTCGCAGTCGAAGAGGCCGAACGGAGACGTGATCGGGCGCGCCGACAGGTAGTCGTCCATCGTCATCGGCGCCCGGTAGATGGCAGCCGGGTTGCGCGCTGCGTTGGCTCGCCCGTTCAGTGCGACGAGCCCGAGCATCTCGCGCGGCACGCCGTAGCGGTGCAGGTACTGGTTGGCGTTCATGGCGATCCAGTTCGCCGCCGACAGGGCACCGAAGGGCATGCGCCACGCCGACTGGCCCGATGCCCGCGCGCCTCCTCCCGCGCCGCCGAGGCGGAGGGCGGCGAACGACGATTCCCAGACGGTACGGAAGCACAGCACATGACGGCAGAGGCCGGCGGCGACGGCGAGCATGGCAGCGACGACTGCCCCACCCTGACCCGGGAGGTCCCCGCCCCCGTTGATCCACGTGGGCTGGAGACGCAGCGCCTCCTCCACGGCGGCGACACCCCCTTCGCTCATGCCCATGCCGGCCGGTCCCGGATAGGTCGAAAGGCCGTCGATGTCACCGAGCTCCAGCCCTGCATCCGCGACCGCCTTCAGGCAGGCGTCGACGGTCAGCGAGAGCGGGTCGACCATGAGCCGCCGGCCGACGGCGGACCGCCCCACGCCCGAGAGCACCGCAGAGTGCTCGAATCGGTCGCCCCGTAGCGGTGGCCGTGGCACCGGTCGCTGGGGCTCGGCCACAGGGTCGGCCACGTCCGGATCGCCCGTCGGCTCGAACAGCGGGAGCCAGACGTCCTCGTGCTGCTCGAAGCGCACGACGACGGCCTGCCCGACGTGGACGTCGTCCGGCGCACAGCCCACGATGGAGGTCGTCAGACGGACGCCGGGGTCCTCGGCGAGGGCGACCACGGCGATGGCGTAGGGAGGCTCGAACGCGGGATGCCAGCGGTGCTCGTTCACCGTGAACCCGATGACCGAGCCCCGGCCTGAGACGGGCGTCGGCTCCCACGCGGTGCTGCGGCACGCCGGGCAGATCGGCACCGGGGGGTGGACCAGCGTGGCGCACGCCGTGCACCGCTGAACGCGCAGCCGGCCGTCTGCGCCGGAGGTCCAGAACCACTCCGTGGCGGACGTCAGCTCGGGAAGCGGCCGCATCACCCGGACCGGTCCCGGAGGAACGTCGGTGCCCCCTCCCCCAGCGTTCCGAAGATCTGCGGCAGGTCGACCGTCGTGCGGATGCCCGGTGCTGCCGCGCACACGATCGGCACCGCGTTGACGGCCCGGTTCGCGGTGTAGCCCGGCGTCCGCTCGGCCATGTCCTCCAAGGGGAACGCGAATCGCATCTCCACGTCCAGGGGAGCGTCGCCGTCGACCTTCAGCCGCCAACCCGTCGGGTGGATGTCAAGGGACGGCTCCAGGTCGGAGGTGCAGTACCACGTGGCGCCGAAGCTGATGAGCGGCTCGCCACCGCGCATCCCCAGGACCTTCATCCGTTGCGCCGCCACGGTGCCCGCATCGATAGTCCCGGCTGCGATCTCCGTCCTCCGGCGGGCGACCGCTACCTCGCCGCCGGCCTCCACCGAGTCGAGTGGGAGTCCAAGTGCCTCCGCCACGAGGCGGAGCGACGGGCCGAAGCTCTGGGCGCCATGGGCCCACCGGCCCGGATCGAAGCTGCCGGGGTCCGAGCCGAATCCCATGAGGTCGAACAGCAGCACGGGCGAGTTGCGTCTGGACAGGTCGGCGTATTCCTCGATGGTCAATCTCTCGAGCCGCCGCTGGATCGAGGCCAGCACGAGCGGCACCGCCTCGGAGATGAACCCCGGACTGCTCCCGGTGCTGTGGACGGAGGTGCCGCCCTGACGGCAGGCCGCCTCGACGCGCTCGCGCGTGGAAGGGTCCATGGAGGCGGGGTGATGGAACTCACCCCGCGTGGTGACCATGTTGGCGCCGGACTCCAGCAGACGACACACGTCGTCGTAGTTGCAGGCCTGCGGCATGTACAGGACGCAATCAGCCTCGAGGGCCACGATCTCCTCGATGTCCCGTGTGGCGAGGACGCCGGTCGCGCCGAGACCGCAGAGCTGGCCGGCGTCGCGACCGGCCTTGTCCGGCGAGTACACATAGAGACCGGCCAGCGTGAGGGCCGGGTGCTCGATCACGCCGTGCAGGGAGCGCATGCCGATGTTCCCGGTGGCCCATTGGACGACCCGGTACTGCGTCGCTTCGCTCACCGTTCAGCTCCCTCCATCGACTCCACGCCGCGCACGCCGTGGAGCGGCTGCGGCGAATCAGCCATGGTGCGCGACGTCCGGGCGGGCGATGCCCAGGGTGTCGCGCAGTGTCTGACCCGTGTAGCGCTCGCGGAACACGCCCCGGCGCTGCAATTCGGGAACCACCATCCGAACGACGTCCTCGTAGGCGCCGGGGGTATGGGTCGCTGCGACGACGAACCCGTCGCACGCCTCGGCTTCGATCCATTCCTCCATCTGGTCGGCGACCTCTGTCCCCGTGCCCACGAAGCGAGGGCCCTGGAGCAGGGTGGCCCGGTGACCGGCCAGGTCGCCGAGCGTCACGGTGTCGCCCCCGATGTGCGTGCGGAGGTTCTGCACCAGGCCCCGTATGCCGGACACCGAACCGATGAGCTCGTCGGTGATCGGGTCGTCCAGCTCCATGCCGGAGAAGTCGTAGTTCATGAGCTCGGAGAGCAGGGTCAGCGATGCCTTCGGATCGACCAGCGAGTTGAGGAACAGGTCCTCGCGCTCCTCGGCCTGTGCGCGGGATTCACCCACGACCGTGTACACCATCGGCAGCATCTTGACCGCCTTCGGGTCGCGCCCGGCCGTCTCGATCGACTCCTTCTGGTCCAGGTAGTGCGCACGCGCGATGGCCAGGTCGGGGTCGCCCGTGAAGATCAGCTCGGCCCAGCGGGCGGCGAACTCGCGACCGCGGCCCGACGAGCCCGCCTGGAGCAGCACGGGCCGACCCTGCGGGCTCCGCGGCACCGTGAGAGGCCCACGGGAGGTGAACCACTTTCCTTCGTGGCCCAGCTCGTGCACCTTGTCTGGATCCGCAAAGTACCCACTGGTCCGGTCGAGGACGAGTGCGTCGTCCTCCCACGTGTCCCACAGGCCCGTCGTCACCTCGAGGAACTCGTCAGCCCTGTCGTAGCGGACGTCGTGGCCCAGGTGCTCGTTGAACCCGTAGTTCTGCGCCTCGCTGTCGTTGACGGAGGTGACGACGTTCCATGCCGCGCGGCCCCCGGAGAGATGGTCGAGCGTGGCGAACGTGCGGGCGACGTGATACGGCGAGTAGTACGTCGTGGAGTACGTCGCGCCGAGCCCGATCCGTTCGGTGACGCCGGCGATCACGCCGAGCACGACGCTGAGGTCCAGCTTCACCGGCCTCGCCCCGAGGCGGACGGCTTCGGCGACGGATCCGCCGTAGATCCCGGGCATGGCCAGCCTGTCGTCGAAGAACATCATGTCGAAGCAGCCTTCTTCGAGGGTCCGGCCGAGCTTGGCGTAATAGCGGGCGTCCAGGAACCCGTGCTCGGTGGCCGGATGCCGCCAGGACCCGGCGTAGACCGTGGTGCTCCCGGCCTGCATGAAACCCACCAGGGACATCTGCCGCTTCGCCATCGTCACCAATTGCTCCTCGAGAATGGGGCCGTCTGCCGGGGGTGGGTCGCGTGCCTCGTGGGGTCCGTCATGGAGTCTCCGACGTTGCGCTCGACCCGTATCCGGCGAGAACGCTCAGTTGCCCGCTGCGGCGACGGCACGCCGGGCGCGGATGCGGAATCCCTCGAGCTTCTCGTCGGCGGTGCGGACCCGGGTGCTCCGGGACATGACCGACACGTCGTGACCGGCCGCCTTGCGCCGGAGTGCACCCACCGTGGCATCCGACTTGGCGATGAGGGTGAAGGGATCGAACGAGAACCAGCGTATGGCGTTCTCGTGCGTCATCTTGCTGGCCTCGTCCGTCGACACGGCGTATTTCGCGAACTCGAGCCCCAGCTCCTCTGGCGCGTTGGGCCACATGGAGTCGCTGTGCGGGTAGTCGGCCTCCCAGGCGATGTTGTCGATGCCGATTTCGTGCCGCAGTGCGATGCCGACCGGATCGCTGATGAAACAGGTCAGGAAGTGCTCCCGGAATACCTCGCTCGGGAGCCGGCCGCCGAAGTCCTGCAGGGTCCAGGCGCGATGCATCTCGTAGGTGCGGTCGACCCGAGAGAGGAAGTAGGGGATCCACCCCGTGCCGCCCTCCGACAGCGCCACCCGGAGGTCCGGGTAGTTCTTGAGCACCCGGGACCACAGAAGGTCGGCGGCTGCCGACTGGATGTTCATCGGCTGGAGCGTGATCATCACGTCCGGCGGCGAGTCGACCGCGGGGATCGCCATCCGCCCCGACGAGCCCAGGTGAATGGCGAGCACCGTCCCCGTGTCGCAGCACGCACGCCACACGGGATCCCAGTACTCGTCGTGGAAGCTCGGATAGCCCAGCGCGGCGGGGTTCTCGGTGAAGCTGAGCGAGTGGCAACCCTTCGCCGCCACCCGGCGGATCTCGTCGGCGGTCTGCTGTGCGTCCCAGATGACCGGCACGGCCATCGGTATGAAGCGTGCCGGGTAGGCGGCGCACCACTCGTCCATGTGCCAGTCGTTGTAGGCACGAACCAGGGCCAGCGACAGGTCGGGGTCGTCGCTCAAGAACGTCCGTGCCGTGAACGTGGGGAAGCTCGGGAAGTTCATGGAGGCCAGCACACCGCCCGCGTCCATGTCCTTCACCCGCTCGTGCACGTCGTAGCAGCCGGGTCGGACCTCGTCGAGGCTCTGCGGCTCGAGCCCGTACTCCTCCTTGGGCCGCCCGGCGACGGCGTTGAGCGCCGCCGTCTCCATGACGACCTGCCCGAAGGTCCAGACGTCGTTCCCCTCGCCGTTCCGGACGAGCTTGGGCGCGCGATCCTGGTACTTCGCGGCGAGGTGGTTCACGAAGAGATCGGGCGGCTCGATGATGTGATCGTCGACGCTGATCAGAATGAGATCGTCAACCTCGCTCATGGGTCCTCCTGAGAACGATCCTCTCTGCGGAATATAACGACCCTACCATGCCGACCCCCTGACCGTTCCTCGGCGAGACCACGGCCGAGCAGCCCGAACCCCCCCTCGCCGTCGCCGCGCCGGCGCCCCCATGCCGGCGCGGCGACCGTCCGCGCTGCCCGGCCGGCACCGCGAAGAGAACCCGGCTCTCCGGCCCTGCGCCGGGCTTCCCCGAGTCGCCCCACCCGCTCCGGGCTGCCGGTCACCGGGTCGGGTCCACCAGCACCTTGCCCATGGCCCGTCGCTCGGCCAGGTCGGAGAGAGCCCGCCCCGCCTCCTCGAGGGGATAGGTGGCGGAGATGTACGGCACGGCCCGACCGGCCCGGGCCAGCGCGGCGAGCTCGGTCTGGTCGCGCTCCCGGTCCTCTGCCTGATGCCGCCCGAAACCCTCCATCGTGAACCCCGTGACCACCACGCCCTTGAGCAGCACGAGATTGAGCGGAATGCGGGGGATCTCCCCTGACGCGAAGCCCACGGTGACGAACCGGCCGCCCCAGCGCAGCGCACGGAGCGCCTGCTCGGCGCTCGGGCCACCGACCGGATCGATCACCACGTGCCCGCCGCCGCCTGTGATCTCCTTGATGCGCGACTTCAGGTCCTCGGCGCCGTAGTCGATCGCCACCTCCGCTCCCCGCTCGAGGCAGAGGGCCAGCTTCGGGGCGGAGGAGGCGGCGGCCACGACGCGCGCGCCGAGCTCGGCGCCCAACTCCACGGCCGCCAGACCGACGCCCCCGGCCGCGCCGAGCACCACCACCCACTCACCCGGCTGCACTCGGGCGACGCTGCGCAGCGCGTGGTACGCCGTGGCGTGGGCCACGCCCGAGGCCGCCGCCGTGGCCAGCTCGACCCCGGGGTCGACGGGCTGGAGCGAGGACGCCGGCACGACAACCTGCTCGGCGAACGCCCCGAACATCGTCGAGCCCTTGACCCGCTCACCGACGGCGATGCCGTCCACACCGGGCCCCACCGCCCGCACCGTCCCTGCGAACTCACTCCCCACCGTGAAGGGCACCGGGATGTGGACCTGGTACTGATCGGCTACCAGGAGCACGTCGGGGAAGTTGACCGCGGCGGCGGCCACGTCGACGACCACTTGCCCGTCCGCCGGGACCGGGTCGGGCACCTCGACGACGACGACGGACGAGGGCGGCCCGTACTCGAGGCAGCGGGCGGCGCGCACGGGCGTCAGGAATTCCCGACGACGTGCTCGATGTGGGCGGCCAGCTTCTGGCGGGCCTCCTCGCGCTTGGCCGGAAGGTGGGCCGTGGGCCAGAGCCCGGGCGACGGTTGATAGTCCTTCAGGACCTCGCGGGCCACGGTGACCTTGTGGACCTCGGTCG
>CAYWDQ010000114.1:0-10019 GCA_964457065.1 uncultured Acidimicrobiaceae bacterium | reverse complement strand
GCGGCGGAGGTGGAGCGCTTCCGCACCGCCAGCCGCCAGCGCGGCGCGGCGCCGGTGATCGCGTCGCTGCGGTCGCACCTCGAGTCGCTGCGGGTCGCCGAGCTCGAGCGGCACCGGGCCCAGCTGGCCGACCTCAGCGAGGAGGAGTGGGAGCACGTGGACGCCGCCACCCGAGCCGCGCTGGCCAAGATGCTGCACGAGCCCACCATGCTCTTGAAGGAGACCGCCGGCACGCCGCGCGGGGAGCGGCTCGTCGAGGCGTTGCGGATCCTCTTCGACCTGTAGTCGCCGCCATGGGATAGTCGGGCCATGGGATCCCTCCGCCTGGCCACCCGCGGCTCGCCACTCGCCCTGCGCCAGACCGAGATCGTCTCCGAGCTCCTGCGCCGCGCCCACCCGGGCCTCGAGGTGGAGCCCGTCGTCGTCCGCACGCGCGGTGACCAGGACGCGTCGTCGCCCCTCGACCAGATCGGGGGCCAGGGGGTCTTCGTCACCGAGGTCGAGGCGGCGATCACCGACGGGCGGGCCGACGCCGCCGTGCACTCGGCCAAGGACATGACCTCCACCATGGGGGACCACCTCGTCCTGGCGGCGGTGCCGCCGCGGGCCGACGCCCGCGACGGCCTCGTCGGCTGCACGCTGGCGGGCCTCCCTGCCGGTGGCCTCGTCGCCACGGGCTCGGCCCGGCGCCGGGCCCAGCTGGCCTACCTCCGGCCCGACCTCGTCTTCACGCAGCTGCGCGGCAACATGGCGCGGCGGGTGGCCGTCGGCGAGGACGGGAGCGTCTCGGCGGTGGTGGTCGCCGTCGCCGCGCTGCACCGCCTCGGCTGGGAGGACCGGCTGAGCGACGTGCTCGACCCGTTCGACGTCCTGCCCCAGGCCGGGCAGGGCGCCATCGCCGTGCAGTGCCGGGCCGGCGACGAGGGCACGCGCCGGCTGCTCGGCGCCATCGACCACGGACCCAGCCACCGGGCCCTCGTGGCCGAGCGGGCCGTGCTGGCCACCCTCGGCGGGAGCTGCACGGTGCCCGTCGGGGCGTTCGCCGAGGCCGCCGGCGCCGGGGAGAGCGCCGCGCTGAGGGTGTCGGGGTTGCTGGCGAGCGGCGACGGGCGCACGGTCATCCGCATGGCCCGTGAGGGCGACGACCCCGAGGCGGTGGGTGCCGACCTGGCGCGGGCGCTGCTCGGAGGGGGCGGGGCGGCGATCGAGGACTTCGGTGGCGTGCCGCCCGCGCCGCCGGGCGCGGCGCCGTGACCGTCTACCTGGTCGGGGCCGGCCCGGGTGACCCGGGCCTGCTCACCCGCCGCGGCGCCACGCTCCTGGCCCGGGCCGACGTGGTCCTGCACGACCGCCTCGTCAGCCCGGCCGTGCTGGACCTCGTGCACCCCGACGCGACCCTGATCGACGTCGGCAAGGACCCCGACGAGGACGGGGGCGCCCGCCAGGAGGAGATCGCGCGCCTGCTCGTCGAGCACGGCCGGAGCTCCGCCGTCGTCGTCCGCCTGAAGGGGGGCGACCCCTTCCTCTTCGGCCGTGGCGGCGAGGAGCGGGACGCGCTGACACAGGCGGGGATCCCCTGCGAGGTGGTGCCGGGCGTCACGTCCGCCTTCGGCGTCCCGGCCGCCGCCGGCATCCCGGTCACCCAGCGCGGGCTGGCCTCGTCGGTCACGGTGGTGACGGGCCGGGTGGGCGAGCCGGGCGTGGGCGGGGGGCCCGACTGGGAGGCGCTGGCCCGGGCGGGCGGGACGCTGGTCGTCCTCATGGGCATGACCACCCGGGGCGCCATCGCGGACGCGCTCGTCGCCGGCGGGCGGGCGCCCGACACGCCCGTCGCGGTGATCGAGCGCGGCACCACGCCGTCGGAGCGGATGGTGCGGACGACGCTGGCCGGGCTGGCCGCGGTCGAGCTGGAGGCGCCGGCGGTGATCGTCGTCGGCGCGGTGGCGGCGCTCGGCGCGGACGCGCCGTCGGGCGGACCGGCAGGGCCGCTGGCCGGGCGGACAGTGGTGGTGACCCGCGCCGGCCCACGCGCCCGGGGCCTGGTCGACGTGCTGGAGCGGGCCGGGGCCGCCGTGGTGGAGCTGCCGCTGACCCGCCAGGTCGACGCGTCCGACGGCGGTGCCGCGCTGCGGGCCGCCGCAGCCGGCGTGGGGGACCGGCGCTGGGTCGTGCTGACGTCGGTCAACGCGGTGGACCGCTTCATGGCTGCGGTGCGCGACGCCCGGGCGCTCGCGCCGGTGCTGGTCGCCGCGGTCGGGCCGGCCACCGCCGACGCGTTGCGGATGGCCGGCGTGGAGCCGGACCTCGTGCCGGCCGAGCACAGTGCGCGCGGGCTGGTCGAGGAGTTCCCCGCCGCCGACGGCGCGGACCGCGGTGTCCTCTTCCCCTGCGCGCCGGGCGCGCCGGGGACCGTCGCCGAGGGCCTCGGACAGAAGGGCTGGGAGGTCCAGCGCGTGGAGGCCTACCGCACCGTGCCCCTGGCCACCCCCGAGCCGGCGCTGCTCGCCCGCGTCGCGGCAGCCGACGCGTTGACGCTCACCGCCACCTCGTCCCTGCGGGCGTTCCTCGCGCTGCGCACCCCCGACGGTGCGCCGTTGCGCGTGCCCCCCCACGTGGTGTGCATCGGGCCGACGACGGCCGAGGCCGCCCGCTCGGCCGGCCTGGCCGGCGTGCACGAGGCCTGGGGCGCGTCGGGCGACGGCATCGTGGCCGAGCTGGTCGACCACTTCGGACCCGGGGGTGGCGGCGGCTCGTAGGCTGGGTGGCCATGGCCCGGGCCACCCCACCTCTTCCCGCCGCCGGTGACTTCCCTGCCCGCCGGCTCCGCCGGCTGCGCCGCACCCCGGCGCTCCGGCGCCTGGTCGCCGAGGCGCGCCTCGGGGTCGACGACCTCGTCGCGCCGCTGTTCGTCCGGGAGGGGACGGAGGGGCCGATCGCCATCCCGTCCATGCCGGGCCAGGTCCAGCACACGGTGGACTCGCTGGTGCTCGAGGCCAAGCGACTCGTCTCCCTCGGCATCCCGGGTCTCATCCTCTTCGGAGTCCCGGCGCGCAAGGACGCCCGGGGGAGCGGGGCCTACGACCCGGACGGCGTCGTGCAGGTGGCGCTGCGCGCCGTGCGCGACGCGGTGGGCGACGAGCTCGTCGTGATGGCCGACCTGTGCCTCGACGAGTACACCGACCACGGGCACTGCGGCGTCCTCGGCCCCACGGGCGAGGTGCGCAACGACGAGACGGTCGAGCTGTACCAGCGCATCGCGCTGGTACAGGCCGCGGCGGGCGCCGACGTCGTCGCGCCGAGCGGCATGATGGACGGCCAGGTGGCCGCCATCCGGGCCGCCCTCGACGGGGACGGGCACGAGCAGGTCGCCGTCCTGGCCTACGCCGCCAAGTACGCATCGGCGCTCTACGGCCCGTTCCGCGACGCCGTCGACGTGACCATCGCGGGCGGCGGTGACCGCAGGGCCTACCAGCAGGACCCGCGCAACGGGCGCGAGGCGCTGGCCGAGATCCAACAGGACGTGGCCGAGGGCGCGGACATGGTCATGGTCAAGCCCGCCCTGACCTCGCTCGACGTCCTGGCCGAGGCCCGCACCCTGGTGCGCGTCCCGCTGGCGGCCTACCACGTGAGCGGTGAGTTCGCGATGGTCAAGGCCGCCGCCGCGGCCGGGTGGATCGACGGGCCGGCCGTGGCCCTGGAGCAGCTCACCGTCCTGAAGCGGGCGGGAGCGGACTTCGTCCTCACCTACTTCGCCGCCGAGGTGGCCGAGGCGCTCGGTGGCTGAGGCGGTCGCGCCGGCGTCGAACACCGACTGGTTCGCCCGGGCCCGCCGCGTGATCCCCGGCGGCGTGGACTCGCCGGTGCGGTCCTTCGCGTCCGTCGGCGGCACGCCGTACACGGTCGTCTCGGGCCAAGGCCCCTACGTGGTCGACGCCGAGGGGACCCGCTACGTCGACCTCGTCCAGTCCTACGGAGCCGTGCTGCTCGGCCACGCACACCCCGCCGTCACCGAGGCGGTCGCCGCGGCGGCGGCGCGTGGCACCACGTTCGGCGCGCCGACGCCGGGCGAGGTCCTGCTGGCCGAGGGCATCTGCGAGCGGGTCCCCGGCTGCGAGCAGGTGCGACTGGTCTCCTCGGGCACGGAGGCCGCCATGAGCGCGGTGCGCCTGGCGCGCGGCGCCACGCGACGCGACCGCGTGGTCAAGTTCGACGGCTGCTACCACGGGCACTCCGACGGGCTGCTCGCCGGCGGGGGCAGCGGGGTGGCCATGCTCGGCCTGCCGGGCTCGGTCGGCGTCTCGGCCGGCGCGGTGGCCGACACCGAGGTCGTCCCCTACAACGTGGTGCCCGCCCTCGACGAGCGCGTGGCCTGCGTGATCGTCGAGCCGGTGGCGGCGAACATGAACCTGGTGACCCCGGCCCCCGGCTTCCTCGAAGGCCTGCGGGCCGCCTGCGACGCCGCGGGCGCCCTCCTGATCTTCGACGAGGTGATCACCGGCTTCCGCCTGGGCCCCGACGGGGCGACCGGCTGGTCCGGCGTGGCCCCGGATCTGTGGTGCTTCGGCAAGGTCATCGGCGGCGGGCTGCCCGTCGGGGCCTTCGCCGGCCGCCGCGACCTGATGGCCGAGCTGGCGCCCGACGGCCCGGTGTACCAGGCGGGCACCCTGTCGGGGAACCCGCTGGCCACGGCGGCGGGCCTGGCCGTGCTGGGCCAGGTGGGCCCGGCGGACTACGAGGCGCTGGCGGCCCGGGCCGGGCTCTTCGCCAAGGACCTCGAGGCGGCCGTGGCGTCGGGGGGCCTGGGGGTCACGGTGCCGGCGGTGGGGCCGCTGGTCGGGCTGTTCGTGGGCCCAGCGGGGTCGGGCGCGCTCGTGCCGCCGTCGGACTACGAGACTGCGCGCGCCCTGGCGGGCAACGGGACCTATGGCCGCTTCTTCCACGCCATGCTCCGGCGCGGTGTGGCGCTCGCCCCCGGCCCCTACGAGGTGATGTTCCCCGGCATGGCCCACGACGAGCGCGTGCTGTCCCGGGTCGTCGAGCTGGCCGCCGATGCCGCGGCGGAGGTGGCGGGACAGCTCGGCTAGGGCCGGGCGCGGCCCGGCGCGGCAGTTGGCAGACTGGCACCGCATGCCGGAGCACCGCTGGCCCGACGACTTCGCCGCCCTCCGGCGCGGGGAGGGATGCCCCATGTGTGGCGGCGGTGCCCCCGAGACGGCGCACGGCGTGCGGGTGTTCGAGGGCACGTGGGCGGACGGCTACCTGGGCCGGTACCCCGTTCGCCCCGGCTATGCGTATGTGATCTGGACGGGCCGCCACGTCGCAGAGCCCAGCCAGCTGTCGCCCGGGGAGGCGGCCGGGTTCTGGTCCGACGTCGCCCGGGTCGCCCAGGCCGTCGAGGAGGAGTACGAGCCCGCCAAGATGAACTGGCTCAGCCTGGGCAACGGCGTGCCGCACCTCCACGTGCACCTGGTGCCGCGCCCACAGGCGGATGCCCGGGCGGGGTTTCCGCTCGAGACGGAGGCCTTCTGGGTGGACCTCACGCCCGCCCTCGAGCCCGAACAGCTGGCGCGGGAGGCGGCGGCGCTGCGCGCCCGGCTGCAGGGCTGACCATGGGGGAGCTGTTGGCCGAGGGCCGCACCGCCGAGGTCTTCGCCTACGGCGAGGGCACGGTGCTCAAGCTCGACCGCCCCGACTGGAACGGCCTCGCCGCGTTCGAGGGCCCCCTGCTCGCCAGCCTGGCCGACGCGGGGCTGCCGGTGGCGCGCCCGCACGGCACCGTCACCGTTGAGGGCCGCAGCGGCGTGATCCTCGATCGCGTCGCCGGGCCCTCCCTCGCCCGGGTGCTGTCCGGATGCCGCCCCGAGCAGGCCGAGGAGCTGGCCGACCGCTTCGCCGCGCTGCAGCTGGCGTGCAACTCGCTCACGGTGGAGGGCCTGCCCGAGCTGGTACCGCGCCTCCGGGGCGAGATCGAGGCAGCCGTCGTCGACGCCGGCCTGCGCGCCGAGCTCGTGGGGCTGCTCGCGGCACTCGACGACGGTGCGCGCGGGGTCTGCCACTACGACTTCCACCCGGAGAACGTGCTCGTCGGACCCGACGGATGGGTGGTGATCGACTGGCTCACGGTGGCCGCCGGGCCCCCGGCGGCCGACCTGGCCCGCACGCTGGTCCTGTGGGGACGGCACTCCGACGAGCCGGTCGCCACGTTCCTCCGGGCGGTGCGACGCCTCGGCCGGGAGCGCCGCGGCCTCGACGACGAAACGCTCGACGCCTGGGTCCGCGTCGCCGCCGGGGCGCGCCTGGCCGAGGGGTTCGACGGTGAGGACGCGGTCTGGCTGCTGCGGATGGCGGCCGGCTCGGTCCGGCTCTTCGCCTGAGCCTCGGCTCAGGCGGCGGGGCTCTCGAGCTCCTCGTCGGGCAGGAGGCGTGACACCAGCTCCATGGCCCGGTAGCCGAGCTCGGCCGGGCCGGCGGCGTCGGGACGCATCAGGTTGGCCATGATGCGCAGCAGCGTGTTCATCAGCAGCTCGGAGCGCATGCCGAGCCCGACGCAGAGCCGCATCGCCTCGGGGTGCGAAATCAGGTGGACGAAGGCGCGGGCCACCTTGTAGTACGGCCCGTAGGCGGCGCCGAGCTCGCGCTCGTAGTCCGCCAGCGCCTCGGTGCCCTCGCCGGTCAGCGCATGGCCGAGCGCGGCGGCCGCCAGGCGACCGGTCTCGTAGCCGTAGGCGATCCCCTCCCCGTTGAACGGGTTGATGACCCCGCCCGCGTCACCGGCGATGAGCACGTTGCCCCCGGCCCGTGGCCCCACCGACAGCCCCATCGGCAGCTTGCCGCCGGTCGGCGGCCCCAGGCACGTCTCCGGGCCCAGTCCCCACGACTCGGGCGCATAGCCCACGAAGGCGTCCATGAGATGGCTCGTGTTCAAGCCCTTCCAGCGCTGCTCGGTCGAGAGGAGGCCGACGCCGACGTTGACCCGGCCGTCGCCCATGGGGAAGATCCAGCCGTACCCGGGCACCACGTTGCCCTCCGCGTCGCGGATGTCCAGGTGCGACTCGATGAACGGGTCGTCGTGGCGATCCGAGGTGTAGTAGCCGCGCAGGGCCATCCCCATCGGCAGGTCGCGGCGTCTCGACGTGCCCAGCATCCGGCCGATGCGCGAGTTCGACCCGTCGGCCACTACCACGTAGCGGGCCTTGATGGCCCGGGTGCCGCCGCTCTTCGCCTTGACCGTGACGCCGGTCAGGGTGGGCAGGGGCCCGCCGGTGGCCGCGCCCTCGTCGACGATCGGCCCCACCACCTCGGTCCCCTGCATCAGGGTCGCCCCGGCCCGGGCGGCGCCGTCGGCGACCAGCCCGTCGAGGTCGTGGCGGGTGATCGTGTAGCCGTAGGAGGGGAAGTTGGGGTGCTCGGGCCACTGCATCTCCATGGAGTGGCCGAACCCGTACGCCCGCAGCCCGGTGAAGCGGTGCGAGCCGGCGATGGCGTCCTCGAGGCCCATGTCGGCGAGCTGGCGCACGGCCCGGGGCGTCAGCCCGTCGCCGCACGTCTTCTCCCGCGGGAATTCCTTCTTCTCCACGACCACCACGTCCCAGCCGGCATCGGCCAGCCAGTAGCCGCACGAGGACCCGGCCGGCCCGGCGCCGACCACCACCACGTCGTGCACGCGCCCCGCCGTCCGCCGCGGTGCGGTCGCCCCGGCGGCTGCGGGGGTTGCCGCCACCGCCTTCTTGGCGGCGGCTCTCTTGGCGGGAGTCTTCTTCGCCGGGGTCTTCTTCGCCGGGGTCTTCTCGTCCGGCGCCTTCTTGGCCGCGGCCTGCTTCTTCGCCGGCGCCTTCTTGGCCGCGGCCCTCTTGGCCGGGGTCTTCTTCGCCGGCGCCTTCGCCGTCCTCGGCGCCTTCTTGGGGGGGCGTGGAGGGGGGGTCGCGTCGGGTGCCGTCACGAGGGCATCGTAGGTCCGTCGCCGGGGCCTCTGACCAGCGCCGCGGATGTGCCTGGCGAACGGGCCGCATGGTAGAAACGGATCACAGTGGACCAGTACCTCCCGATCCTCATCCTGGGGCTGCTCGGCCTCGCGTTCACCGCCTTCTCCTTGGTCTCGTCTGCGATGCTCGCGCCGAGGAAGAAGCCGACGGTGGCCAAGCTCGCGCCGTACGAGTGCGGCATCGTGCCCAACGTCGAACCGCCCCAGCGCTTCCCGGTGCGCTTCTACCTGGTCTCCATGATCTTCATCATCTTCGACATCGAGATCGTCTTCCTCTACCCCTGGGCGGTGGTGTTCCACCAGATCGCCACGTTCGGCCTCATCGAGGTGATCGTGTTCGCCGCCGTCGTCTTCGTGTCGTTCGTGTACCTCATCTCCAACGGCGCCCTGACGTGGGGCCCGCCCAAGACGCTGCAGCCGGGCATGCCGAGCCGCACCTCGGAGTCGACCATCTCCCGCATCAGCGGGGCGCGCCCGACCTCGGGCGAGGCGGCTTGAGGGATGGGGCTCGAGGATCTTCAGCACAACTTCTTGACCGGTCGCATGGAGGACCTGGTCAAGTGGGCCCGGCGCAACAGCGTGTGGCCGGCCACCTTCGGGCTGGCCTGCTGCGCCATTGAGATGATGTCGGTCGGCGCCGCCGACTACGACATCAGCCGGCTGGGGATGGAGGTCTTCCGGGCCTCGCCGCGCCAGGCCGACCTGATGGTGGTGGCCGGCCGGGTCTCCCAGAAGATGGCGCCCGTGCTGCGCCAGGTCTACGACCAGATGATGGAGCCCAAGTGGGTCATCTCCATGGGCGTGTGCGCGTCGACCGGTGGGATGTTCAACAACTACGCCATCGTGCAGGGCGTCGACCAGATTGTCCCGGTCGACGTCTACGCGCCCGGTTGCCCCCCGTCGCCCGAGACGCTGTTGCACGCCATCCTGACGCTGCACGAGAAGATCCGCACCGGCGAGATCACGCGGCGCCCCGGATCGTCCATCCCGGCCGGTGAGCAGGCGACGGGAGGTTGGGTCCCCACCGTGCCCGACGCCGTGCGGGTGGCCACGCCGCGGTGAGCGAGAGCACCCCGACCGCCGCCCCGGCGGCGCCTCCCGCGGGTGTCCTCCCCGAGGTGCCCCGGCTGCCCGATGTCCGGGTGGACCAGCTCGCGTTCCCCCACCGCGACACCTACAAGCAGATGGTGGCCGCCTTCCGCGACGCGGGCTTCGAGACGTGCGCCGACCTGTGCGGCGTCGACTACCTGACCCATCCGGGCCGGTCGCTGCCCGAGGGCGTGGCGCCGGAGCGTTTCGAGGTGGTCGTCAACCTGCTCTCGCTCTCGATGCGCCAGCGTGTGCGCATCAGGGTGCAGCTTCCCGAGTCCGATCCGGTGGTCGACACCATCGTCGACGTGTACCCCGGGGCCGACGCCATGGAGCGCGAGGCCTACGACA
Source organism: uncultured Acidimicrobiaceae bacterium (assembly GCA_964457065.1). Taxonomy (GTDB): domain Bacteria; phylum Actinomycetota; class Acidimicrobiia; order Acidimicrobiales; family RAAP-2; genus Bog-473. The sequence continues at coordinate 598 of CAYWDQ010000114.1, read as the reverse complement.
TGGTCGGCATCCTCTTCACCGGTCACCCCGACATGACCCGCATCCTCATGCCCGAGGACTGGGAGGGCCACCCGCTGCGCAAGGACTACGGCGTGGGGCGGGTGCCCGTGCAGTTCAAGGAAGCGCCCGGACCGCGATGACCGAGCACGAGCACGACGACGAGCGCGAGGCCGGCCCGGACGCAGGCACCGAGTCCGTGGAACCGGGGCTGGAGGAGACCGAGGCCGCGCACCGCCATGCCGAGGAGCCGGCGTTCGTCGCGGAGACGTCCGAGGGGGCCCAGGAGCTGGCGGCCCGCGACACCACCACCGCCGGCGAGCTGCGCCAGGAGGTCGGCGCGGTGCTGCGTCTCCCCGAGGGCGGCTACGTCGACCCCGGCGACATCGACATCGAGCGCCGCGACGACCAGACCATGATCATCAACATGGGGCCGCAGCACCCGTCGACCCACGGCGTGCTGCGGCTCATGCTCGAGCTCGACGGCGAGACGGTGCTGCGCACCAAGCCGATCATCGGCTACCTGCACACCGGCATGGAGAAGACGGCCGAGGAGCTCACCTACGTCCAGGGGTCCACCAACGTCACCCGGATGGACTAC
>CAYWDQ010000113.1:0-10036 GCA_964457065.1 uncultured Acidimicrobiaceae bacterium | reverse complement strand
TCCCCCTGGTGGCGGTGTTGGCCGCGACGGCGCAGGTGTCCAATCGCATCCTCTTGCCGAAGGTCGGGCCCAAGCCGATCGTGCCGATCGGGTTGCTCATCTCGGCCGTGGCGCTGTTCGGGCTCCACCTGGTCGGATTGCACTCGTCCTACGTCAGCCACGTGCTTCCCTACCTCATCGTGTTGGGTGTCGGGTTCGGACTGAGCGTCGCCCCCGCCTTCAGCGCCGGTACCCTGGGATTGGCGCCCCAAGACGCCGGCGTCGGATCGGCCACCCTCAACACCGCGCAACAGGTGGGGGGGTCCATCGGCACGTCGCTGCTCAACACGCTTGCCGCCAGTGCCGCCGCCTCCTACCTGGTCGGTCGGGCGGCGACCCCGGCCAATCTCCAGGCGGCCCTCCTCCACAGCTACACGACGGCGTTCCTGTGGTCCTCCCTGATCTTCGTGGCCGGGGCGGTCGTCGCCGCGTTGGTCCTGCAGCCCGGTGGGCTGACGTCGCTTGCGTCCGAACACCCGGTCACGACGGTCGACCCCGGATTCGAAGAACTACCTCGAATCCACGTCTGCCGCGTTCGGGTGGCGTGTCGGTGAATCGGCATCAACGGAACCCATCCCTCCTCGCCGCTTGTGTCGGAGACTCGAGTCAGTAACTCAGTCCTGGGCTCCTGAGTGACGGTCACTGTCCACGCCGTTCAGAATGGCCAGCAGCTCATCACCCCAACGCTCGAGTCGTATGGGTCCCATACCCTTGCACCTTGCCAATTCGGCGAGCGTCGTGGGCCGGCGGGCTGCGATACCGACCAGTTCGCTGTCATTCAGCACGACGTAGGCCGGCACTGCGGCTCGTTTCGCCGCCTCGGAGCGCCACGCTCGAAGAGCGCTCTCACATGCCAGGGTCGACCGCTCGGGACCGGCCTCCCCGCCCGGGGCACCAAGCATGACGGTCAGCCCGTCCACGCGCACGTCAGAGCCGAAGGGCACCTTGAGTTGCGCGCTGCCTACCCGGATCACCGCCGCTCGGTCGGTGAGGTCGACGACGGCTCCGGAATGGCCCCCGTACTCGATCATGAGGCCGATATCCGCGGCCACGGCCGGGGTGGGTGCGACGGGTCGTGAGAAGCCGCGCCCGTTGCGATGTGGTCCGGCTCGGCTTGCCTCCGGACTGCGGCTCGCCCTGGCGGCGGGCGATATCGGGCTATGGGGCCTGCTGCCATCGATCTCGGCCACGAAGGGAGACGGCTCATCGGCGTCGGCCAGAACGAGCACCTGGCGGATCGCTCGAGTCAGCGCCACATGGAAGACGCGCCGTTCCCCCTCTTCGTCGTCGCTCAGACGGTGGGGGAGAAGCCCCCGAGATGCACCGTAGAGGACGACGTGCTCCCACTCCCGGCCCTTGATCTTGTGGATCGTCGAGAGGTGCACGGCCGGCCCGTCAGCTTGTGGCCGCTCGAGCACGCCCCGGAGCCACGTCTCGAAGGTGGCAACGTCTGGGTGGAGGGCTGCCACCGACTCGAGGGCGAGGAGGTCGTCGGCGTGGGTCGACCTGTCTGCCTCTCGCCGGGACGAGTCCAACACGTCCATCGTCTCTCCGAGGCCCACCTGCACTCGAATGGCCCGCAACGCGGTCGCCGCGGACTCCCGGCACGCCACGACGACGGACTCGACTGAGTCTGCGTAATCCAACAGCTTGGGAACGTCCCTTCCCGAGAGGCGATTGGCGAGGCGCCGGATATCGGCAACGGACGTCACGCTCCGTTCGGAGAGCATGGTCACCGCATTGGGTGCGATGCCTCGAGAAGGTCGCCGGATGGTCTGTACGAGGTCGTCGCGGCGGATGTCACCCGGGGCCAGGCCTATCCGCAGATATGCGAGCGCGGTGCGGATTCCCGTTCGCTGGAGGACGTTCGCGCCCAGGGGGGTAGTGCAGGGGATTCCCGCCTCCATGAGGGCGATCTGGACCGGGAGCAGTGTCGAGTTGACCCTCGACAGGACAGCGATCTCGGTGTCCTCGACCCCGCCGGCTCTCCACGCCGAGATCGCGGCGACGGCTGTCTGCGGGAGCTCCTCAGCTGGCGAGCTCAGGACCGAGACCGACCCTCGCCCCCGGACGGGCGGGTCGAAGTCGGCGAGCGTGTCGCTCCGCCCTGCAGGTGTGGTGATCGTCTTTGGGATCCGCTGGCGGTTGTACGACAGCACGTTGCTCGCAGCGGTAACGACCTGGGGCGGGCACCGGTAATTGACCTCCAGCGCGTACCCGTGTGCTCCGGGGAAGTACTCCCCGAAGTCGATGAGGTACTCGGGCGTAGCGCCCGAGTACCCGTAGATGACCTGGTCGTCGTCTCCGACACCGAAGCAGCTGTAGGTCGGGGCACACAGGAGGCGGATCAGCAGCATGTGGGCGGCGTTGAGGTCCTGGAACTCGTCCACGAGGAGGTGCCGGCAGCGCCTCTGGGCGGAGGTCCGGGCTTCCGGGTCAGAGAGCAGGATCTCGATCGACCGGTAGATCTGTTCGTCGAAATCGAGCGCGCCCGCCTCGCACAGTGCCGTTCGGTACGTGTCGAACCCGGAGGCCAGGCCACGGGCGTCCGGGATCTCGTCCTCGACGGTTACCGGCGAGGACAGTCCGAGGCGGACCGCGGAAAGCGCGTCGATGTAGGGAAGGACGGTGTCGGTGTTGGCCTGGCGACGGACCTCGAAGACGACCTGCACGAGGTCCCGCACCTGGGGCTCCTCGTAGACGCTCAACCGGCCTTGGCCTCCGTACTCGTTGCAGATCCACAGACCCACGCTGTTGAGCGTCCGGATGTGCGGTCCTCGAGAGGTGACGAGATCGCCGCACCGCTCGCGCATCTCACCAGCCGCCTTCGTATTGAATGCGAGCGCGGTCACCGTGGTCGGCTCCACACCACTGCCCTCGATCATGTGGCGAAGGCGCTCGGTGAGGACCCGAGTCTTTCCCGAACCCGCCGGGGCAATGACCCTGGCGCCACCGGTTGGATGGCCGACGGCCGCCAGCTGGTCCGGGGCCAGGTCGGCCCCAGGCTGGTGGTAGGCGACGGCTGAGAGGGATCCTGCTTCCGTGTTCCAGCGATGCACCACGCCGATGCCACCGGGGAGCGGCGGGGGAGCGAACGGTCCCCCGTCGACGTACAGCGGTGTTCCGTCACCCAGCACGATGTCAGCCGGTCCAGTCTCTCTGACGCCGTCATCACCGAAGATCCTGGCGGCCTTGCGTCCGTGCCACCAGACCGGGTCTCCGTTCCGGGCGTCATAGTTGTTCGCCCAAACGATGAACTGAAGGCGTTCCCGGGAGAACTCGAAGCGGGGGCTGAGGTCATACACCGGCCGGTGACACACCTCGGGCTCCCGCAGCGCCTCCGGGTCGGCGGCCACCTCCACGACCACGGGCCGGCGCTCGAACCATGCTTGGAACAGGGTCTCCAGCGCGGGGACCGGGTCGGTCAGGGTCTCGTGCCCTATGCGGAGACGAGGACAGTTCTTCCAAGGCTCGGGCGGGGCCACGCCGGGCAGCACGACGACGCCACGGCCAAGCTCTGGCGGCCCTGGCATTGCCATTGGGTAAAGCTACCGGAGGGCTGTTCTCGGGAATCTTGCAGGAGGGCCTGCCTGCCCCGATGACAGAGGACTGATGTACAGCGACCGGCCGGCCACTGGGTCCAACCCCCATCGACGTCTCAGCTGGGTGAGGGGACCTCTCAGGCGCGTCGTTCGATGCACAGAAAGGTCGGCCGACCGGTGTGGCCGCGAACCTAGATGAGGTCCCGACGCTCCGCGAGTCGCAGACCTAGGATTCCAAGGCACTGGTGGCGCCGCGGGGCACGCGGCCCGGCAAAGAATGGGGGCGAATGGATCTCGGGCTTTCGGACGCGCGGGTGCTGGTGGTGGGCGGCTCGCGGGGCATGGGACGGGCCGCCGCAGAGACCTTTGCCCGGGAGGGCGCTCGGGTGGCGGTACTCGCCCGCGCCAGTGCTGCACTCGATGACACCGTCGCCGCGCTGAGCTCCGCCGGGAGCCCCGAGAGCATCGCGTTGGTGGCGGACCTGACGAGCCTGGCTGAGGTCAATGCAGCCATCGACCGTCTCGGCGAGCGCTGGGATGGTCTGGAGGTGCTTGTGAACGCGGCGGGACCGGTCGAGGTCGGGATCGGTGCCTTCGAGGGCCTCGACGACGAGGAATGGCGGGCCACCTTCGACATCGGGGTGCTGAGCGCAGTCCGCACGGTTCGCCGCGCACTACCGATGCTCCGCCGTGGGTCGTTCTCGAGGATCGTGAACGTCTCGGCCCACTCCACCCGGCGGCAGAGCCCGGGCCTCGTGGCATACACGGCGGCCAAGGCGGCTCTCAGCAGTCTGACCAAGAACCTGTCCCAGGCGCTGGCTCCCGACGGCATCCTCGTGAACACGGTCTCGCCCGGATCATTCCTCTCGGAAGGGCTGCAGGGGTACCTGCGGTCGCTTCCACCCGAACGGGGCGTTGACCCGGAGAGCCTGACCGATGCCATGCGGGTCATCACGGAGGACTTCGGGCATCCGGCGTTCCTCGGGCGGGCCGGGAGCCCGGCCGAGATCGGGCCTGTCATCGCCTTCCTGGGCTCACGCACGAACAGCTACATGACGGGAGCTGATGTGAACGTGGACGGCGGCTCCGACTTCACCTGAAGCCGGCGAGGAGTTCACCGTCAGCGGGTGACGAGACCACCATCCGCGTGGACCACGGTGCCCGTCACGTAGCTCGACGCATCGGAGGCGAGGAAGAGGGCGGGCCCCACCATCTCGTGGGCGTTCGCCACTCGGCGCAACAGGCACGCGCCGGCCATGTGGGCGGTGGCTGCCGGTCCGGTAGCGCGCACCATGTCCGTGTCGACAGAGCCGGGGGCGAGGGCGTTCACCCGGATGCCGTCGGGGGCCAGGCCGGCCGCGAGCGCCTTGGTGTACGCGACCATGGCGGCCTTTGCGGCGGCATAGTGGGCGACGGTGGCGGAGAACAGCCAGGCGCCCGCCGATACGACGTTGATCACAGACGCATGGTGCGATTCCCGGAGGTAGGGAAGAGATTCCTGGACCAGGAAGATGGGGCCTTTGACATTGACGTCGATCGATTTGGTGACGCCCGCCTCGGTGAAGTTGCCGATGGGCTCGGAAAGGGCATTGGCCGCGTTGTTGACGACGACATCGATCGCGCCGAATCGTTCCGCGGTGGCAGCGACGAGGGCACGCACATCCTCCAGTGAGCCCATATGGCATGCGATACCCGCCGCGTCGATGCCTGCCGAGCTCAGGTCTTCCTCGGTCGCCGCGCACGCCTCGGGCTTTCGGCTCGCGACGACCACGCGAGCACCGGCCCGGCCGAAACCTTCGGCGATGGCCCGCCCGATCCCGCGGGTGCCACCGGTGATCAGGGCTACCCGTCCGTCCAGGCGGAAGAGTTGGCTGACGTCGAGATGTTCGCCAGCATCCACCACGCCGGCACCGTCGGCCGTTGTCACCGGGTCGATCATTGTTTCGGCTTCCCTTCGTGCTCATGAGAGTTTCGGAGGCCCGTGTCAACGGGCACCCCGGTGGCCGATAGAGAAAAGAAGAGAGTTCGTATATTATATTAGCAGTGTGATGGACGGGCCGACCGCGGATGCGCGCAGCGTGAGATCCCGCCACGCGCGGCCGCAGCCCATCACGCGGCGTTTGATATGTTCAGCCGATGAACAGCCTGGTCATCCCTGACGATCTCAGTACCGTCACCTATGCCGTTCGTGACCATGTCGCCCATGTGACACTGAACCGGCCCGAGGTCCACAATGCGTTCAACGAGCGCATGCAAAGTGAGCTCGCAGCCGTGTGGCGTCACATTCGTGTCGACGACGAGGTAAGGGTCGTTGTGTTGACAGGCGCGGGGAGCCAAGCGTTCTGCACGGGCATCGATCGTGGCGATATTCCGACTGACGAAGAGTTCGACCCTTTTACCTACGACGACCCGGGACAAAAGATAGGACCGAAGAGCCAGGGGTTGTGGAAGCCCGTCATTGCTGCGGTCAATGGCATGGCATGTGGTGGTGGGTTCTACCTCTTGGGCGAAAGCGACATCATCATCGCGGCGGCGAACGCCACCTTCTTCGACCCACACGTGACCTACGGGATGACGGCCTCATACGAACCCATCCTGCTGACCGGCAGGATGGCGTTCGGGGACCTGGTGCGAATGAGCCTCGTGGGGGTTCATGAACGCCTTTCGGCGCAGACGGCCCGTGAGGCGGGACTGGTGTGTGAAGTGGTCGCGGCGGCGGAGCTGCTGGAAGCCAGCCGATCGCTGGCGGAGGTCATCGCGTCACAACCGCCGACGAGCGTTCAGGCGACTCTGCGGACGTTGTGGGCAGCGAGGAGCCTTTCGCCGGAGCAAGCTCTTGGACTGGGAAACGTCTTCCTCCAGCTGGGCACGAGCGCGCGGGCGCTGCGAGAGGGTCAGGAGCTCTTCGCTCAGCAGAAGCGAAGAGAGTGGAAGCTGCGGTGACAGGCTAGGGAGCAGGCCGAGGAGTTGCGGACACGCCGGCGTCCCTCACGGGGGCGAGGTCAGTCGCGATCGCAGTTCCTGTTTGAGGACCTTGCCCATGGCGTTCCTCGGCAACGCGTCGACGACTTCCAATTGCTCGGGGCACTTCTGCACAGCGAGGCCCTGAAGGCGGCAGTGCTCGCGGATGTCGGTGAGCTCGACCTCGCGTCCATCCCGAAGAACGACGACGGCCACGACTCGTTCACCCGTGCGAGGGTCGGGTAGTCCGAACACCGCCGCATCAGCGACGCCGGGATGGCGGTAGAGCATCTCCTCGACCTCGACCACCGAGATGTTCTCAGCGTTACGGATGATGATGTCCTTGAGGCGGCCCGTGATACGGACGTTTCCGGCCGCATCGATCGTCCCGAGGTCCCCGGTGTGGAACCATCCGCTGGCGTCGATCGAATCCTCGTCGAGTGTCGCATCGACGTAGCCGGAGAAGCTCTGCGGACCCTGGAGTTGGAGCTCGCCCTCTTGTCCGGGGCCGCAGACGTTGCCGCCTGGGTCCACGGCGCGCACCGAGACACCCGACGCCGGACGACCGACGGACGTCGAGACGATCTCGGCGGCGTCAGTCGGTGCTGCCGACGTGGCGTTGGGGAACTCGGTGAGACCCCAGCTGCCCACCAGGGGTACGTCGAACATGGATCGCATCTCATCGTGGATCTCGGTGGGGACGGGGGCTCCCCCGAAACATCCGAACTTCAAGGAGGGGAAGAGCGGCTGGTCACCGGCCGCGTGGGCGGCGTCGAGGTACGCACGGAAAAACGGGACAGCGGTGCCCAGCACCGTCGGCTCGTATTGAGCCATCCGGCCAGGCGTCGTCGCGGGGTCGAAGGTCTCGAAGAGGACGAGATGGACTCCACCGCGGAGGCTTGCGGCGAGGACCGAAGCGCCGCCGATGTGCGTGACCGGCCAGGGGATCGGATAGATGTCCTTCTCGCCCAATCCCATCAGCTCGAGCAAGGCGTTGGCCGAGGCCATGATGCTGGCGTCGGTGTGGCGGGCGCCCTTGGGTTCGGCGGTCGTGCCCGATGAGTAATAGATCCAACGGGGCCCGTCGACTGACGCGGGCGGCGTGAGCGCGTCCGGGTCTGCTGTCGGCAGCCTGAGCCCCTCGCGGGATCCTGGGGCTCCGAGGTCGTCCAGGTCGACCTCCATCACGGCAAAGCCTGCAGTCCGTGCGAGTTCCTGCGCCATTGCACCATGCCGGAAGCCACGCCACTCCTCCGGCACGATCAAGTACTCGGTGCCGACCTGTCGGGTGATGAACGCCACCTCCCGCTCGCGCAGAATTGGGATCAACGGGTTCTGCACCGCGCCGATCCGAGCCAATGCGAGGAGGAGTACGGCAGCCTCGATCGACGTCGGCAGTTGCCAGGACACCACCGTTCCCATCCCGACTCCACGGGCTGTGAGCGCGGCGGCAGATGCCTCGGCTGCGTCGTAAATCTGAGTTCGGGTCAACGACCTGCCGTGATCGTCTGACACGACCGGTGCCTCCGGTCTCTCTTCGACGGCCCGGACAACGAGATCCCAGAACGTCGGCGGCAGCTGTGTCCGCATCGCGTTCAACGGACCTGTCTCACTGCGGCGGCCTCTCGGCGGGGCTGGACCTGATCGGCCGGGGCCTCAGGGCCGTCTCGGAAGATGAGGGCGATGCTCTCGCTCAGGTGGTCGTACACGCCCGTGATCGGCATACGGCCTGCAGACCATGAACGCAACTGGCTGTCGAGAACGGCATCCATCGTCCGGACGATCGTCCGTGCCCGGCCGGGCTCGAGATCCTCGAGCAATTCCATGTACACGCCGGTCGTCGTCTGGTCCAGCCGTTCGAGGATCTCGGTGGCGAAAGGGTCCGACGACAGCTCGAGTGACGCGATGAGCCGGGCCAGTTGGGGCTGGTGCTGGAAGGCCCGCACCGAGCGGTGGAGTGCGTCGGTGAGCTTCTCCCGAGGCGTCTGACCCTGTGGGGGATGACGTGTGAGGCTCGACCTCAGCGTGGCGGCCCACTTGACCAGCACCTCTGCGAAGAGATGCTCCTTTGACGAGAAGTAGTGGTACAGCGTCCCGAGAGCGACGTCGGCCTCCTCGGCCACGTCCTTGATCTGAATGCGCTCGTACTCGTTGCGCTCCAGGAGCACGAGACCCGCATCGATGATGCGCTGACGGCGTGCACGTTGGTCTTCGGTCAATACGTTCGGCGATACCGGTTCTGCCATATCTCAGCCTGTCCTCTGATGCGACGCCCTCGTCCCGGGCAGTCGCGCAATCACTAGAAGAGGAGTCTAGTAGTCAGCGAAAAACCCGATAAAGTCATGGGTTCTGGACCATCGAAACCTCGTTCTATTATGGGAGTCGTGGTGAGAATGAGCAGAATCCCCGGTCAACCTGACGACCTGCAGTGGGACCCGTTCGACGAATCGCTCAAGGATGATCCGCATGTGGTGTGGAAGCGCCTCCGCGACGAGGCGCCGGCGTATTACAACGAGGAATACGACTTTTGGGCCCTGAGTCGGTTCGAGGATGTCGAGCGAGCCCACCGGGACCCGCAGCGATACAGCTCGGCGCATTCCACCGTCTTGGAAGCCATGACCGAGGAGGCCCAGAGCGAGGGCATGATGATCTTCCTCGACCCACCGGAGCACACCGCCCTGCGCCGTTTGGTGTCGAAGGCTTTCACGCCGCGCCGGGTCGCAGAGCTCGAGGACGAGATCCGAGCGCTCTGCGCAGGGCTCCTCGATATTCAGCAGGGTCGGGAAGGCTTCGACTACGTGCAGGACTTCGGCGCCCGTCTCCCGGCCACGGTCATTGCCACCTTGCTCGGCGTCCCGCCATCGGACCGTGAAGACGTCCGCCACCACATCGACGGCCTTTTCCACCTGGAACCCGGGGTTGGCATGGCCAATGACGCGTCCCTGGAGTCCGCGGCGTGGCTGTACGACTACATCGGCCGACAGGTCGAGGAGCGGAAACAAACACCGCGAGACGACATGCTGACGGACCTCGTGCAATCCGAGATCGTTGGCAATGACGGCGTCCGACGGCGCCTCACCGATTCGGAATGCACGGCGTTCGGGATCCTGCTCGTCAGTGCCGGCACGGAGACCGTGGCCCGCTTGCTGGGTTGGGCCGGGCTCATCCTGGCGGACCATCCGGAGCAGCTGACCGCGCTGGCGCAAAATCCGGATCTGATACCCAATGCCATCGAGGAGCTCCTTCGTTACGAGGCTCCGTCACCCGTACAAGGTCGGTGGCTGACCGAAGAAGTCGAGCTCCACGGGCATCTCATCCCGGCGGACTCCAAGGTGCTCTTGTTGACGGGTTCAGCGGGGCGCGATGAACGCGTCTATCCCGAAGCGGATCAGTTCGACGTTCGCCGTAACTTTCGATTGCACGTCGCATTCGGGTACGGAATCCACTTCTGTCTGGGAGCAGCACTGGCCCGCATGGAAGGCAAAATCGCGCTG
>CAYWDQ010000112.1:0-10147 GCA_964457065.1 uncultured Acidimicrobiaceae bacterium | reverse complement strand
TGCCCTCGTTGATCGCACCGCTCGAGGAGGGCTTCGACGTCTCCATCGGCTCGCGCTACGTCGAGGGCGGTTCCATCCCCAACTGGGCCTGGCACCGCCACCTCCTGTCAAAGGGTGGCAACCTCTACGCATCCGCCGTCCTCGGGCTCGGCGTGGCCGACTCGACGGCGGGGTACCGGGCCTACTCGGCCAGGATCCTGCAGCGGCTCGACCTCGACCGCATCCGGGCCGAGGGGTACGGCTTCCAGATCGAGATGACGTACCGGGCCAAGCAGCACGGTGCGACCCTCACCGAGGTGCCGATCAGCTTCGTCGACCGCGAGGCCGGCGAGTCGAAGATGTCGTCGATCATCGTGATCGAGGCGCTCGGGCTCGTGACCTGGTGGGGTCTCGGGCGCCTGGTCCGGGCTTTCGGGCGCACGCCGCGTGCAGCCGGCACCGACGTCCTCTCCGCCGCAGGAGCCGGACCTGCCGGGTCCGCAGGGAAGGCAGGAACCGAGGACGGCGACGGGCCCCGGAGCCTGAGCGGCGCCGAGGATCCCGTCCGGTCACCATGAGCACGGGCGCGCCGGGGACATGACGATCGAGGCACCGGCGGCGCGCATCCTGGTCGTCGACGACGAGCCCAACATCGCCGAGCTGCTCTCGGCCGCCCTCTCGTTCGAGGGTTACCAGGTCGACGTGGCGTCCACCGGCGCCGAGGCGCTCGAGCAGGTGCGCACCTTCCGCCCCCACCTCGTGATGCTCGACGTCATGCTGCCCGACTTCGACGGCAACGAGGTCTGCCGGCGCATGCGCAACCAGGGTGAGCAGATGCCGATCGTCTTCCTGACGGCGCGGGACACGACCCAGGACAAGGTCGAGGGCCTGAGCCTGGGCGACGACTACGTGACGAAGCCCTTCAGCATCGAGGAGCTCATGGCTCGCATCGGGGCGATCCTGCGCCGGGCCGGGGAGATCGCGGCCGCCGACGTCTCGACCCTGCAGTTCGCCGACCTCGCCATGAACATCGACACCCACGAGGTGTGGCGGGACGACGCCCCGATCGACCTCACGGCGACCGAGTTCAACCTCCTGCACTACCTGATGGAGAACGCCCGGCGGGTCATCTCCAAGTCCGAGCTGCTCGACAACGTCTGGGGCTTCGACTTCCGCGGCGACCCCAACATCGTGGAGACCTACATCAGCTACCTGCGCAAGAAGGTCGACGCCACAGAGCCGGCGCTCATCCACACCATCCGCCGCGTCGGTTACACCCTGCGACTGCCCCGGGAAGGATGAGCCTCCAGAAGCGGCTCGTGGCCGTCGTAGCACTGCTGCTGGTCGTCGGCCTCCTGGTCGCCGACGTGGTCACGTACGCCTCGGTCCGCTCCTTCCTCTACGGCCAGGCCGACAACACGCTGGCCCAGAACGAGGCGCTCGGCTTCAACTACCTCACCTTCGCCGCGGGCAGGAAGATGGCGGTCAACGAGGCCGACATCTCGCGGCGGGTCTCCTCCGACGTGTACGTGACGCTGCTCGACCGCAACGGGCAGGTGATCCTGCGCCGCCCCTCGGGCTCGACGGCCCGACCCGACCCGGCGCCGATCCTGACCAAGGACATCCCGGTCCAGCAGGTGCCCGACATCTACAGCCGCGTCCACGTCGGGCGCTACGCCGGCACGCTGCGCCCCGACCCCGACGCGGTCATCCTCGGCAGCACGGGCGACCCGGACGGCGAGTACCGCACCGTCGCCGTCACCGTGCCCCAGGGCACGCTGATCACCTCCATCTCGCTCAACCCGACCAACGACACGCTCGCCTCGCTGCGCCGGGTCGAGCTGATCGCCAGCCTCGCGGTCCTGCTGGCCATGGGCGTGCTGGTCATGGTGGTCGTGCGCCGGGGCCTGCGCCCACTGCGCCAGATGGCGGGGACGGCGGATGCCATCGCCTCGGGAGATCTGACCCGGCGCGTGCCCGAGGGTCGCCCCGACACCGAGGTGGGCCGCCTCGGTGTGGCGCTCAACGAGATGCTGACCCAGATCGAGGGGGCCTTCGCCGAGAAGTCGGCGTCCGAGGACCGCCTGCGCCAGTTCGTGGCCGACGCGTCGCACGAGCTCCGCACGCCGCTCACCTCCATCCGGGGCTACGCGGAGCTGTTGGGGCGGGGCGGGTTCTCCGACGAGGCGGGGCGGCGCAAGGCGCTGAAGCGCATCGAGGAGGAGGCGACCCGCATGGGTGGGCTGGTCGAGGACCTCCTCCTGCTGGCCGAGCTGGACCGGGGCCGGCCGCTCCGGGCGGAACCGGTCGACCTGCAGCGCATCTGCGCCGACGCCGTGGGCGACTCCAACGCGGTGGCCCACGGCCACCACCTGATGCTCCAGCCGGGTTCGCCGGTGGTGGTGATCGGCGACGGCGAGCGTCTCGCGCAGGTGGCACACAACCTGGTGCGCAACGCGTTGGCCCATACGCCGCCGGGCACCGACGTCAGCGTGTCGACGGGTGTGTCGCAGCGCATGGGGTACATCGAGGTGTCCGACAACGGGCCGGGGATCCCTTACCCCGAGGCGACCCGCGTCTTCGACCGCTTCTACCAGGGCGATCCCTCGCGGTCGGCCGCGGGCACCGGGTTGGGGCTGGCCATCGTCCGGGCCATCGCCGAGGCCCTGCACGGTTCGGCCGAGGTGCTCTCGGCGCCGGGCTCGCGGCCGGGGGCGACCCTGCTGGTCAAGATCCCCCTCGCCGCCACCCACGTGGCCGCCGTCGCCGGCGAGCCGACGCCGGCCCGCTCACCGCAGCTGCACTGACGCGCCGGGGACCACGGCGTCGAGGACCGTCGCCAGCTTCACGTTGGTCTCCGCCGCCTCGGCCTCGGGGACCGAGTCCGCGACGACGCCCGCTCCGGCGCGCAGCGTGACGGTGGCGCCGTCGGCGTCGAGCCGGGCGCTGCGGATCCCGATCATCCACTCGCCGTCACCGGCGGCGTCCACCCAACCCACCGGCCCGGCCCAGTAGTCGCGCCGGTCGGCCTCGTGGCGCGCGATGAACTCGAGCGCCTCGGCGCGCGGAGTGCCGCCGACGGCCGGCGTGGGATGGAGGTGCTCCAGGAGCTCGAGCACCCCCACCGGCTGTCGGAGGTGCCCATCGATCCTCGTGCCGAGATGGGCGACGGAGCGGAACGCCACCATGGAGGGCTCTTCGGGCACTGACAGCTCGTCGCAGTAAGGGGTGAGCGTGCCCGCGATCTCGGCGACCACGTACCCGTGCTCGTCGCGGCTCTTGGAGGACCGGGCCAGGTCGCGTTGGGCGTCCGCGTCGGCGCGTGCGGTGTCCCCGCGGGGCACCGTGCCGGCCAGGGGATGGCACGAGACCTTGTCGCCGTGCCGGGCCACCAGTAGCTCGGGGCTGGCTCCGAAGAAGGTCCCGTCGGGAACCGGCATGGAGAAGATCGTGCAGTTGGGCTCGCCGGCACGGAGCCGCCGCAGCACGGCCGAGAGGGGGAGCGGGCCGTCGAGCCGGACCGTGACCGGACGGGACAACACCACCTTGCGCAGTACGGCACCCGGCCGTCTCATGGCGGCGACCGCGTCAGCCACCATGTCGCCGTAGGCCACCGAGGTCATGGAGGACGAGAGGGAGATGACCGCCGGGTCGTCGGCGGCGACCTCGGGCGTGGTGCCGTACTGCCAGATCACGGCGTCGAAGAGGTCGTCGGTGCCAGGGAGCGCCGCGTCCGCCGGACCGACGGCGGTGGCCCAGCGCCGGGTGAGCCCCTCGGGGTCTCGTGAGATCCCCATGGAGAACCGGGGGATGACGAGGTAGCCGGCCATGGCGCCGACGAAGGGGAGCGCGCCCAGCGCCACCACCCCGGAGCCAGGTCGCCGGACCGTGTCGTCGCAGGGGATGGCCCTCAGTGCGCTCGGGGCCTCGGCCGCACTGACGAGCTGCGCCGTGCCCCACCCGACCAGCGTCAGCCCGGGGCGGTCGAAGAGGACCGTCGGGCTCCCGTCGAACTGGAGCGCGTCGGGCCCGTACCCCAGCGGGACACTTCGGGCGTGGAGCGCGTCCGTCACGCCGTGCCGGCGCGGGTGGCGACCACGAGCTGGCTCAGGCCTCCCGCCAGGGGTCGGATCCCGACGGCGGAGAAGCCGGCCTCGCGCAGCATCCGGCGCAGGACCGGGGCGGGGGGAAGGTAGGCCACCGAGCGGGGGAGGTACTGGTAGGCCTCCCGGTCGGAGAGGGCGCCGCCCAGGGCGGGGACGGCCCGGTTGAACCACACGTCGTACCCGGCACGCCAGAGCCGGGACGTCGGGGCATCGACTTCGAGCACGGCGAGCCGCCCGCCGGCGCGCAGGACGCGGGCGCACTCCGAGAGCGTGGCCGCCAGGTCGGTGAAGTTACGCAGCGCGTAGCCGCACACGAGGCCGTCGAAGGCGCCGTCGCAGAAGGGGAGTCGGCTGCCGTCGGCCTCGACGAGCGGTGTGGATGCGCCGTTGGCCGCCAGCATGCCCGCGCTCAGGTCCGCCCCGACCGCTCGGTAGCCGCGGCGCCGCGCCAACCGGGAGAGGTCGCCGGTCCCACAGGCCAAGTCGAGGACGAGCGCGTCCTCGGGCAGGGCGAGCGACCCCACGGCGCCGCGCCGCCAGGCCTGATCGAGTCCGAAGGTCATCAGGCGGTTCATGAGGTCGTAGCGCGGCGCGATGGTGTCGAACATGGCGCGCACGCGCGCCGTCTTCTCCTCACCGGTGGGCAGCGGCGCCGTCGACGCGGGATCGGCGCCCGCCTTCCTGCGTCGTGGCGCCATGGAGCGGGGTGGTGTCAGCGGTAGTAGCGGTAGACCACTTGGGCGACGCATGCGGGCTTCGGTGCGTCCTTGACCTGCATGACGAGGTCATAGGTGACCTGCACGCCACCGTCGGTGTCCTCGACGCCCGCCACGGTCACCCCCATGCGGAGTTGGGCGCCCACCGGCACCGGTGAGGGGAAGCGGACCTTGTTGCACCCGTAGTTGACGCCGAACTTGGTGTTCTCGACGGTGATGACCTCGTTCAACAGAACCGGGGCCAGCGAGAGCGTGAGGTACCCGTGGGCGATGGCGACTCCGAAGGGACCCCGCTCGGCGCGCTCGGGGTCGACGTGGATCCACTGGTGGTCGTCGGTCGCTTCGGCGAAGAGATTCACCCGGTCCTGGGTGATCGTCTGCCACTCGGAGTATCCGAGCTCCTTGCCGACGAGCTCGTGAAAGGCGTCGACACCGTCGACGATGGTGGGCATGCTGCGCTCCTCGCTGGTCAGGGTTTATTCCGCTGAGGGACGCTACCCGGCCTGGAGCACCTCACTACGCTGACTCCCGTGACCCACGCGCACGAGCACGATGCCATGCCGGTCCACCAGCACCGGGACGTCCGGGGTGGAGGCGCCCGGGCGGCTGTCTTCGGGATCAGCGACGGCCTCGTGACCAACGTCTCGCTGGTCCTGGGCGTGGCCGGCGCCAATCCCGGTGCCTCGTTCGTCCGCCTGGCCGGCGTGGCCGGGCTGATCGCGGGTTCTTTCTCCATGGCGGCCGGCGAGTACCTGTCCATGACCGCCCAGCGCGAGCTCATGGAGCGCGAGCTCGAGGTGGAGCGCCGGTCGTTGCGCCGCAGCCCCGAGGGGGAGGCGGCCGAGCTCCGGAGCATGTACGTCCAGCGAGGCATCGACCCCGCCGTCGCGACCGAGATGGTCAACGAGGTGATGCAGGATCCCGAGCTGGCCCTCGAGACCCACGCCCGTGAGGAGCTCGGGATCACGTCGCACAGCCTCGGCAACCCCTTGCAGGCCGCCGCCGCCTCCTTCGTCACGTTCGCCGTGGGTGCGTTCATCCCACTGGCGCCGTGGCTATTCACCTCGGGGACACTGGCCATCGTGCTCTCGATCGTCCTGGGTGCGGTGGCCTCGCTGGCCGTGGGCGTCGTGCTCGCGAAGTTCACCGAACGGCCGGCCCTGGTCTCCGCCCTGCGGCAGCTCGCCGTGACGGTGGTGGCCGCCGCCGTCACCTTCGGGGTCGGGCGCGCCATCGGCGCCGGCACCAGCTGAGCCCGGTCCGACCGCTCCGCAGGCGCAGAGCGGTGGCGGTTGGCGGTTGGCGGTTGGCGGTCAGGCGGGGTCGCGGCGGTAGGACCGGTCGACGTGGTCGATGGTGAAGCCGAGCGACGTGTACAGGGCGACGGCGACTCCGTTGGAGGCGTCGGTGTAGAGCATCCCGACGGTGACACCACGCCGCCACAGCGACTCGAGCCCCGACACCGTGAGGGAGCGTCCCCAGCCCTGGCCGTGGTGTCGCGGATCGACGGCGATGACGTAAATCTCCCCGAGCACGGGAGTGCGGTCACGGTGGACCTTCGTCCAGCACGAACCGATGAGGCCGGCACCGTCGGGATCGTCGGCGACGAGGAACCCGTCGAGCTCCACCCACTCCGCCGCCATGCGCTCGCGGAGCTGCTCGACCGTCCACCCACCCTGCTCGGGGTGGCCGGCAAACGCCCGGTTGTTGGTGTCGACCCATGCCTCCTCGTCGCGGCCGGGCACGAAGGGACGGGTCGGCAGGGGCCTGGTCGCCGTCACGACGTCGGGCGCGAGCGGCAGGGGGACGCGCATCTGGAGGAGGTCGCGCTCGGCGACGAATCCGTGCGCGCGGGCGCGGTCGTCGTCGGCGGGACCGGCGTGCATGGCCCACAGATGGACGGGAGCGTCGGCCGGCGCCTCGGTCACGGCGCGCCAGATCAGCGCGGACCCGACTGCGTCATCGGTGCCGTCAGCCCAGGGGGCGCGATCCGCGACGACGTGGAGCACGGTGGAGCCGTCCTGGGCGGGCGAGAGCAGGGCGAACCCGACCAGCACGCCCCGGTCGCGGGCGAGCACAACGCGATCCTCCGCCGGCGCCGCGCCCGGATGCGTGGCGGCGAGCAGCTGCGGCTCCGGGAGTGCAGGGTGGCCGCCTGCCGCGCCGGCCCGGTCCAAGAGCGCGGAGAGCTCGGCACGGTCGGTGTCGTCGAGGTGGTCGAGGTCGACCGTCACCATGCGCTCCACGTCCACGCCGGCCAACGTAACCCGGTACCGTGAGCGAGTGGCGAAGCCGAGGACTCCGAAGGGCCGGGGGCGGCTCACGGTCGAACGCCTGGCGGAGCGCTACCCGGGCACGGCGGAGGAGCTGTGCGCGCTCGACTTCAAGAACCCGTTTCAACTGCTGGCTGCGACGATCTTGTCAGCGCAGTGCACCGATGCGCGCGTCAACATGGTCACGCCCGTGCTGTTCGCCGCCTACCCGGATCCGGCGTCCCTGGCCGGTGCCAACCCCGAGGACGTCGAAGAGATCATCCGCTCCACCGGGTTCTTCCGTTCGAAGACGAAGAGCCTCATCGGCATGGCCGCTGCCGTCAGCGACCGCTACGGCGGCGAGGTCCCGCGCGAGCTCGACGAGCTGGTGACGATCCCGGGAGTGGGACGCAAGACGGGGAACGTCGTGCGCAGCGTCGCCTTCGGGCTGCCGGGTCTCCCCGTCGACACCCACGTGCTGCGGGTGAGCCAGCGCCTGGGTCTTCTCGAGGGTCTGGCCCCGGCCGAACAGCGCGACGCCGTCAAGGTGGAGCGACAGCTCAACGCGCTGATCCCCGCCCCGGAACGAGGCGCCTTCAGCCTGCGGGTCATCCTCCTCGGACGGGAGACATGTATTGCCCGGAAACCGCTCCACGCCGCATGCCCTCTCGCCGATTTCTGCCCGTCGGTACGGTAATCGGCGCGCGATGGGCCTTTCGGCCCCTTTTTAGGCAATTCGGGTTTCTCGTGGTGAAATCGGAAAACACAACCGCTACCATGAGCCCCGGAACCGGTTCCCGCCACCTGGTTCCAAAAGGGTCGTGTCTGGGATCCGCCTCCTGGCCGACTCGCCCAATGCCGGCCTTCGGGCCGGCATTGGTGTTTCCGGTCCTGGTCAGCGGTGGTGTGGATCCCTGGTAGTACTTGAGGTGCTACCCTCGGGCGATGGTCACCAAGCGGTCGGTCTCACTCGACGACGAGGTGGCATCGGCCGTCGAGGAGGCGGCCAAGCAGGACGGGGTCTCGTTCAGCGCGTGGCTCTCGTCGGCGGCCGAAAAGCAGCTGCGGGTGCGCCAGGGTCTCCGGGGCGTCGCCGCCTGGGAGGGCGAGACGGGCTCGCTCAGCGCCGAGGAGCTCGCGGCGGGTGAAGCCCTCCTGGCCCGCCTGCGCTCGGGCGTGTCCGGCGTGGCGTCCCGCGTCCGGCGGCGGTGAGCGCGAACCGCCGAGAAGGGCTCGTCTACGGGCTCGGTGCCCTGCATGCGGCGGCCAGAGGCGACCGCATGATGTGGGCGCTCCATCGCGCCGCGCTCTCCAACGGCATCGTGCCGGTGATCCCGGCCGTGGCCGTGGCCGAGGGATATCGGACCGAGGCGCGCAGTGACCGGATCGGTGAGCTGCTGGCCGGCACCGAGGTCGAGCCCTTCAGCGACGAGGCAGCCCGCCGTTCCGGTGAGCTCGCGGCCCGCTGTGACACGTCGGACCTCAGCGTCGTGGCGGTGGTGGAGCTGGCCGAGCGGCGCAATTGTGCGGTCGTGACCCAACGCCAGACAGTGCTACGCACGGCGGCATCGCTGCTCGGCCACGAGCTCGTGCTCTACGCCGTGTGAGGGTCGGACACTGGCACGCGCACTGAGAAAGTCGTTCCGGGCCACCCTCGAGAAGAGTCCCTCGAAGGGCGGCTGGACCTATGTGGTGATGCCCGGTTCCGCTGAGTTCTTCGGAACGGGCGGCCTCGTCAAGGTGCGCGGCACGGTCGACGGAGTTCCGTTCGAGAGCTCGTTCATGGCCCTGGGGGACGGCACGCACAAGCTGCCCGTGAAGGCTGAGATCCGCCGTGCCGTCGGCAAGGAGGCCGGTGCGACGGTCCGGGTCGTCCTCACCGAGCGGCTGGACGGCTGACGGCGGGGCTCACCGGTTCGAGCCCTGGGAGAAGCGGCGAAGGCGCCGCAGCGCCCCCCCGAGCGCACGTTCGACGGCGATGAGCTCGTGCGCCATGTCCTCGTCGCCGCTCGACAGCGCACCCTCCGCCATGGCGGTGACCCGCTCGTGCAGCTCGGCGAGGGTGGAGGACAAGGAGGAGATCTCGGCGGCGGATGACATCCCGCGATGATGGCCGATCCGTGACGGTCCGTCGCGCCCCGAAGAGACGCCTCCGGGCCCACGCCCGCTGCGGGCTCTGGTTCCGCTGCCCCGGTCCCCGCGCATGCCGCCCTCGTCGCAGGCCGGCCCGGAATGGGCCCCGGGGGGGCCGCCGGTAGCCTTGAGACCTCATGTCCCTCCGTGTCCTGGACCTGCGCGGCACCAAGCCGCCGTTCGACGCCGTTCTGCCGCGGCCTTCGGCCCCCGGGGCGGAGGTTCACGACGTCGTGGCGCGGATCCTCCTCGATGTGCGCACCAATGGCGATGCCGCCGTGGTCCGCCGGACGGCCGAGCTGGACAGGGTCGACGTGTCCGACGGCCTGCGGATCCCCGCCGCGGAGATCGACGAGGCCCGCTCCAGCGTCGATCCCGACCTGTCCGAGGCTCTACAGGTGGCGTTCGACCGCATCCTGGCGTACCACGCGCACGAGGGACTCCCGCCCGGCGACCTGGTCGACGGCGGCATCACGGTAGGGCACCTCACCCGGGCGGTCGGGCGCGCCGGCATCTATGCACCGGGTGGCCGGGCGCGCTACCCCTCGACCGTGCTCATGTGCGCCGCGCCCGCCCGGGTGGCCGGCGTCGGGAGCCTCGCTCTGTGCGTGCCACCGGCGGCAGGCGGCAAGGTGGATCCGGCGACACTGTGCGCAGCCTCGATCGCCGGGGTCGACGAGGTGTACCGGATCGGGGGCGCGCAGGCGGTCGCCGCCATGGCCTACGGGACCCGCACCCTGCCCGCGGTCGACGTCATCGCGGGGCCGGGCAACGCCTACGTCGCCGAAGCCAAGCGCCAGGTGTCGGGCATCGTCGGGGTGGCGTCGGCCTTTGCCGGGCCGTCCGAGATCGTCGTCGTGGCCGGTCCGGACGCGCCCGCTGCGTTCGTCGCCGTGGACCTGGTCGTGCAGGCCGAGCACGGGCCTGACGGCCTGGCCTGGCTGGTCTGCTGGGATGCGTC
>CAYWDQ010000111.1:0-10151 GCA_964457065.1 uncultured Acidimicrobiaceae bacterium | reverse complement strand
CAGCTGCCGCAGCGCATGGCCGCCCTGGCGCCACCGGATGGCCGCCTCGGGGAGCAGGTAACCGCCGAGCACGATGGCCCCGAACACGATGGCCTTGCTCGTCACCGACACCGCGGCATAGGCACCACTGTGCGAGGGGTTGTCCCGCCCGACGACCAGCACGTCGACGTTCTGCAGGACCGCCACCATGGACAGGGAGACCGAGGCCACCACGAGATCGGTCACCACGGTGCGGCGCACGGCCGCGCCGCCACCCAGCACCGGGTCCGGACGTACGGCCGCGACCCAACCCCCGGCGGATCGCACGCGCGGGACCTTCCCGTCCGACCAGGCCTTCACCGCGACGTAGCGCGCATGTCCCGCCGCGACGACCTCGCCGATGAGGACGCCCACTGCGGCACCGGAGGGGCCGAAGCCGGCCAGCACCAGCACCAGCACGGCGGCCAGGCGCACGCCCATCTCGACCAGGAGGTTGACCCCGAGCGGGCGGTAGGCGCGATGAGCCTGCAGGAGGCCGCGGTCGAGCGAGAGCAGCACGAAGAAGGCGGCGGCGGTGAGGATCGCCGCGATCCCGATGCCGCTCTGCTGGTTGAGCACGACCGCCACGCTGTGCCGGCCGGCGAACACGGCGACGGCCCACAGGAGGACGAGCATGGTGCCCTGCCGGTGCACCCGTCCGGCCCAGCGCCGCACCAGGTGGCCGCTGCCGTCCTCGTGCCAGAGCGTGACCCGCCGGACCACCGCCACGACCACGGCCGAGCCGGGCATGGAGAGGATCAGGTACAGGCCGGTCAGCTGGTTGAGGACGCCGTAGCTGTGCGGCGTGAGCAGGCGGGCCAGGGCGACGGTGAGGACGACACTGGCGCCGTTGGCCAGCACTCCGGCTGCCGCCAACGGGCCGGCCTGCAGGAGGCCGGCCCGCATCGACTCGACGCCGGGCCGCGCCTCGGAGTCGAGAAGGAGCTCCGCACCGAGGTTCGGACCGACCGCGTTGGGCGCGAGCGACATGGCCGCCGGCACGGACTCGACGACGACCTCGGCCGCGGGCGCCTCCGGCGCCTCGGGGCCGGTCACCCCTCGGACCTTGCCGCCGTCTCGTCCTCCATGCCGATGCGATCGATCTCGGGCAGGATCTGGGGCTGCAGCAGCTGGCCGCCTGCCGTGCTGATGTGGACGCCGTCGGGCCAGCGCACGGCGACACCGTCGAGTGAGGCCGTGTAGACCCCCGCCGGGCTGAGCATCCGGTTGAGGTCGATCACGCTGACCTCGCCCGGGTCCGAACGGGCGACCTGCCACACGAGCGCGTTGTAGGCCCGCACGCGCGATGGCATGTTCTCCGACCAGGGCAGGCCATCGGGCTGCCGGTCACTCGGGTCGACGTAGGGCATGGTGAACAGCACCACTCTGGCACCAAATCTGTCGAAGATGGAGACGGCGGCCCGAAGGTCCGCGGTGAG
The DNA here is from genome assembly GCA_964457065.1 of uncultured Acidimicrobiaceae bacterium. Lineage (GTDB taxonomy): Bacteria > Actinomycetota > Acidimicrobiia > Acidimicrobiales > RAAP-2 > Bog-473. The sequence goes on along the minus strand of CAYWDQ010000111.1, from coordinate 8,694 downwards.
GTGCGCGTTCCACGCCGGCTCGCCGATGTGCACCCACTGCCCGTCCAGCAGGTGGTCCGAAACCTCCCAGCGCCCCAGCCCGAGGGCGACCACCTGCGGGCGCTCCCGGGCCACGACGAAGGGCCAGAGGGCCTGCCAGTCGTCGCACCCCTGGGTGGACGGACCGGTCGTGCCGGCGATGAACACCTGCAGCCCCGGATCCAGGTCACAGCCGAGGGCGGCGTGGTCCGAGACCGTCACGCCGTACTCGGCCTGCGAGTCCACCGACAGTCCCATGCCCAGGGTGAGGGCGATCGAGTCCCCCAGGACCAGGACCCGCACGGGGTTCGGGCCGAACGCCCCCGAGCGCTGCAACGCGGCGTGCTCCGACGCGTCGAGGCCCGGCGGGAGCGGGAACGCCACCCGCACGCCGCCCGGGGAGCCCGGCGGGGTGTCCGCCGGGGCGTTCGCCCGCGCCGCCGGTGCCGCCCCGGCCGGCGCGACCAGGGGCAGGCCGAGGAAGGCCAGAAGACCGGCCGCCACCAGCAGGCCCCGCACCACCGCTCGCGTCACGTCCTTTCGTCCTCCCCGTCCAGCTACTCCGAATCGGCCCGACCCGGCCGCCCCTTGAGTATCATGACCGCCTCACGGCCTCCCCTGGGCGCTGCCCACGACGCACTCGGCCACGCGCGGACCCGCGGCGACCCGACCCGACGGGCCTTCGGCCGCCCGCACGCAGGACGCCAGCGTCCCCGCCCCCACCTGGAGTGCGGGAGGGAGCCCGAGTTCGACGTGGTTCCACACCCACGCTCCCGCCTCCACGGTGGGCGGACGCCCCAAGGCGGCCGTCATGAAGGCCGCCGCATAGGTGGGATCACGGCCCTGCTGGACCAGCGGCGCGGCCGGGTCGGTGGCGATGACCACGGTCGTGACGCCCCAGGTCGCCAGGGCATGGCGGACCGCGGCGAACTGGGCCGGGCTGCCGGCGGGCTGGGTGGACCCCGCCCCGAACGCCAGGGCGCCGAGCACCTCGAACCCGGGCCGGGCCGGGCCCGCCCGCCGCGCCACCCCCTGGGGCCCGCCGCCCCCCGCCTGGCTGTAGTGCATGCCGTTGACGGCCTGCCACGCCATGGCCGACTGGATCCCCGAGAAGGGCGGCGGATACGACAGCAGCACGCGCCCGGCGGGCAGGGTCGGTGCCACCGCGGTGTACCAGCGGGGCAGGATCACCGGACGCATGGCGAAGGGGAGGCGCGGCCCGAACGTGGCGGCCATCGGCACGAGGGCGACGCACGCGGCGGCGAGGGCGCCGCCGGCGCCGCGCCAGCCGGGCGCCGACGCGTGCACCCGGTCGAGGATGACGGCGAGCATCACCGCGGCGGCCAGGAACCCGACGACCATGAAGCGTTGCTCAATCACGTTCTCGAGCACCGGGAGGTGACCCAGGATCCGCGCCGGCTCCCACCACTGGCCGCGGCGCTCACCGAGCGAGAACACGACGCACACGACCAGGACGAAGCCGAAGAACCACAGCCGCCGGTCCCGCCGGAAGGCCGCCGTGCCCGCGACCAGGACGGCCAGCATGCCCCAACCCAGCAGCGCCGCTGACGCCAGCTGCGGGCCCTCGTATCCACCGAGCGCGGCGAAGACGTTGTGCGCGGGCGGGTAGTTCGCCGACACGAAGCTCGAGGGCACGAAGCCTCCGATGATGCCGACGTTGGGCCACACCAGCCCCGCCAGGTGTGCCGGGCCGTCCAGTGCGAACCACACGGGCCAGGCCAGCAGCGCGATGCCCACGCCCAGGCCGATGGCCAGCCCCTTCACGGCGTGCGGGGCCAGGCGCCGCACCGCCTCCGCATCGGCCGCCAGCGCGACGGCCGCCAGCGCGACCACCGAGACGACGGCGACCACGGCGGTGATGGCCAGGAGCTCGGAGGAGAGGAAGAACTGCGCGAAGAGGAGGAGGCCCAGGAGGAGGCCGGCCCCGACGGCACCGTGGCGCTGCCGGACCAGGATCTCGTCGAGGACGGCCAGGATGAGCGGAATCAGCATGAGCGCCGCCGTCATCAGATGGGCGAACTCGAGGCTCGTCAGGACGAAGGGCGAGAAGCCGTAGAGCAGCCCACCGAGAAAGGCGGCCGGCGTCCAGGGTGCCCAGCGCCGCACGACCACGAAGGCGGTGAACGCGGTGAGGGCCGGGGTGACGGTGGAGGCCACGTTGAGCGAGGCCACGGGTCCCCAGATCCACGTCACCGGGACGAGCGGCAGGCTCAGTCCCGTGACCGACGTCTGGGCCAGCAGGTTGATGCCCGTCGGGTGGAAGAGCGCGCTCGAGTAGAAGGGGTTCTCCCCGTGGGCCAGGGCGGTGGCGGGCCACTGGAAGAACCACAAGAACAGCGCCGGGTCCCCGCAGCCGCACAGCGTGTGCGTCGCGGCGCCCTCGGTCCAGGCGTGCACCCACAAAACGAATCCGAGGGCAAGGTACACGAGGCCCACCGTCGCCAGGGTCATCCACGGCCGCCACCGCAGCGCCCGCGCCGGCGCGTGTTCAGCCAGGGTCGAGCGTGCTCGCCGTGGCGGCCGTGCGCCGCGGCAGCACGGGAGCGTCGCGTCCGGTCGACCCCGCCTCGTGGTACTCCTCCTCCACGTTGACCGACCAGATGTCGCGATCAGCCCCGTACATGTTCTCCACCGTGAGCATGGCGGTGTACATGGAGTGGTCCTGGTTGTTGTACTTGTGCATGCCGTTGCGCCCGACGGGGTGGACGTTGGGCGCCTCGGTCGCGATCCACTTGCGGATCGTCTCCACGTTGGCCTTGTAGCTGAAGTCGTAGTACGGGTAGGCCTTGGGGACGCGCACCACGTAGCCCCGCTCGACGTCGCCCGCGGCGGCCAGGCCGAGGGAGATCAACTCTCTGGTGCCGAGCGCGATGAGGTCGTCGTCCGCCATGTTCCACATGTCGTCGCCCTCGAAGACGAAGTACTCGAGGCCGAGGCAGGTCCGCCCGTCCTTGACGAGGTACGGCGACCAGGACCCGTAATTCTGGATGCGCCCGACCTCGACGTCGGTGGCGTGGATGTAGATCCAATTGTCGGGGAAGCTGCGCGCCTCGGGCACCACGAGCGCCACGGTCAGGTAGTCGCGGTAGTGCAGGTCGTCGGCGGCGGCCACGACCTCGGGCGGCGGGGGCGGCGTCACGGCGTTCACCAGCTCGCGCATCGGCATGGTCGAGACGACGTGGGAGGCGGCGACCGTGTGCTCGGTGCCGTCCTGCACGTACGTCACGCCGACCGCCCGACCACCCTCGACGTTGATCCGGGCCAACCGCGCCCGCATCTCGATCGTCCCCCCGGCGGCCCGGACCTTGTCCGCGCAGACCTCCCACATCATCCCGGGGCCGTACTTGGGGTATTGGAACTCCTCGATGAGGGTGGTGATGTCCGTCTGGCCGCGCTTGGGGAGGATGGCATTGACCACCGCCTTGCGGAGGTCGAGGTTCTTCACCCGCTGGGCCGCCCAGTCGGCGGGCATGTCGGCGACCGGCACCCCCCACACCTTCTCGGTGTAGGTCTTGAAGAAGGTCCGGTACAGCCGCCAGCCGAAGCGCGCCACCAGCCAGTTCTCGTAGTTGGACTCGTCCTTGGGCGGCCGGATGCGCGCCCACAGGTAGGAGAAGCCGCACAGGATCGCCTCCCACAGGCCCAGGTTGCGCAGCGCATTGACCGCCTTGAGGGGGTAGTCGTAGAACTTGCCCTGGTAGTAGATGCGGCTCATCCGGGGGCGGAGCATGAAGTCGCCCTCGGGGAGGATCTCGTGCCACAGGGCCTCGACCTCCGGGACCTTGGTGAAGAAGCGGTGTCCCCCCAGGTCGAAGCGCCACCCGTCGCGCACCACGGTGCGGCTGATGCCGCCCACGACGTCGTCGGCCTCGAGGACCACCGGGTGCTCGCCGCGTTTGGTCAACAGGTAGGCCGCCGTGAGCCCCCCGGGGCCCGCGCCGACGATGACGACGGGCGGTTCGGCGGGGGTGACCACGAGCAAGGCAGGTTAGTGGACCCCGCCCTTGCTCCCGGGGAGGGGGACACCCTGCCAACGGGGGTTGGGACGACGGCGGCGGCCGGGAAGACAGCGAAGCGGTCAGGGAACCGAGATGTTGAGGAAGGCGAGGAGCGCGTAGCCCGCGAGCCCGGCCGCCAGGAGGGCGAGGACGGCCCGCTCGAGCTGCGACTGCCTGAGCACCAGCGCGGCGGCGATCGACAGGGGGAAGGCGCTCAGTGCGTAGCGCTCGAACGAGTCGAGGTTGGAACCGGCCACCGCGGTGGCCAGGACGGCGGCCGCGAAGAGCGTGTAGGGCGCGGGCAGCCGCCGCCAGCAGACGATGAGCATCGCCAGCGCCAGGAGCACCCACGGCACGTGCAGAGCCGTCCCGACGTGGTGGTGCAGCACTCCCGTGGCGTCGTGGTACAGCGTGGTGAGCGGGTCCGACAGCCCGCCGTGGTGCGAGCTCTGGAGCTGGACGCGCAGAGGCGCCAGCCAGTCGCCGACCGTGTGCCTGGACCAGGCCAGGAATGCGACGACACCGACGAAGGGCGCCGCGACGGCGCCCAGGCCCGCCAGCCGCTCCGTACGGCCCAGCCGCGGCCACCAGCGCACCAGCTCGGCCACGACGGCCAGGACGAGGAGCACGCCGATGGGGCGGGTGAGGGCCGCCCCGAAGGCGAGCGCCCCGGCGACGGCGAAATGCGGCCGGAGCCCGGCGGCGCCCGGCGGCGGCCGCAGGGCGAGGAAGCACCCGATGGCGAAGACCAGCAGGACCGCCTCGGCGTAACCCATGACGAGCACGAAGGCGGCGGGCAGGAGGCTGAGGATCCACAGGCTGCGCCGGGCGACCGCGCCGTCGCCGGTCTCGCGGCGCACCAGGACGTAGAGCATGGCGGTGGCCGCCAGCGCGGCCGCGTTGGCGAGGAGCACGAGCGCCGGACCGTCCCCCAGCCCCGGCACCCAGGCCAGTGCGTGGGTCAACAGCGGGACGGCGGGGAAGAACCGCAGGGACTGGCGCCCGAGGGGGCCGTAGCCCTCGCGGGCGATGGTCTCGTACCAGCCGGCATCCCACCCCAGCAACCCGGCGTGCACCCGGGCCGCCACGCCGGGCACCGACGGATGCGTGCGGTCCACGACGAAGTGGGCCAGTCCCAGCGTGCCCCCCACCACCATCCGGGCGACGGCGAACGGCAACAGGGCCTCGCGCAGCGGCTCGGGGAGCCGTGCCCAGGCTCGGCCCAGCGCCGCCCCTGCGGTGGGACCTGGCCCCCGGGGGCGGGGGTCGCGGGTCGTTGCCACACCCGCCCCCGTTGCCTGGGTCGCCCCCGTCACGTCAGGGTCCCGTCGCGTACTCGGTGAGGCTCATGGGCTCGTAGAAGAGGGCGTCGTGGCCGGTGACCACGTTCCGTCCGCCACCACCCGCCTTGCCGGACGCGGCCAGGAGGTCCGAGGCGATCGTCTCGCACTTGGTCTGATACGTCTGGTACATCGGGTACCAGACCAGCCAGATGTGATGGGTGGTCCCGGCCCGCTGGAACACCGCGTCGGCGTAGGCGTTGGGGTCCGCGGCGCCGACGGTGGCCGCGTAGTCGACCCAGTCGACGATCTGCGGCCCGGTGCGGCGGGGGAAGGTAATCATATCGTACTGCGATGGATCCCGGATCTGCCGGTAGACCGCCGGCCCCAGCTGGTCGGGGCAGAAGGCGATGATGTCGCCCGGCTTGGCCTCGGCGTTGATCGCCGCCGCCACCTGGCCCGCCTGCGTGCGCTGCGTGGTCACGTTCTGCGCCGACGACACCAGCCCGGCCGCCACGGCGAGCGCGACCACGATGACCCGGACCCGCGGGTTCAGCAGGGTGGTCGTCCCGAGGGCCACCAGGAGCAGGAAGGGCAGGAAGACGACGGCCGCGTAGCGCGAGGAGAAGGCGCTGGACGTCAGGATGCCCCCGGCGATGGCCGCGAACAGCGTCCCGATCACGGCGAAGCCGACACCCCGGGCCCGGGGACGGGTCCGCAGGTCCAGCTCGATGATGCGGCCGCTGAGGCCCACGCCGAACACGGCGAGAGCCAGCATGGCGAAGTAGATGACCGCCAGCAGCCGGCCCTGGTTCGTGGCCGTCATGAGCGTCGAGCCCTGGTTGTCAGTGAAGCCGGTCAACGCGTTGATCACGGCCGAGAAGTTGGGTGGTGCGGCCCACGGCGTGCCGGTGTGCTCCGTCTGAAAGAAGAAGGTGGGCAGCCACGGCACGAAGAGCAGGCCCCCGACCGCGACCGCGATGAGCGCGGCCCACGGTGCCGCCTCGGGGTGCCCGTGGTGACGGGCGCGCACAATGGACACCACGAGCCAGATGACGACCATGCCGGCGAGGTAGATGGACCAGTACTGGGCGTACAGGAGCGCCGCCGTGACCACGGCGACTGCAGCCAAATTGGCCGGACGCGGTGCCGTGATCGCCCGTTGCAGAGCCAGGAACCCACAACCGGTGAGCAGGATGACGAGCGCGTACATCCGCGATTCGGTGGCGTAGTAGACGGCGAACGGCGCACTGGCCAGGAGCACGAGCAACGTCCACGCCACGGCGCGGCCCCCGAAGCGCTTGCCGCACAACCATGCGACCGGGAGCGTGATCACCGCGATCACACCCGACAGGGAGCGCACGGCGACGTTGGACTGCCCGAAGAGGACGATCCAGAAGTGCAGGAGGTAGTAGTACAGCGGGGGTGCGCCGTCGTGTTTCAGCGCTTCGGGGATCTGGCTCAGCGGGAGACGGGCGATGTCCACGGTCAGCGCCTCGTCCAGCCACAGGCCCGACCGGGTCCAGAAGCGGAGGATCAAACCGGCCGCGATGACCAGCCCGACCCCGACTCCTACGACGATGCGCGTGCGTCCACTGAGAGCGGGAACCTCCTCGGGCATGGGCGCATGGTAGGACAACGGGGTCGCGGTCTAGGATCATTCGCCGCCGGGAGGGGTCGGCTGAACCGAAGGGAACCGAGACAGACCGAAGGGGGGAAAGAGGCGCCGTGGTCCGCTACATCCTGAAGAGGTTGGTGCTTCTCATCATCATCATCCTCTTCGTCTCGGTCGCGGTCTTCTACCTGGTCCACCTGCTGCCGGGAAACCCCACGGACACGATCCTCGGGCCCAACGCCACACCCCAGAACGTCGCCACCCTCGACCGCCAGCTCGGCCTCGACAAGCCCCTGTGGCAGCAGTACTTCATCTGGATGGGCCACATCTTCCAGGGCAACCTCGGGCAGTCCTACACGACGCACCAGTCGACGACGAGCATCATCTCCGAGTCGTTCCCCATCGACCTGGAGCTGATCATCTTCTCCCAGATCATCGCATTCGCCATCGCCTTCCCGATGGCGATGCACTCGGCGCGGCGCCCCAACAAATTCTTCGACCAGGCGTCGAACAGCACCACGTTCGCCTTGCTCGCCCTGCCGCCGTTCGTGATCGCGCCCGTCCTGGTGCTGCTCTTCGCCGTGCACTGGCACATCTTCCCGGGGCCGGCCTCCTACGTCCCCTTGACGCAGAACTTCTGGTCGAACATCCACACGATGATCCTCCCCTCCATCGTCCTGGCCCTGGGCGGCATCGTCGTGTACTTCCGCCTGCTGCGCAACGACCTCATCTCGACCTTGCAGGAGGACTTCATCACGATGGCTCGCTCCAAGGGCCTCTCGGACCGGCGCATCATGTGGCGTCACGCGCTGCGTCCGTCGTCCATCTCCTTGCTGGCCTCGGCGGGCGTCACCATCGGCAGCCTGATCGCCGGGACCTTCATCGTCGAACTCCTGTTGCAGATGCCCGGCCTCGGCTACCAGCTGATCTCGAGCGTGAACCAGGACGACTACACGGTCGTGCAGGGCATCACCCTCTTCGTCGCCATCGCCATCGTGCTGATCAACTTCATCTTCGACTTCCTGTTCACCATCGTCGATCCGAGGATTGCCCGTGAGTAGCGTCATCACAGACGACATTGCCGAGATCAAGCAGGAGGTCCACGCCGAGGAGGCAGCCGACCCGACCAGGAAGAGACTGGGTCCGCTCTTCTGGATCTGCGTGGGCTGGATCGTCCTGGTCGCCGTCATGGCCACCATCGCCAACCTGCTGCCGCTGCCCAATCCCGACCTGGGGAACTACAACAGCGTGCAGAACGCCGGCCCGGGGTGGGGCCACCTCCTCGGCACCGACGACCTCTACCGTGACATCTTCAGCCGGCTCGTCTACGGGGCCCGGGTCTCGCTGGTGGTGGGCTTCGGCGGCGCGCTGATCGGCCTGCTCGTCGGCGGCATCCCCGCCATGATCTCCGCCTACCGCCGGGGGCGGATCGACACGGCCCTCAACACGGGGTCGTACGTGGTGCTCGCCTTCCCGGCCATCGTGGCCGTCATCGCCATCGTGTCCTTCTGGGGCAAGTCGCTCTTCAAGATCACCCTCGTCATCGGCCTCTTCGCGGCGCCCCTGATCTTCCGGGTCGTGCGGGCGTCCACACTGTCGTATGCCACCCGCGACTTCGTGCTGGCTGCCAAGGCGCTCGGGGCCAGCGACACGCGCATCCTGACCCGCGAGATCCTGCCCAACATCATGCCGACGATCGTCTCGTTCGGCCTGATCGCCGTGGCCACCATCATCGTCTTGGAGGGCTCGCTCGCCTTCTTGG
>CAYWDQ010000110.1:7067-10431 GCA_964457065.1 uncultured Acidimicrobiaceae bacterium | reverse complement strand
GGTCGAGGTCGAGGTCGAGGTCGAGGTCGAGGTCGAGGTCGAGGTCGAGGTCGAGTGAGACGGCGTCGCCGCACCGCGGCCGGCGGGCCGCCCGGCAGGGGTGGTCGGTGTACTGGCCGCCGTCGACGACGGGGGCGCCGCGACGTGGGGGCTGCTGCCGAGCGAGACCCCGAGAGCGATCGCCCCGACGACCACCAGCACGGCGACGACAGCCACGGAGGTGATCAACCAGCGGTCGGACGGACGCCCGGGGCCGGGTGCCTGATCCGCCGGCCTCGGCCGGGGCTCACGACGGGGAGGTGCCGGCGGGGCACCGCTCGAGGATTCACGGGCGCGCCGCACGGCGCTCTCCATGGCGCCCAGCGCACGCCGACCTGGCGTGCCCTGAGGCGGTTCGTCCGCCGGCCCGTTTGTCATCGGATCCTCCAGCCGCATTCTTTCCCCGATCGGCGCCTTCCATGCCCGCGGCCGAGCAACGGAGGCGCTTGGGGGCGCCGGGCCGCCGCCGCACCGGGCACAACCAACGAGTTCGACCGTACAATTGGCCCGTTCAAGAGGAGGCACCCATGCGATCCGACTTGATGTCAGGGCCCCGGCCGTCCCAGGGTGAAGGGGGACATGCCTGCACGCAGGCACTCGGCCTGAAGGGGCGTGGTGCTGCGGCTGCGCTCGAACCGTTGCTGCTCCACTTCTTCGGGGGTGCGCCTCCGGTCCGGTTCGAGTTCTGGGACGGATCGTCCCTCGGGCCGCCGGATCGACACGTGCTCGAGGTGCGCTCGCCGGACGCCGTGCGGCGGCTCCTGTGGGCGCCGGGCGAGCTCGGACTCGCACGGGCCTTCGTGGAGGGGGATCTCACGTTCAGGGGCGACATCTTCGACATACTGGCGCTCCTGCACGCCGCGACCCCGGCACACGTGCGCACAGGCGCGCGGCTCCCGCTGCAGGCGGTACGAGCGGCCTACCGATCGGGGGCCCTCGGCCGGCCACTTGCCGCCCCTCCGGAGGAGGCCACGCCGCGAGGCCGGCTGCACTCGAAGGGGCGCGACGCGCAGGTAGTGCGCCACCACTACGACGTCAGCAACGACTTCTATGCCCTTGTCCTCGGCCCCAGCATGACGTACTCCTGCGCGCGATTCGCTCCGGGGGTCGACACACTGGAGGCGGCCCAGGAGTCGAAGCACGACCTCATCTGCCGCAAGCTGGGACTCCCCGACGTGACGGGTGCACGGATCCTCGACGTCGGCTGTGGGTGGGGATCCTTCGCGCTGCATGCGGCCCGCCTCTACGGCGCCCAGGTCGTCGGCGTCACGTTGAGCCCCGCCCAGGCGAATTTCGCCCGGGACAGGGTCGCGGCAGCAGGTCTCGGCGAGCGGGTCGAGATCCGGGTGCAGGACTACCGTGACGTGCGGGACGGGCCCTTCGATGCCATCGCGTCGGTGGGCATGTTCGAGCATGTGGGTTCCGCCAGGGCGTCCGAGTACTTCGGCGCCATGCGCCGGCTCCTCGGGCCGCGAGGGCGCCTTCTGAACCACGCCATCTCGAGTGTCGGCGGATCGCGCATCGGCCCGAGGTCCTTCATCGGTCGTTATGTCTTCCCCGACGGCGAGCTCGTCGACGTGGGGCAGGTCGTCGTGGCCATGGAGGCGGCCGGCTTCGAGGTGCGCGACGTCGAGTCGCTGCGCGAGCACTATGCGAGGACCCTCCACTGCTGGGTGCGCAACCTCGAGCAACACTGGGACGCGGCCGCCTCCGAGGTCGGGATGCGGCGCGCCCGGGTGTGGGAGCTCTACATGGCTGCGTCGGCCAACGGGTTCGACGACGGGGGGATCTCGGTGCACCAGGTGTTGGGCGTCGTCCCCGAGCCCGACGGACGCAGTGGCATGCCGTCCACCCGGAGCGGGTGGAGCTGAGCGACCCGGAATCGGCCCGCCGGCACCGCAGCGGTGTTGGCATGAGCGGGCGATTCGTGCGACCCTGAACCCCGTGTCCCCCGGTCGGCAGATCGTCGTGTGCGACGGCGACGAAACGGGGCAGGAACTGCTCGACGAGGCTCTGCGGGTGCTCGCGCCCGACGTGCTCGGGTTCGATCTCGAGCTGATCCATTTCGACCTGTCCCTCGAGCGCCGCCGCGCGACCGCCAACGCCGTGGTGCGCGATGCCGCGGCAGCCATGCGCGAGACCGGCCTCGGGCTGAAGGCGGCCACGGTCACCCCGGAGACGACGGGTGACGTCGGGAGCCCGAATCGCATCCTCCGGGAAGGCATCGGAGGATCCGTCATCGTCCGGACCGGGCGCCGGATCCCGGGTGTCTCTCCGCCGGCGCCGGTCGTGCACCCGATCGTCGTGGTCCGCATGGCCGTGGGCGACGCCTACGGAGCAGAGGAGCACCGGACGGGGGATCCCGGTGGCCGAACCGAGCAGGCCTGGCGGACCGAGCGCATCGACCGCTCGGTGTGCCGCGCCGTGGCGGAGTACTCGTTCCGCACCGCGTCCCAGGTGGGGGCATGTGTCTACGGCGGCCCGAAGTGGACCGTCTCGACGGTGTACGAGGGGATGCTGAAAGAGGAGATGGACGATGCGGCGGCCAGGTATCCCGACATCGCGTACCGGCCGACCCTGATCGACGCCGCCTACGCCGGGCTCATCACCGAATCGAGCGGGAGCCCACTGGTGGTCCCGGCGCTCAACCGCGACGGCGACTGCCTGTCGGACCTCGTCCTCGCACTGTTCGGCTCCATCGCCGGCGCCGAGTCGGTGTTGCTGGCGCTCGACGACGACATGCGCCCCTTGGTCGCGATGGCCGAAGCCCCGCATGGGACGGCGCCATCGCTGATGGGGAAGAACGTCGCCAACCCGATGGCAATGTTGCTCGCCTGTGCCGCAGTGCTCGACCATGCCGCCCAGGGAGACGCCGTCGTGGCCGCGACCGGCGCCGCCATCCGCCGGGCGACCCTCGGCACAGCGGCGGACGGGATCCGCACCTTCGATCTCGGGGGAGAGGCCTCCACCTCCGACGTCGTGGACGAGGTGCTCGCCCGTCTTCGCAACCCCGGCGGAAATTGATCGAGGGTTGGCCGCTACCCCTGACGGGGCATCACATATGTCGTACGCGCCCAACCCGGCCAGGGGGCCGGCGCACTGGTCGACCTGTTCGACGGTACCGTCGGCGGCAACGGGTGGGGTGGCAGCCGGGCAGAAATCATCGAGCTGTCGCACGGCGTTCATGAACGACTCGAATCTGCAACCTCGATTGCAGGGCGGGTCAGCGGCCGGCCGCTTGCTCCAGCTCGGCCTTGCTCATCTTCGACCGGCCCTCGAAGCCATTCCTGCGGGCCTCCTGGTAGACCCGACCCTTGGTGCGACC
>CAYWDQ010000110.1:0-6967 GCA_964457065.1 uncultured Acidimicrobiaceae bacterium | reverse complement strand
GTCGCGCACGTGCGCACCTCGGAATCGGTGACCGGCGTGGACACGGTGGGTTCGGGCATGGCGCGGACCGAGTACACGGCGACCGTCGTTTTTGCCGGGTGGTTCTGGCTCCAGTCGATGAGGACCCGACCACGGCGCAGTGACCTGCGCATGTTGGAGACGACGAGATCACGATGGTCCGATTCGAGCTTGCGCGCGATGTCGTGAGCGTGATCTCGTAGAACGTCCCAGGTCGTCTTGGGGCTGACCGAGGCATAGAGCTGCAGGCCCTTGGAGCCGCTCGTCTTGGCGAAGCTCTCCAATCCGTCCCGGGCGAGCTCGGCAGTCACATGTCCGGCGACCACGCAGCATTCGACGATCGACGTTCCCTCGCCCGGGTCGAGGTCGAACACCATGAAGTCCGGCTTCGAGGGAAGCTTGCGGTGACGCCCCACGTGCCAGAGCGGCACGTGGAATTCGATGGTCCCGAGGTTGGCCGCCCAGGCCAGCGTCGCAATGTCGTTCACCATCACGTAGGGAATGCTGTCCTGACCGTCGTTGGACGGAACCTTGACCGATCGCACCCATGCCGGGGCGTGGGATGGCATGTGCTTCTCGAAGAAGGACTTCCCGGCAACCCCGTCCGGGAACCGTTTCATCGTCAGTGGTCGCTCCATGATGTGCGGCAGCATCACGTCGGCGATTCGCATGTAGTAGTCGATGAGCTGACCCTTGGTGAAGCCGGATTCGGAGAAGAGCACCTTCTCCAAGTTGGAGACTGCAAGCTCCCGACCGCCGATGGAGGTCAGGGTGGACGACGTGGACGAGGCCATGGCCGGCTCCTACCCGGGACTCTCGGCGACGACGTCATGCGGCGCCTTGTCCCGGCGCAGGCCTCGCCAGGTCGGGTGGCGGAGCCGTCCGGCTGCGGTCCATTCGCCGAATTCGATCTCCCCGACGAGCTCGGGGCTGACGAAGCGCGCCTTGGCGGCGTCGGCCGCCGGCAACGGCGGCGCGAACGGGCTGCTACTTGTGGCCAGGGGCACCAGCTCTTCGAGAAGGGACAGGCGAGCGCTCTCGCTGAAACCGGTGCCCACCTTGCCGATGTACCGCAGCCCGTTGTCGGCGGGGATCCCGAGGAGCAGTGCGCCCAGGCTGCTCGCGCGCTCGCCGCGGCCCTCGGTCCAGCCTCCGATGACCGCCTCCTGTGTCCGGAATGACTTGACCTTGACCCAGTCCGATTGACGCCGGCCGGGCCGATAGGCCGAGTCGCGTCGTTTGGCCACGACACCCTCGAGGCCGTTCTGCACCGCGGCGGCCAGGATGTCCTGTCCGGAGACGTCACGGAACGAGTCCGTCGTGATGAAGGTCTGGCCGGAGAGGTGAAGAGATTCGAGCATGGCCCGACGCTCGTCGTACGTGGCGGAGAGCAAGGATCGGCCGTGGAGATAGAGGACGTCGAAGGCCACGAACGTGATGGGATCCGACGCCGCCCGCCGGTGTGCCTCACGCTGATTCGAGACGTGCATTCGGTGCTGCAGCCTCGCGAAGCTGGGACGGCCGTCTTCACCCAGGGCCACGATCTCGCCATCGAGCACGCAGGTGGTCATCCCGAGGAATTTCCCTATGTCGGCCAGCTCGGGGAACGCGCTCGTGACGTCGAGGTCATTGCGGCTCTGGGCCCGCACCCTCCCTCCTTCGACGAAGAGGATCGCCCGGACCCCGTCCCATTTGATCTCGAAGGCCCACGGGGTGCTGTCGACGGGTAGCACGCCGGCCGTTGCCAGCATCGGCTTGAGGGTGGTGGGCATTGGATCGGTGCGCGTGGAGGGTCCGTGCCGATGGATCATCCAATTACGATCCTTGGTTTGGAAGAGGACGAATCCGCCGGTGGCCTTCGACCCGTGGAGGATGAACTTGACCTCGGTGTCGGTCCACTTCTCGACGTCGTAGTGACCCTTGTCCCAAATGGTCATCTGGCCGCCTCCGTACTCACCCCGAGGTATCTCGCCCTCGAAGGAGGCGTACTCGAGTGGGTGGTCCTCCGTGTGCACCGCCAGATGGTTCTGGTCCGGGGACTCGGGGAGACCCTTGGGGAGTGCCCACGAGACGAGGACACCGTCGCGCTCCAGCCGGAGATCCCAATGCAGGCTGCGCGCATGATGTTCCTGGATCACGAACCTCTGCGAGCCCGACCCGTCGCGTGCAGCAGGGCGGCGACCCATCGGCTCGGGTGTCCGGCGCGGATCCCGCTTGGTGCGGTAGGTGTCGAGCGTGCGTGCCTTCTTCGCGGCCCCGGACCCTTGGGCTTTCGGTGTCACCGCTCCCACCGTATCCAGCGTGCCCGGTTGACCCGGTCACCGGGGTTCAGGCGGGTCGAGCGGGGGCGAGGACGGCCGAGGGGCACGACCATCGACGGGACTTCCCGTTGGGCGCCGTTCGCCGGGGCAGCCACCGGCCGCACCCGCGCCATGCGCTGGGCCTACGATGCCGATGGTCATGCATCGCTGGTTCACGCCGAGAGCACTCCTGCTCCATTTCGAGTTCTGGCTGATCGTGGCGGGCTGCGCGGCCGCGACCTGGTGGCAGGCGCACAGGGCGCTCAGTGGGAACGGGCTCAGCTGGTTCTACACCTTCGAATGGCCGATCTTTGCCGGAATTGCCATCGCGGCGTGGTGGCACCTCATTCATGAGGACCCCGCAGAGCGCGAGGCGAGAAAGCGGGAGAGGGCTCAGATCGATCCCGCGGAGCGCAAGGCTGAGTGGTAGGAATCCCGAGGGCAGCGGTGCCGCCCGACCGGAACCATCGAATCGCCGTTGGCTAGCCTGACCAGGTGGATACGGGGGGACCGTCGACGGTCGGGTGCGGGACGGGGCGATGACGCTGTCCGGCGTCGCCGAGCGCCGTAAGAACTCGCCGGACCGGGTCTTCAAGTGGGTGGCAGCGCTCGCTGGCATCTGTCTGGTCGGCTTCGTCGTCTTCGTGATCCTCCGGGGTTCCCCTCGGCCGGCCAGCATCGGGAGCTCCGCCCTCGAGTCACCTCCGCCACCAGTCTTGAAGGCGGGCACGGTCGCCCCCGGGTTCACGCTGCCGGGTCTTCACGGTGGCAACCCCGTCTCGCTGTCGGCCTTCAGGGGAAGGCCGGTGATCGTCAACTTCTTCGCCTCCTGGTGTCCGGACTGCCGGGCCGAGCTCGGGGCCGTGGCCACCATTGCCCGAAGGACCACCGGACGGGTGGCGGTCATCGGGGTGGACTCGAACGAGACCTCCGACACGACGGTGACGAGCCTGCTGGCTGCCGCCGGCGCCACGTATCCGGTTGCCGTGGATGCGCAGGCCAAGGTGGCGAGCCAGTACCTCGTGCAGGCTCTGCCGGTCAGCTACTTCCTCAGTGCTTCGGGGAAGGTGGTCGGGGCGGCGCTCGGGCCCCAGAGCGTCGCCTCGCTGCAGCGCTGGGTGGCGAGGCTTGGAGCTGCCGGATGAACAGGTCGAACGAGACCGACGCCGGGCCCGCGCCGACCCCCGACGCGGCGCCCGACCAGAGCGCGGGCCCCTCGGCTGCTCCAATCGACAGGGCGGCGGCGCTTGCCGAGGGCGCGCCGGGGATCCCTGTCAAGTTCGTCTACTGGGTGCTCGGCGTCGTGCTGGTCGTCAGTCTCGGTGGCCTGCTCGGCGAGCACCTGTTCTCGTCGGCCGGGTTGAACCCCGTCGCGACCACGACGCCACCACCGGTGGCGACGACCATCCCGTCGGTCACGGTCCCGACGCCGGACCGATCCCTCGGCTCGTCTCTGGCATCGTTCATGGGTGTGAGCACGCTGACCGCCCGACCGGCCCCTTCGTTCATCCTGACCGATCAGAACAGCCAGCAGATCCCCGTGCCCGCGCAGCCCGCGCGCGTGGTCGTCCTCACCTTCTTCGACTCGTCGTGCACCGACATCTGCCCGGTTGTGGCGGCTGAGATGGAGCAGGCGGATGCCGATCTGGGCGCGCAGGCCGCGGACGTCGAATTCGTCACGGTGAACACCGACCCGTCCGCGCTGGCCCAATCGGCGGAGGCGCCCGTGCTGAGCACCACCCGGCTCACGACGCTGCCGAACTGGCACATGGTCACGGGCCCGCTGACCACTTTGAACAAGGTCTGGAAGGCCTACGGCGTGTCGATCACCGTCGACAAGAAGACGCACCTCGAGGCCCACAACGACGTCATCGCGTTCATCGACACCCAGGGAGACCTGCGCTACCGGGCAACCCCCTTCGCCGACGAGAGCACGGATGGAGTGTTCAGTCTGCCCGACGCGAGCGTCGAGCGCTGGGGCCAGGGGATCGCGACCTACGCCGAGCGGTTGATCGGGCAGTGAGCGACGCGACCCCGCCGACCGCGAAGGCACCGGTCTGGCAGCGCCACCGGGGCCTGTTGATCGGGCTCGTCGTCCTCGTCGTGGTCCTGATCACGGTGATCTCCGATCTGCCCGTGAGCACCTCGAGAGGCGATGACATCAGCGCCGAGCGCAGCGTGATGAGCGAGGTGAACACGGACCTCGCTCCCTGCGCACTCGCCGTCCGCCAGGCGATCGGCATCTGGAACCTTCAGGCCGCGCAGGCGCTCACACCGGCCGACCGGGCGCCGACGCCGGGGCTCCTGGGTGACGACCAGTCGGCCTGCTCCTACACGAGCGAGTACATCTACGACCTGTCGGACGTCCAGGTTCCGGGGACGGCGGCAGGCAAGCAGCTGGGCCAACTGATCGCGACGGCGACCCTGTGGACGACCTCGGATTCCCTGAGCGCCATCGAGGATGTGCAGACGCTGATGAACGACCCGAACGATGCCGCCGTGTTGCGCAACCTCTCGAAGGAGGAGACCCAACTGGCCGCGGACCGTCGCACGGCGATCTCGGAGGAGGACGCAGCGGATCGAGCGCTGGACACCCGTTTGCAGCCGGTCGACCTCCCCGTCATCTCGGGGGCCAGGACCGGCTGAGGCCCTCTCAGGGGGCCGGCGCCGGCCCGCCCCGACCCCCGGCGGCCGGCGGCATTCCCCGCCGCCGCTCGGCCCTCGCCAGGGCCAGGAGCTCGGTATCGGGGTCGTCGTCGGTCTTCAGCCACATCAGGGCGTTCCAGAAGATCAAGGGCACGAAGGCCAGGGCAGCCACGAACCAGACCACGGCCGACGCGATCTGCTGGTCGGCGGCCGCGCTGAGGCCGCCCGCGACGTGGTGGAAGTTGCGGAAGAAGTCGTGATTGGACAGACCGACGACGTAGGCGAGGATCCAGAAGGCCCACATCGCGAAGGCTGACAGGACCGCTCGTCGCAGGTATCCCGAGCGCGGCGCCAACGGCGGCGACTCCACCAGCTCGAGCCAGAGGCCGAGCCCGAAGAGGAGGAGGCAGGCGCCCTCGAGCGGCACCATCCAGCCATGGTGCGCCACCGAGGCGACGGCGCCGGGCGCGCGCCAGGCCACGACGACGCAGAGGTCGGCGGCGATGAAGGCCAACGACCAGGGGAGCTCACGGTGGCGGCGCCGTCGCTCGGCCAGCCGGTCGACGATCCGCGGGGGTTCGTCGGGAGAACCATGGCGAGTGAGCCGGAGCAGGTGCCAGGGCGCCCCGACGGCGACCAATGCGGGAAGGGCGATGGCGAGGAGCGAGAACTGCAGCGCCGCGCCGTACTCCCAGTGCGCGGCCGTGCTCGAGAGTGGCGGCACGAGGGTCAGCACGGCCACCGCGGCGGCGGCCACGAGGCACCAGATCCGCCACCGTCCGTACTGCTCAGGGGGCCGCACGACGGCAGCCCCGCTGGTCATCGCGTCGGTCGCCGCTGGAAGAAACCCCAGAGGAGGAGGACGCCGAGCGTCCCGAGGGGGATGGCGAACGTCAGTGCCTGGGTGGCGGCCACATCTGCGATCACAAGTTCACCCCTCCCGGGTCAGATGACGTAGAACAATACCCAGAAGAACGTTGCGACCAGGGCGATGAATCCCCAGAAGTACGTGCAACCGTTCAGGTTGGCCCGGAAGAGGCGTGCCACCGGCAGGGCCGAGTTCGGGGCGCCGCCGTCCTGGGCGATGGCACGGCGCAGCCGTATCTCCCGGGCCAGGATGGTCTCGATCCAGTAGGTCCCGGCCAGAAGCATGGCGATGTTCATTGCGCCCCAGGCGATGAAGCACGATGCGTAGCCGCTCGATCCCGGGAAGAACGGTAGAGATGTCATCTGCCAGATCTGGAGCCCGATGGCCAGGAGCCCCCCGAGGACGGCCGTCCAACCGGCCACCTGCCAGTCGAGGGTCTCGTCGTCGCGGAACCGCCGCTCGCCGAACTGCACCAGGAGTGCGCTCGCCACGGTGATGGCAAAGATGGCCGCACCGGCTGCCGTCGGCGCGGTGATCCCCCTGGGGCGCCACAGGTCTTCGTTGTTCGCCGAGCGCAGGTAGAAGTAGGCGAAGGCCAGCGCGGCAAAGGCGAAGACCCAGATGCCGATCAGGAGCCGGCCCCCGGTCCAGAGGGCACCCTCCTGGGCCCGGAGCTCGAACGCGATCTCCTCCGGTGTCTCCCTGAGTTGGACGAAGCTCTCGAACTGCTGGTTGCCGACCGAGTTCTCTGTCATCACCTAGCCCTCACAGTATTGGGGGTCGCGGATCGCCGTCGCCCTCCACCCCGGTCCCGAGCTCGTCATGACCTACGGCTCCCGCAGGGGCGGCCGCAGCCATCGCCATTCCCAGATCGGCGACCGGCGCCGCATCGGGCTCCCCGTAGTGGTACGGGTCGTTCAGCACAACGGGGATGTGCTCGAAGTTGAACCAGGGGACCGGCGTCGGCGTCTGCCACTCCAGGCCGAGTGAGTTCCACGGGTTCGGCGGTGCCTCGTGCGGGGTCAGGTAGATCGACCAGACGAAGTTGATGATGAAGAGGAAGAACGACGCACCGAGACAGTAGGCGCTGATGCTCGAGATGTCGTTCAGCGTCTGCAGGTTCGAGGCGTACTCG
>CAYWDQ010000109.1:7364-10562 GCA_964457065.1 uncultured Acidimicrobiaceae bacterium | reverse complement strand
CTGCTACCGCGTGCAGCTCACGTCCAACGCGGTGCGCGAGGACGCGCACCGGTTCTACGAGGGCCTGGGGTTCGCGCCCTCCCACGTCGGGTTCAAATTGCCCCTGGGCTGACCTCACCGGCCGGCTCCGTGTCGCACAGCATGCGCCATCCCTCGGGGCTGAGTGCGTAGCCGGCGACGGCGCCCTCGGTGAACCAGCGGTAGGACGCGGGGCGGACCAGCGTGGCCGCAGTGGCCAGCACCGGGAGCGACACGGTGCGCCAGTCGCCGCGCGGAGGCAGCAGCTCCTCCCGCGACCCGGCGTAGACGCCCCGGTGGGTCATTCCTGCGGCGACCTCCGCCGCCACGGCGCGCCGGCCGCCGCCCTGTGCCGCGCCGAGGACCGCCATCAGGAGCTGATGCGTCGTCACCCCGACGCGGGAACCCCGGTCCGCGGCGGGCGTGGTGCCGGTCGCCACGGCCAGCAGCGCCGCGACGAGGTCGGTGCCCGCGGCCACGGCGTTGGCGGGTTCCACCAGGCGCGGGTTCACGTCGATCACCAGCGGCCCGTCGGCGGTCGCGACGGCGTCGACCGAGAGGGCGCCGTGCCATGCCAACCCACCGCCGAGGCGTTCGAGCGCCCCGCGCAACTCGGGGAGGTCCGTGCTGCGCTTCACCGACGCGCTGCCGTTCACCCCCTCGCGGACCCGCTCGTTGGCGTGGAAGGCAACCATGGCGCCGTGGTCGAAGACGCTCTGCGCCATCACCAGCGTCCCGTCCGCGCCCTCCTGCACCAGCACGGCGCGGTCGGGTGCTGCGAGGAGCGACTGCGCCACCACTGCGAGCTGGTGCGGGTCGCCGACGCGGCGGACCCCAGTCGACGCGGTGCCCACGGGCACCTTGACGTACGCCGGGAAGGCCGTCCACGACCCGAGGGAGGACGGGTCCCGCACCACGAGCGAGCGCGGCTGGGCGACCCCCGCCTCCGCCAGCGTCGCGTGGGCCGACACCTTGTCCTGGACGCACCGCAGCGCCGCGAAGGGCGGCACCGCCGTGCCCAGGCCGGCGGAGGCCAGGCGCGGCAGCTGGTGGGAGAGGACCGTCACCTGCTCCTGGGTGGGGAAGACGACGTCCACGCCGAGGGCGACGGCTCGCTCGAGCACCGCGTCGAGCCAGGCGAACGGATCCGGCCCGAACGGGGGGACCCGTACGAGGTGGCGCACGTGCCGGGTGAAGCGGGCCAGGCAGAGCGGGTCGCTCACGGCCGCCGAGACCTCGTGCCCCAGCTGGTCGAGCCGGGTGGCGATCTGCCGGGATGCCAGCCCCGAGCCCTCGGTCAGCAGGACTCGCATGACACTAAGTATATAACATAAACGTATGCCGCAGACAAATGAAGACCCACCTCCGATACCTTGAACTCATATAAGTAATGATGTAATCTCGTAATATGAACGATGAAGCGAACGAGATGAGAAGGGGCGCCCCCCGTGGACGGCGGCGCTCGGCCGCACCGCCCCCGTCGGGCCCCGAGCAGGAGCGGCTGATCGGAGCCTGGTTCGCCGGCCGGGTGCCCGACGGGTGGTTCGAGGGCAGTCCGACGATCGAGATCGACGGCGACGAGATCCAGGTGGTCGGCACCCTGGCGCCGCCGCAGCTCCCGGAAGGCGCCGGCGAGGACGAGGTCAGGGTGGCCGAGCAGGCCCGCATCAGCGGGTTCCGCGAGGAGAGCCGGAGTGCCCGGATGCGCATCGCGGAGGAGGCCCAGCCGGCCTTCCGGCGCACCGTCTCGTGGGGTGCGGAGTGCGGCGGGTCCAAGGCCCTCTTCACCACGGCCGGCGTACCGGTGATGACCCGCCTGCGCATGGGCGACCGCCGCGTGCTCGACACGCTGATCGACGCCGGCGTGGCCCGCAGCCGCAGTGAGGCCCTCGCCTGGTGCGTGCGCCTGGTGGCCCAGCACGAGGCGGACTGGATCCGTGAGCTGCGCGACGCCATGTCCGCCGTGGAGGAGGTCCGCAACCGCGGCCCGAGGAGCAGCGGCACCGGCGGCTGAGCGCGTCCACGGCGTTCGGCGGCGGCTGGGCGATACTGGCCGGCATGGGACGGCCCGCCCAGATCGATCGCAGCGCAGTGCTGGCCGCCAGCCTGGAGCTGGCCGACGAGCAGGGCCTGCCGGCCGTGACGATGCAGGCCGTGGCCGACCGCCTGGGTGTCACGCCCATGGCGCTGTACCGCCACGTCGCCAACAAGGCGGACCTGCTCGACGGGCTCGTCGAGCGGATCCTGTGGGAGGTCCCGCTGCCCGACCCGTCCGAGCCCTGGCCGGACCGCCTCGCCGCGCTGGCGCGGGGGACCCGCGCCGCGGCACTCCGCCACCCCCAGGTCTTTCCCCTTCTCCTGCAGCGGCCGGCGGCGACGTCGGGGGCCCGACGGACCCGTGACGCCGTCTACAGCGCCCTGCACGACGCCGGCGTCGATGATCACGACGCCGTCCAGCTCGAGCGGATCCTCGCCACCGCGGTCCTCGGCTTCGCGGCGAGCGAGGCAGGCGGGAGGTTCGCCGCCCACTCGCCCCGGCAGCTCGATGCCGACTTCCAGCTGCTGCAGGACACGCTCGCCGTGGCCGTGACGCGTGCCATCGAGCACGCACCGGCGCCCTGATCTCCCGAGCGCGCGAGCATGCGCCCATGGAACCCGAGCACTTTCACCATGTCCAAGAGGATCTCCGCGGCCCCTACGACGCGCTCCGCCTCGCCATCCCAGGGGTCATGTCCGCCTACAGCGCCCTCAGCACGGCCGCCATGGCGGACGGCGCCCTGCCGGCCAAGACCAAAGAGCTGATCGCCCTGGCCATCGCAATCACGCGCGAGTGCGACGGCTGCGTCGCCGCGCACGCCCGCGGTGCCGCCCGGCGCGGCGCCAGCACCGAGGAGGTCGCCGAGATGGTCGGCGTCGCCATCTCCATGAACGGCGGTCCCGGCACGGTCTGGGGGCCGCGGGCGCTGGCGGCGTTCCAGGAATTCTTCGGTGGCTAGGGGCCGCCGTGGCTGACCTCGTCCTCGGACCCCCTCCGGTGCCGTCGGCTACGTCGACGACGGGGACGGCAGCCCGGTCCTCTTCGGGCACGCAGCTCACCGACGCCAGCGCCGCCGCCGAGGGCATCTAGGTCCGCTTCGTCGAGCACCTCGTTGGGCACCGCCGGGGGTGACGCGCCGCGGG
>CAYWDQ010000109.1:0-7264 GCA_964457065.1 uncultured Acidimicrobiaceae bacterium | reverse complement strand
AGGTCCGCTTCGTCGAGCACCTCGTTGGGCACCGCCGGGGGTGACGCGCCGCGGGCCGGCGCCGGGGGACTGCGGCCGGTCCGCGCCCGGCTCAGCCGGCCGGGGTGAAGGTGCAGTCGAGGTGCTTGATCCCGTTGATGAACGGCGAGAGCAGCCGGTCAGGCTCGCCCACGCTCTCGATGTCGGGCAGGCGCTCGAAGAGGCGGCGGAACATCACGTCGATCTCCTGGCGGGCCAGGTGCGCGCCCAGGCAGAAGTGCGGCCCCGCCGCCCCGAAGCCGATGTGGGGGTTCGGGTTGCGCCGCACGTCGAAGGTGTACGGGTCGTCGAAGACGTCCTCGTCGCGGTTGGCCGAGTTGTAGAACATGATGACCTTGTCGCCCTGGTGGAGCTCGACCGCCCCGAGCACGGTGTCCGCGGCCACCGTGCGGCGCATCCAGATGACCGGCGAGCCCCAGCGCACGATCTCGTCGACGCCGGTGGCGGCGATCCCGGCCGGGTCGGCCTGCCACAGCGCCCGCTGGTCGGGGTGCTGGCTCATCGCCAGCAGGCCGTGGCTGATGGCGTTGCGGGTCGTCTCGTTGCCGGCGACCACGAGCAGGATGAAGAACGAGGCCAGCTCGGTGTCGGTGAGGGCCTCCCCGTCGACGTTCGTGTTGACGAGCGCGGAAGTGACGTCCTCGGTCGGGTGCTCGCGGCGGAAGCCGGCGAGATCGGTCATGAGGATGTTGAGCTGCTGGGCGGCAGTCATGAAGGCGACCATCGGGTCGGCGCCCTCTTCCACGTATTCGGGGTCGCCGTTGGAGAGGATGACGTTCGAGGCGTGGAAGACGGTGTCGTAGTCCGCTGCGGCGACGCCCATCATGTCGCAGATGATCTCGAGCGGGAGCCGCGCCGCGACCTCCGTCACGAAGTCGCACCCGCCGGACGGGGCCACACGGTCGATGACGTCGTTGGCGACGAAATCGATGCGATCCTCGATGGACTTGATCATGCGGGGGTTGAACGCGGCCGACACGATGCGGCGCAGGCGGGCGTGGCGCGGGTTGTCCATGTTGATCATCGATCCGAAGAAGTCGAGCATCTCCGGCGGCATGTCCATCATGGAGGTGGCGCCCTGCCCGGACTGGAAGATCTCGGGGTGACGGCTCGCCTCGGAAATGTGGGCGTGGCGCGTCAGCGCGTAGTAGCCGGGGCCCTTGGGGATCACATAGGTGAGCGCCTCGGGGATCTCGGGCTCGGTGAAGAAGGGCATGGGACGCTCGCGCCGCAACGTCTGGAACGCTCCCTCGCGTTCGTCCCAGGGGCGGGCCCAGAACTCCATGTCGGAGAGGTCGATCTCATCGGGTGCGAGGACGGCGCGTGGTTCCACGTCGTGCAACGATAGCCACCGTCCCTACACTGCGACCATGTGCGACACGCTGTGCGCCCCGGGCCCGGCCGGCATGGTGTTCGCCAAGAACTCGGACCGCCCACCGGGCGAGGTGCAGGTCGCCTGGCCCTTCGGCCGGCGCAGCTCGGCCGGCTGCACGCTGCGCACGCAGTACCTCTCGATCGGCGACACCGGCGCGCACGCCACCTTCCTGTCGTGCCCCACCTGGCTCTGGGGGGCGGAGCACGGCGTCAACGAGCACGGCGTCGCCATAGGGAACGAGCGTGTCAGCACGACACACGATGCCGGCGCGGCGAAGCCGGCCCTGATCGGCATGGATCTCGTCCGCCTGGGCCTCGAGCGCGCCCGCAGTGCCGCCGAGGCGGTCGACGTCATGACCGGGCTCCTCGAGTCGTGCGGCCAGGGGGGCATGGCGGACGCCGCGCACCAGGAGGCGTACGACTCCTCGTTCCTCGTCGCCGACCCGACCCACGCCTTCGTCCTCGACACCGCGGGCTCCGACTACGCGGTCGCCCCGTTCCCCGCCGGCACCGCCATCTCCAACCGCATCAGCCTGGGGACCGAGTGGAGCCGCGCCTCGGGTGCCCTCGCACCCGGGGAGGACTTCGGGCGCTTCCGGGACGTCCGGGAGAACACCGCCTATGCGGACATCCGCCTGGCGGCCAGCCGCCGCTTCCTCGGGGCGGCCCCTCCCGGCGGGCTCACGGCGGCCGCCACCGCAGCCCACCTGCGCGACCACGGGACCGGCCCCTGGGGCGCCCCTGGAGGGGGCGGCGCGGTCCACCTGCCCCCGGCGCGGATCGGCGAGGACTTCAGCGGTGTCAGCGTCTGCATGCACGTGCGCGGCCTCAGCGTGACCGCGGCCTCCATGATCGCCGAGCTCCCGCTCGGCATCGCGGACGGCGCGCCGCTGCGCGCGTACGTGGCGCCGGGTAGCCCGTGCGCCAGCATCTACGTCCCGGCCTTCCCCCGCACGGCCGCCGGCCCGCCGCCGTGCATCCCGCTGGAGCTCTCGGGCGAGGACCTGTGGCACGCGGCCGACGCCGTCCGCCGGCTGGTCGAGGGCGAACCCGTTGCGTTGCCGGCGGTGCGCGAGGTGCTCCAACCCGTCGAGGACGAGCTGTGGGCCGAGGCCGACGACGTGCTCGAGGAGCCCGGCCGCTGGGCAGCCACGGGCGAGACGTGGGGCAGCCGGGCCCTCGACGCGCTGCGCTCCTGCATCCCCTGATCGCGGGTACGGCGGCGGTACGCTGCGCCAACACGCAGTACAACTCCTACTCGCCAAGGGGGACGTCATGACCTATGTACTCACCGACGACGACATCGCCGTGGGCGATGCCGTCAGCGTGGCACTCGAGAAGATGTGGGGCTGGTACCTCGCCTTCGGCATCCTCTCGATCATCTTCGGTTTCTTCGTCATCAGCTACCGGCACGCCAGCGTGTACGCGATCGTCTACCTGGCCAGTGGTTTCTTCATCGCCGTCGGCGTCTTCGAGATCTTCGGGTCGGTGAGGATGGCCCGGCAGCGATGGCTGCACCTGGTCTTCGGGTTGATCTGGGTCGGTGCCGGCATCGTCGGCTTCGTGTGGCCTCACATCACGATCTTCATCACCGCCGTGATCATCGGGTGGGCGTTCCTGGTGCTCGGCATCTTCGACATCGTCGAGTCCGCCCGGCATCACCACCTGCCCTACTGGTGGCTGTACCTCATCCGGGGCGTCATCGCCGTGGCCATCGGGTTCTTGTGCATCCGTCACCCCGGCGCTCCGCTGACGGCGCTGGTCGTCCTGATCGGGATCCTGGCCATCGTCTTCGGCGCGGTGGAGATCGTCGGTGCCTTCTCGGCCCGCCACGCCACCAAGAACTGGGACGCCTACAAGGCACAGCAGGTGCGCTGAGACGGTTGGCGTAGCGAGGTGCGGCTCGTCAGCTTCTCCCTCGCCGGCGGGCCGGCGCGGCCCGGCCTCGTGGTCGCCGGCGAGGTCGTCGACCTGAGCGACCCGGCGACCGGGCTGCCGTCGACCATGCGGGAGCTGCTGGCGCTCGGGCCTGTCGCACTGGACCAGGCGCGGGGGGCCGCGGCCACCGGTGCGGCGCGTCACGCGCTGGCGGTGGTACGGCGTCACGCACCGGTGCCCGACCCGCCCGCCATCCTGGCCATCGGGATGAACTACCGGGCCCACGTGGCCGAGCTGGGACGGGAGCCGCCCGAGTGGCAGTACTGGTTCAACAAGCAGCGCACGGCCATCGCCGGGCCCGGCGACGACATCGTGCTGCCTGCCGTGTCGGACATGGTCGACTACGAGGGCGAGCTGGCCATGGTGATCGGCCGCCGGTGCCAGCACGTCCCGGCCGCCCGGGCGCTCGAGGTGGTGGCGGGGTTCACGGTCATCAACGACGTCAGCGCCCGCGACTGGCAATGGCGCACCCCCACGTTCACCGTGGGCAAGTCGTTCGACACCCATGCACCCTGCGGCCCCGAGCTGGTGACGGGCGACGAGCTCGGAGACCCCGGAGCCCTGACCATCCGCACCTGGGTCAACGACGAGCTGCGCCAGGACTCGACGACGGCCGACATGATCTTCGGCTGTGCCGCCATGATCGAGTACCTCACCACGGCGTTCCCGCTCGAGCCGGGCACGGTCATCGCGACCGGGACGCCCGCCGGGGTCGGGGCCGGGCTGGACCCGCCCCGGTTCCTGTCCGCCGGGGACACGGTGCGGATCGCGATCGAGGGGATCGGCGAGTTGTCGAACCCGGTGGTGCAGGGGAGCCGGCCGGAGCCGGTCGGGCTCGACTGATCCGGCGCCGGGGCGCCGGGGCGGCGCCTGCCCCTCAGCCCTGCACTGCGCGCAGGCGCTCGGCCAAGCTCGACATGACCTGGAGGGCGAACGTCGGTGTCTCGTGCACCAGGAAGAGGAACCGACGCTTGTCGATCACGGCCAGCTTGGAGTCCTCCACGGCCACGGCGGTCGCGCTCCGTCCGGACGCGTCGACCAGTGCCATCTCGCCGAACGTGTCGTCGGGGCCGATCGCGATCGCACGCCCGTCGGGAAGACGGAGCTCGACCTTCCCCTCCACGACGCCGAACATCTCCTCCCCGGTGGAACCCGCCTCGAAGATGACCGTCCCCGCGGGCACGTCCCTCGTGTCGGTCGCCGCACGGAACACCCCGAGAACCTTGCCGCTCATGGATCGCCCTCCTCCGTTCTGCCGGCCGCGAAGATCACCTGCCGCTGGCGTCCGGATACTAACCCCCGTGCCCATCCGAGCGGCCGTGGTTTACCCGGTGGTCACGCGCGGCGTCGCGCACGGCAGAATGGGGGGGTGACCGACACGCAGTCCGATCTCGAAGAGGCCGAGAGGGCCGACCGCCTCCAGAAGCTGCAGGCGATCATGGACCTGATGCGGCCGGCCGTGCAGGCCGACGGTGGCGATCTCGTGCTCGTGCGGGCCGACGTCGAGACGGGCGTGGTCGAGGTCCAGCTTCAGGGAGCCTGCAGCTCGTGCGCCGTGAGCTCCGCCACACTCTCGGGCGGGGTCGAGCGGATCCTCCGTGATCGCCTGCCCTGGGTGACCGAGGTCATCGGCGGCCTCGACGACTCGTTGAGCTTCGACGAGAGCGCCTCGCTGGGCGCCGGCGGCTACGTCCCCAGCCTCTGAGGGCCCTCGGCGCCGCTCGCACGGCAGCAGAACCCGGGTTGCAACGGTGTCGTCGCCGATTGATTAGTTAGGTCAACTAACTATAATGGAGGCATGCACCCCCAGCCCGTCCAGTTGAGCGACGAAGAGGTGGCGGGCCGCCTGCGCATCGCGGTCAACCGCCTGCAGCGCCGCCTGCGCCAGGAGTCCCTCGGGGGACTCTCGCCCGCCCAGGCATCGGCGCTGGGCTCGGTGCACCGGCACGGCAGCCCGACGCTGGGCGAGCTGGCAGCCATGGAGCAGGTGCAGCCGCCCACGATGACCAGGATCGTGGCCAGCCTCGCCGAGGCGGGCATGGTGACCCGCGTGGCCGACGCCAATGACCGTCGCAGCGCGCGGGTGCGCCCGACGCCCTCGGGCGAGCGGGCACTCGAGCGGATGCGTACCCGCAAGAACGCCTTCCTGCTGCGCCGCCTGGGCGAGCTCGGGCCCGACGAGCAGCGGCATGCCGCTGAGTTGGTGGAGCTCCTCGAGCACCTCTTGGAGGAGCCGTGAGGCGACGGATGAGAGAGGCCGGGCGCCGCACGTTCCGCGCCATCTCGGTGCGCAACTACCGGCTCTACTTCACCGGCCAGGTCATCTCGGTGTCCGGCACGTGGATGCAGACCGTCTCGCAGGCCTATCTCATCCTCTTCCCGCTGCACGGCACCGGGCTGGACGTGGCCATCGCCACCAGCCTCCAGTTCCTCCCCATGCTCCTGCTCGGCCCCTTCGGCGGCCTCATCGCCGACCGGCTCGACAAGCGGAAGGTGCTCTACGCGACCCAGGGGACGGCCGGGATCCTCGCCCTCATCCTGGGTCTCCTGGTCGTGACCCACTCGGAGACCCTGTGGCAGGTCTACGCGCTCGCGGCGGGCCTGGGATTCGTCAACCTGTTCGACAACCCCGCACGGCAGACCTTCGTCTCCGAGATGGTCGGGATGGAGCTCCTGCCCAACGCGGTGAGCCTGAACAGCGTGCTGATGAACTCGGCTCGGGTGATCGGGCCTGCCATCGGCGGCGTGCTGATCATCACCGTGGGTGTGGCTACATGCTTCTTCCTCAACGCAGCCTCGTTCGCCGCGGTGATCGTGGCGCTCTCCATGATGCGTGCGTCGGAGCTCTACCGCCGGCCCGGCGTGGTGCGGGCCAAGGGCCAAGTGCGCGAGGGACTGCGCTACGTCTGGTCCACGCCGGACCTGCGAGTGCCGCTCATCTCCATGGCGATCGTCGGCGTCTTCGCGTTCAACTTCACGGTGACGCTGCCCCTGCTGGCCAAGTTCACCTTCCACGGAGGGGCCGGGCTCTACAGCGGGTTCATGGTGGCGATGGGTGCGGGGGCGGTCGTCGGAGGCCTGGTCACCGCGTTCCGGAGCCGCCCGTCCACCCGGCTGCTGGCCTTCATCGGTGTGGTCTTCGCTGTCGCGATCATGGCTGTCGCGCTGTCGCCGAGCCAGGCGTGGGCGATCGCCCTCCTCATCCCGATGGGCGCGGCCAGCATCTCCTTCGTGGCCACGAACAACGCCACCCTGCAGCTGCGGGCCGACCCGTCCATGCGAGGCCGGGTCATGTCGCTGAACGCCATTGCCTTCCTCGGCAGCACGCCGATCGGCGCGCTCCTCCTGGGTTTCGTGAGCGACGCCACCAACCCGCGCCTGGCACTCGCCATCGGCGGCGTGGCGACGCTGGTGGCGAGCATCCCGCTGTTCGTGTTGGGCGCACGCCAGCGGAGGAGCGGCAC
Organism: uncultured Acidimicrobiaceae bacterium; assembly: GCA_964457065.1. Classification (GTDB taxonomy): domain Bacteria; phylum Actinomycetota; class Acidimicrobiia; order Acidimicrobiales; family RAAP-2; genus Bog-473. The sequence continues at coordinate 449 of CAYWDQ010000109.1, read as the reverse complement.
CGAGGGGCTGGTCGCGGGATCCGCCGAGGTCGGGCCGCGAACGGGAGTGCCCGGCGCGGCGGCACTGACGAACGTGGTGCTCCTCCCGGTCACGGAGGCTGTCTACGAACCCCGGGAGCGTCGCAGCAGTTAGGCGCCGCAGCAGTGAGGCGTCAGGCCGGGTGGACCAGCTCCTGGGCGATCGGGGACATCACGGCACCGAACTCGACCACGAGCGAGACGAGCAGGTCGTCGACCGAGATGATGCCGGCCAGGTCCTCGTCCTCGAGCACGGGAAGGCGGCGGGCGCTGGCGGTCTTGAAGATCTTGAAGGCCTCGAAGACGTCGGCGGAGCCCTGGATCGTCACCGGGTCCGCCGTCATGACCGACCCCACATCGGCGGTTGGCGGCTTGCCCAGGCCGGTCCCCCGCACCGTGACGTCCCGATCCGTGACGATGCCCACCAGGCG
>CAYWDQ010000108.1:3687-10595 GCA_964457065.1 uncultured Acidimicrobiaceae bacterium | reverse complement strand
GTCGCCCGGCCGATCACCTGACCGGCCGGGTTGAAGTTCACGTCCCTGGCCTCCTCTGGGTAGGCGTGGCCACGCGACACGCAGTCGATGGCGACCATCATCTGCAGCGGCATGCCGAGCGGCTTGGGGTTGGCGGGGTCCTCCCAGGCGTCGGTCCAGTCGTTCTTCAACAGCCGGCACGGCTTCCCGGTGAACGAGCGCGACCGGACCGTGTCCCGCGACGTCGCCTTGAGGTACGACTCCATCTGCTTGGGCGGCACGTCCGCTTCCTCGACGGTCAGCCACAGCGAGCCCGTCCACACGCCCGCCGCGCCCATGACCATGGCGGCGGCCATCTGGCGCCCCGACCCGACCCCGCCGGCGGCCAGCACGGGCAGGGGAGCGACGGCGTCAATCACCTCGGGCCAGAGCACGATGGACCCGACGTCGCCGGTGTGGCCCCCGCCCTCGGAGCCCTGGCAGATGACGATGTCGACGCCGGCCGCCTTGTGGTTCAGTGCGTGCTTGACCGACCCCGCCAGCGCGGCGATCAACATCCCGTGGTCGTGGACCTGCGCGATGACGTCGTCGGGCGGCGTGCCGAGTGCGTTGGCCACCAGCTTGACCTTGTCGTGGCGCAGGATGACCTCGACCAACGGCGCCGCGGTGGCCGCCGTCCACCCGAGCAACTCGCGCCGGGGGCCACCCTCGAGCTCGGGCACACCGTGGTCGGCCAGGATCTTCTTGGCGAAGGTGCGGTGCTCTTCGGGGATCATGGCCCGCAACTCCTCTTCGAGCTTGACCGGGTCCAGCTCGCCCATCCCCTCGTACTTGCCGGGGATGACGATGTCGACCCCGTAGGGGTGGTCGCCCACGTGCTCGTCCAACCACGACAGCTCGACCTCGAGCTCGTCGGCGCTGAAGCCCACCGCGCCGAGCACGCCGAGGCCGCCGGTGTTGGACACGGCCGCCGCCACGTCGCGGCAGTGGGTGAAGGCGAAGATGGGGAACTCGATCCCGAGGCGTTCGCAGAGCTCGTTGTGCACGGGGAGACCTCCTAATTGGGTGCCCGTCGAATCGGGAACCCGGCGACTAGAACAGATTCTACTTTTTGTCGGCCTCTCGTGCAGGTGCGGTGCTGCGGCCGTCCCAGCCGTGCCTCAGGTCTCGACCGGTTCCTCCTGGTCGGCGAACTGGGTCCGGTAGAGCTCGGCGTACAGGCCGTTGTCGGCCAGGAGGCTGGCGTGGGTGCCGCGTTCGACGATGCGGCCGCCGTCGACGACCAGCAGCTCGTCGGCCTCCCGGACGGTGGAGAGCCGGTGCGCGATGACGAGTGAGGTGCGGCCGGCGAGCGTCTCGCGCAGGGCGCGCTGGACGGCCGCCTCGGACTCCGAGTCGAGGTGTGCGGTGGCCTCGTCGAGCACCACGATGTCGGGCGCCTTGAGCATCAGGCGGGCCAGGGCCACCCGCTGCTTCTCCCCGCCCGAGAGCCGGTAGCCCCGCTCGCCGATCACGGTGTCGAGGCCGTCGGGCAGCTCACCGACCAGGTGTCCGATCTGCGCCTGGGCCAGGGCGTCCAGCACCTCGGGCTCCGTGGCCTCGGGCCGGGCGTACAAGAGGTTGGCCCGGAGCGTGTCGTGGAACAGGTGCGGGTCCTGGGTCACCACGCCGACGACGTCGCGCACCGATGCCATGGTGGCGTGCCGCACGTCGACGCCGCTCAGGCGCACGCTCCCGGCGGTGACGTCGTAGAGCCGGGGGACCAGGTTGGAGATGGTCGTCTTCCCCGCGCCCGAGGGCCCCACCAGGGCGACCATCTGGCCCGGCTCGACCGTGAAGGACACCTCGTGCAGCACCTCGTGGCGCGGGCCCGTCTCGAGCACCGCCACCGATTCGAGCGAGGCCAGCGACACCTCGCCTGCGCTCGGGTACGTGAAGGTCACGTCGTCGAACGCAATGGAGGCGTGCCCGCGCGGGATGGCGACGGCGTCGGGGTCCTCGGTGATCATGGGCTCGATGTCGAGCACCTCGAAGAGCCGCTCGAAGGAGACCAGCGCCGTCATGACGTCCAGGTTGAGGTTCGAGAGCTGGGTGAGCGGCTGGTAGAGGCGGGTCAGGTAGCTGGTCAAGGCGACGACGGTGCCCACCTGGAGGACGCCGTCCACGGCGGCGACGCCGCCGACCCCGTAGACGATGGCCGTGGCAAGCGCCGCGGTCAGCGACAGCGCCACGAAGAAGACCCGGGCGTAGGTGGCCTGGGCGATGCCGATGTCGCGCACTCGGCCGGCCTTGGCCTCGAATGAGGTCGCCTCGGCGTCGGGCCGTCCCATCAGCTTGACCAGCATGGCGCCGCCGACCTGGAAGCGCTCCTGCATCACCATGTTCATCTCGCTGTTGAGGTCGTAGCCCTCCTTGGTCAGCGACCCGATCCGCCGGCCGACGAAGCGGGCCGGGACGAGGAAGAGCGGGACGAGGATCAGGGCGGCCAGGGTGATCTGCCAGCTGAGGAAGAACATGGCCGCAATGACGATGACGACCGTGACGAGGTTGCCGACGACGTTGGACAGCAGGTCCGTGAAGGCCTGCTGGGCGCCGATGACGTCGTTGTTGAGGCGGCTGACCAGCGCGCCGGTCTGGGTGCGGGTGAAGAAGGCCAGCGGCATGCGCTGGATGTGGCGGAAGACCTTCGAGCGCATGTCGTAGATGAGGCTCTCGCCGATGTAGGCGGAGATCCGCCGCTCGGTGAGGGCGAGCCCGGCGTCGGCCAGCGCAAGGACGGCGACCAGGATCGCCAGCTCTATCACCAGGTCCTTGTCCTTCTTGAGGATCCCGTTGTCGATGAGGGCACGAAGGATGAGGGGGTTCACCGCGGCGATGACGGCGTCGAGGATCACGACCGGGATGAAGACGGCCAGGATCTTCTTGTACGGGACGGCGAACGTGAGCATGCGCCGCGCCGTGCCCTTCTTGACCCGGTGCTGGAGGACGGCCCGGTCCTGGCGCACGGAGCGCATGCCGCCCCATCCTCCGCCGCGGCCACCTCCCATGGCGTGTCCCCGCATGCTCACGCCCTGCAACCTATCGTCGCAGGTTCGTGAACCTGGTCAGCGAGCGTCGAGCATGAGCGTTCGAAATTGGTTGCTCGGCCGGCCGGCGGGGCCGAACGAACGATCGTGACCGGGTCCCTCAGGCGGAGCCGCCGACGGCGTGGACCCCGCCGTCCACGTGGACGATCTCGCCGGTCGTCATCGGGAACAGGTCGCTGAACAGTGCCAGGCACGCCTTGGCGACGACGGTCGAGTCGTGGACGTCCCAGCCAAGCGGCGCGCGGTCGGCCCAGGTGTCCTCGAAGGCGCTGAAGCCGGGGATCGACTTCGCCGCCATGGTCCTCACCGGTCCCGCCGCCACGAGGTTCACCCGGATGCCACGCGGGCCCAGCTCCTTGGCCAGGTAGCGGGAGAGGGACTCGAGTGCCGCCTTGGCCACGCCCATCCAGTCGTAGACGGGCCACGCCACCGACGCGTCGAAGTCGAGGCCGACGACCGAGGCCCCGCCGTCCCGGCCGGCGGCCTCGAGGAGGGGCAGGAACGCGTCCACCAGAGCCTTGAGGGAGTACGTGGAGACGTTGAGCGCCACCGAGACGTCGTCCCAGTCCGCGGTGAACATCCCGCTGCCCAGACAGTCGGGGGGCGCGAACCCGATGGCGTGGAGCAGACCGTCGAGGCGGTCCCACCGACCCGCCAGTGTCGCCCCGGCCGCGGCCAACTGTTCGGGTGACGTCACGTCGATCTCCAGCACCTCGGCCGCGCGGGGCAGCTTGCGGGCCGTCCGCCGGGTCAGGGAGAGGGCGCGTCCCGCCCCGGAGAGGACGATCTCCGCACCCTCCTCCTGGGCCAGCCGGGCCACGGCGAAGGCCAGGGAGGCGTCGGTGAGCACGCCGGTGATCAGGAGTCGCTTTCCGTCGAGGAGTCCCACTGCGCCAGCGAGGTTATGCGAAGGTAGGGGCGTGCACGTGGGAATACTCGGAGGAACGGGCCCGGCGGGGCGCGGGGTCGCGGTCAGGTTGGCCGAGGCCGGCATCCGGGTGACGATCGGCTCGCGCGACGCCGAGCGGGCAGCGGGCGTGGTCGCCGACGTCGTGGCGCGCTGGCCGGGAGCGGACCTGGACGTGCACGGGGCGGACAACGAGGCGGCCGCCGCAGCCGAGCTCGTCGTGGTGGCCACGCCCTGGGACAGCGCCGTCGCAACGGTGCGGTCGCTGCGGGAGCCGCTCGCCGGCAAGGTGGTGGTCTCCATGGTGAACGCCCTGGTCAAGGAGGGCCGCGAGATGCTGGCCCTGATCCCTCCCCGGGGCTCCATGGCGGCCGCCATCCAGGCCGCCCTGCCCGAGAGCCTGGTGGCCGCCGCGTTCCACCACCTGCCGGCCTCGGAAATGGAAGACCTCGAATCGGGGTTGGAAGCTGACGTGCTGGTGTGCGCGGACCGTCCGGAGGCGACTGCCGCCACTATTGAGCTCGTCTCGAAGATGCGCGGGCTGCGGCCGCTCGACGCCGGGAGCCTGAACCAGGCCGCCGCGATCGAGGCGTTCACCGCGGTCTGCATCACCCTCAACATCCGCTACAAGGCGCATTCGACGCTGAGGATCGTCGGTATCTAGCGGTGCGGCTGTACGACACGGCTCGGCGCGAGGTGGTGGCGTTCGAGCCGGGACCCATGGTCACGATGTACTCGTGCGGCATCACCCCCTACGACGCCGCGCACCTCGGGCACGCCGCGGTGTACCTGTACTTCGACATGCTGCAGCGGCGCCTGCAGGACGCCGGCCACGAGACCAAGTGCGTGCGCAACGTCACCGACGTCGACGACGACATCCTGCGCAAGGCACGGGAGCTCGGTGTGCACTACCTGGACCTGGCCGCCGAGGAGATGGCGCGGTTCGATGCCGAGATGGGACTGCTGAACCTGCTGCCCGTCTACTCCGAACCGCGGGCCACCTCAGCGATCTCGGAGATCCTGTCGCTGATCGGTGAGGCCCTCGAGGGCGGCCACGCCTACGAGTCGGGGGGTTCGGTCTACTTCAGCGTGGCCAGCTTCGCCGCCTTCGGCCGCATCAGCGGCTACGGAAGGGCCCACATGCTGGAGCTGGCGGCGGAGCAAGGGGGGCGGCCCGACGACCCCAACAAGCGCGACCCGCTCGACTTCGTGCTGTGGCAGCCGTCGCTCCCCGACGAGCCCGCCTGGGAGTCGCGCTGGGGGCCGGGACGGCCCGGGTGGCACATCGAGTGCTCGGCCCTGGTGCTGCGGGAGCTCGGCGAGACGATCGACATCCACGGAGGCGGGCGGGACCTGGTGTTCCCGCACCACGAGTGCGAGACCGCGCAGTCCGAGTCGGTCACGGGCAAGCCCTTCGTGCGCCTCTGGTTCCACGTCGGGCTGGTCGGGCTGCACGGCACGAAGATGTCGAAGTCGCTCGGCAACCTCGTCTTCGTGGGGGACCTGTGCAAGGAGTGGGACCCGGCCGCGGTGCGCCTGGCCCTCCTGGCGCACCACTACCGCGAGGACTGGGACTGGCGCACGGACGAGGACATGCCCGCCGCCGCCGCCCGGGTGGCACTGTGGTCCGGTGCGCCGGCTGGTGACGGCTCGGCGGGGCTGGCGGCTGTGCGCGCCGCGCTCGACGACGACCTCGACACCCCTGCCGCGCTGCGGGCCCTCGACGAGGAGGCGTTGGAAGGCCGGCCGGTCGCTGACGGCGCCCAATTGTTGGGACTCGACCTGTAGTGCGGCAGTAGCCCTTGGGAAGCACACCGTGTCCCGCCCGTTCTTCTCGACGAGCATCTGGAGGTGGTTGACCTCCTCTGCACGTTCGAAGTACGACGATCGCCGTAGCCGCAATGAATGTGCACGGCCGTAGTGCCTTCTGCATATGCGCCATGAGTGGTCATCGCGGAGAGATTTTGGCTGCGGTCTCCGCTGACAACTCATCTCTCGCGGTCTGATTCGGGCATTGGATAGCTGAAGCCGTCGAACTGTTGTGCGTACGTTGTGTCGATCAGTCCTATCGGCCCTATTTCCGCGTGGACCGCGCTGTCAACATCCTGAACGAGGGCGGTCACGGCTGACAACGCGGGTTCAGTCGTCGTTACCCCTCGGCGTCAAGGACGGGGCTGATGACGGCGCAAGGGCACTGGAAGATGACATGACGGTTATGTCGGAGGCCTACCACGAGGCCGGTCATGCCGTTGCCTCGCACCTGAGCGGGCGCGGCATCCGTCGAGTGTCGATAGTCGAGACGGATGATGCGCTGGGGCATGTCTTGCACTACTCCAGAGGCCAAAAGTGGCTGGACTCCCTGGAGGAGGCCGACTACGAATCCGCTTACGGCAGGTTCATCAATAGCGGCACACGGCGTTCAGTCGAGATCGAAATCATGATCGCTATGGCCGGGGGCCTCACTGAGATGGAAGCTCTGGGCCTTGAGACCGACCTCAGCCCCAGCATGGCATTGATGCCGCGCAGGGCAGGCCAGCGAGCACCTGGCGCATCTCGGACAGACGATGTACCCGAAGACCTCGTTCACTTATCCGAGGACTACGAGTTTGTGTCCATGCTCGCCGAGAAGGTCTCGGGCGGCTTGGATGAGGCGGACGCATACATCCTTTGGCTGGAGCAACGGACCCGGAACCTGATTCGGCATCCGTGGTTCATGCCGGCGGCCCATGCGCTGGCGCAGGCCCTGGCCGAGCGCAAGACCCTGTCCGGTCGCGAGGTCCGCGCCATCACCCACGAAGCCATAGAGGCCGCATTCCCGTTGCCAAGAGAGTGGCTCGGTGCGCCCAAATGACGGCTTGGGCGCGCGGGGCGACGTAGGGTTTTCAACTGGCTTCGGTCCAATTCTCTGCGTGCTGGCAGAATTGTCCTTTGGTTGT
>CAYWDQ010000108.1:0-3587 GCA_964457065.1 uncultured Acidimicrobiaceae bacterium | reverse complement strand
GGGGTTCTCTTACGATTCAGATGATGCGATCGTCATGAGGGGCCACGAGGTGCTGGCCGATGGCGATCGACACTGCATGGGCTTGTGTTCGCGCTCCGAGCTTGTCGAACAGTCGAACCTTGTGGCTCTCCACGGTCTTCAGCGCGACGCCGAGGCGACGGGCGATGGCCTTCGTCGTCAGCCCCTCCGCGAGCGCCAGCAGGACTTCTCGCTCCCTCGGGGTAAGCGACGCATGCGGCGAATGAAGACTGCTTGACAACTGACGCCATTGTTCAAGCACGACGCTCGCCACTGAGGCATGGAGCACGACCCCCCCGCCGGCCACGCTGAGGACTGCATCTGCAATGTCCTGAGGTCGGGAGTCGTACGTCAGATAGCTAGAGGCTCCCCGCTCGAGCACCGCAATCACTTGCTGAGGGGAGGGATTGTCACTGAAGACAACGACCTTGGCCTCATGCTGGACCAGCTGCTCGACAGCGTCCGCGACGGGTGAGCCCGCCAAGGGATCTGAGAGCACGATCACGTGGGGCGCATGTTGTGACGCCGCTACCAGGGATTCCGCCAAGGTTGAGACTTCGGCGACGACTTGCATGCCGCGCTCGCGGCACGCGCGGCTCAGAAACTCGCGAACGAGCTGATTGCGATCACCTATGACGACACGGACGAAGGAGGTCACGTGCTCGAAGGCGGGTGCGGTCCCGATTGAAGGAAGGGCGCGTGCTCACCACGGAGTAACCCGAGCGGGAAGGCGGTGAGCCCCAGGCGGTCGGCGATCTGAGCCACCGTCCGCCCAGCGTTCCCGCACGCCAGGACGTCTCGGGTGCGGGTCCGGGCAGCGTCGGCCTCCGGCCGGGCCACATCGGGCCGTTCCTTCGGGCAACGAGCAACGAACTCCGCCGCCGTCCCGTCAGCAACCCGAGCAGTATTCGCCACGGCCTCCTCGAGGCCGGCATGGGAGGGCTCGATCGAAGCGGATACTGCGATCCTCATGCATCCCCCTCGTCGGGGTTCGGGGAGCGGAGCACGACGGCCAAGCCGCATTCCGCCTATGAATCATCGCCGGTCGAGTTCTGGCCCTCCCGACTCTTGGGCAGATCCTCCTGGGGGGATTATACCTATGGAGTCTTAGGAAGTCACGAATCGGCAGGAGCGCCAGACGATGTGTAATTGGCTACCGGGAAGCCGGGGGACGTTGCGTTCGTTCCCAGCGGCAGGAAAGTACCCGTAAGGAGTATCCCCCATATCGACCAGGGTGGGAGTGGTGATAGCGATGGGTGTATGGCCCCGTGGCGCAGACGGAAGGGCGGCGAAGAAGGCGAGGTTGCGTCCGCATTGAGGGCGCACGTCGAAACGATGTGGGCCATTGCCTGCACCCTCACCGGGGACGAGGCGACTGCCGTCGAGGTCGTCAAGGAGGTCGTCCGGGGAACGCTGCCCGAGCCGCACCGACTGCGCCGACGCGGGCGGAGACTCGAGATCGTGATCGCCGCGACCGAGGCCTCTGCCGCTCGCGTGTTCAGTCCACAGGATCGTCGGGTCAGGGCCGGCACTTACGAGGCCGCCCTCAGTTCCCGGGCCTCCGCCCTGAGACATGCTTTCAGCCGTCGGATTTCGTGGGACGTTCAGGCCCTTTTGTGGGCGACCGAGGTCGAGGGTATCGCCGAGTCAGACGCTGTACACCGGCTGGGTCGGATCCATCCGGGCAGGAAGGCCGGTCTCGTCGCCCTGCGCCTTGCCTACCTCGATCTTCGTAGGGACCTCGATGTGGACTGTAGGTCGACACTAAGAAGCGTATTCGGTTCCACCGCTGGCCCCTGGAAGCGCGCTCAATACTCCCACCTGGGTTCGTGCGCTCTGTGTCAAGCGGAGACACGGTGGCTCACCGACCTTGGATCGGCGTTGCGCAGCCTGCCTCCCGCGATGCCGTCCGACGTCTGGGAGGAGGCACGACGGCTCGCTCTGGAAGACACGCGACTGGGGTCGTACGACTCCCGCCACTCCGACCGAGCTACCGAGCCCAGCGATGCCACGACGACCCGACCGATGGACTCTCGAAGAAGTGCGGTGGTCGTGGCGCCGGTGGCCGACCAGGCGCCGGCGGCGGTCCGCGGCGCCACCACCGCTGCTTTCGACCGTGAACCTGCGCTCGTCTGTGGCGCCGTCGAGGCTCAGAAGGTGGTGGACCGTGTCGTCTACCAGTGACAGCCCGTGCGCCGATGCCTGTATTTCGCCGAGATTAAAGATATTCGACGTGGTCTCCTTCGAGTATGTGCCTTGTGTCGAGGACGTACCGTGCGTGCGTGGTGACGACATCGAGGTCGAACGCGTCGTGATCCGTCAGCAACACCACCGCATCCGCCGAGGCGATCTCCTCGGCAGTAGCGTCGACCAGGGCGAGACCGCTCATGACGTCGGAGTCGAGAACGTGGGGATCTACCGCCCTCACCTCGGCGCCGTAGGACAGCAACTGCTTGGCCACCGTCCCCGAGGGCGCTTCCCGGGCGTCACCCGTATTGCGCTTGTACGCCATCCCGAGCAACAGGACACGGGCACCCCGCAGGGCCTTGCCGTCTCGATTGAGGGCGTCGATGAGACGCCGCACCACATAGTCCGGCATGTGTTCGTTGATGTCGTTGGCCAGCTCGACGAAGCGGAACGACTTCCCGACCCGTCGCCTGACCCGCCACGACAAGTAGCTCGGATCGATAGGCAGGCAATGGCCCCCGACACCAGGCCCGGGGTGGAAGGGCATGAAGCCGAAGGGCTTGGAGGCCGCGGCATCGATTGCCTCCCATACGTCGATGCCCAATTCGGCGGCGAAGACGGCCAGTTCGTTGACCAGGGCAATGTTGACGTGCCGGAAGGTATTTTCGAGCAACTTCGTGAGCTCGGCCTCGTGGGTTCCCGACACCCGGACAGTGCGGTCGACCAGAGTCCGGTAAAAGCGATCGACCTGCTCCAGGGAGGCTGGGTTTATCCCCGAAACGACCTTGGGTGTGTTCGTGAGAGTCCAGACCCGGTTGCCGGGGTCGATGCGCTCGGGGCTGTATCCGACGAAGAAGTCTTCGCCGGCGATCAGGCCCGACCCCTCTTCGAGCATCGGCACCACGAACTCCTCTGTCGTGCCCGGGTATGTGGTCGACTCCAACACCACGAGGGCACCCGGGCGGACGTAGCGGGCCAGCGTGCGAGAGGCGGCCTCGATGAAGGAGAGATCTGGGCGACCCTCGGTCAAGGGTGTCGGCACCGTGACGATGGCAACATCGAACCCGGCGCACGAGCGACCCTGGCTGGACGCGTGGTACCGGCCGGTCTCCACTGCGGACTGCAGGTCCTCGCTCGTGACGTCGTCGATGAACGATTCGGCGGCATTGAGCTTCTTTGTCCGCAGCTCGTCGGTGTCGTAGCCGACCACGTCATAGCCGACGACCACGCTTCGCATCGCCAACGGGAGTCCGACGTATCCTTGTCCGACGATGACTACCCGGATGCGATCGGGTCGCCGAGGTCTTCCTGGCATGGGTGCATCGTCGCACAGCGTCTGTGTCGGGCGGCACCCCCATGGGGGGTTTCCCTGTCGCCGACCC
>CAYWDQ010000107.1:0-10611 GCA_964457065.1 uncultured Acidimicrobiaceae bacterium | reverse complement strand
AGGAGCCGTCGGAGGACCCGTGGCCCGACAACCTCTCGAGCACGGCGGCGGGGCTCGCCGACACCACCGCCGCATCCGTCCACCGGAACCCCGGGCTGGAGTGCTTCTCCACCACTTCCTCGCCCTTTGTCACACGGTCGTGGTGCCCGAGCTGGTGTTCGTGAGCACTACTTGTGCGGCTGGACCGTCGAGGCAGCTCCTGCGACCCCTGCGGAGGCCACTCCCCCGAGGCAGACCGTCAGGGCCGCTGCAGATGCCTGGAGCCATTCGGTACGCACCACACGATGGATACGCGCACGGGCATGTCGCCCTCCTCCTGCCACTCCGGCACGCTGCCGGAGTGGCTCTCTCGCAGTGTTTCAGAAGTGTACGGGGGGACCCTGAACTGCGACCGACGACATCGTGTCCGCTCGGCAAACATTTGGTATCCCCCGACCGCCCGAGAGCGGCTCGTGCCGAGACCGTCATTCGAGCACCACGGAACTGCCGTCCTCTCTATGATCGGCGCCACGCCAACACGCTGGGGGGCTCATGACGACAGAGACGGAAGCGGCATTCGCCGAGCTGCTGCACGAGGTGGGTGTGACCCATGAGCGGATGGTCGAGTCGCTGGCCGACGATCCCGCCACCCTGCTCGAGGCACACAGGTGGATCCTGTCCATCCTCCAGGTGGCGGCCGACGTCAACTTGTGGGCCGACACCGCCCGGCCCCGCTTCGTCGAGATCGTCGGCCCCTACAAGAAATGGGGCGGTGACAACGCCGACGCCTTCTACTGCTACGCGCCCATCGACCCGGCCCGTACCTACCGCGTCACCATTGAGCCGGGGGATGCGGTCTATCTGTCATTGACCGTCTACGGCGGCCCGAACGACGGCCGCTATTCCGAGCGCATCGTGGGCTCCGCGAACAGCCGCGACGCCGGTTGGAGCCAAGGGGGGTCCTTCCGCCTCGTGGTGTCGCCCGAGCGGCCGACGGAGCCCGACGTGGCTTGGATACGGCTCGAGCCCGACGCGGTGGCGGCCATCACGCGCGACTACCTCGAGGACCCGGCGAGCGGGCGACGGGCGAAGTGGCACATTGAGGCGGACGACCCGCCGGACACCTACCGGGACGAGGACGCCGACCTGGCGCGGCGTCTCCGGGCCATGGCCACCTGGCTGCGCGAGCAGGCGAGCATCGTCCCCCTGCCGCCGGCAGCCCCCAACGCAATCGACCCGCCGTACCCGGTGCCCACCACGACCTTCGGCTGGGCGGCCGGCGACGCGGCCTATGCCATGGGCGCCTTCGAGCTGGAGGACGATCAGGCCATGGTCATTCGGGGGCGGTCGCCCGAGTGCGCCTTCTGGAACATGTGTCTGTGGAACCCGCTCCTGCACACCTACAACTACGACTACGAACGGGTGACGATCAACGGCGCCCAGGTGCAGTACGACCCCGACGGATCATGGACGATCGTGATCGCAGCCCGGCGCCCGGACCACCCCAACTGGGTGTCGACGGCCGGGCACCGCAGGGGCCGCATCTGGTTCCGCTGGTTCCTCCCGGCCGAGACCCCGGAGCACCCGCAGGTGGAGGTGGTGCCGGTGGCGAGCCTGTGAGCGAGCGACCTCCGCCGGTCCGCATCGACGATCTGGCCGAGCCGCGCTTCAGCGACGACGTCCGGGCGATCCTCGACTTCATGGAGGGCGCCGGAACGGAGCTCACCCTGGAGCCGACGGCGCTGATGGGGGCGGCGGCGACCGAGACGGGCCTCGACGACTACGGGCCCGACGACTTCGTCGAGCGCCTCGGCCTGCTGTGCCGGGCGATGCAGGAGGAGGGCGGCTTCAACGGGGCGGGCGTGCTCCAACAGCACGTGTTCATCTCGGGACTGCTGAAGAACCGGCTCCTCCTCGAGGACCTCGTGCGCCGCCGCCCCGAGATCCTCGAGGAGCGCATCGTGGCACCGATCGTCATCTGCGGGCTGCCGCGGACGGGAACGACGCACCTGCACAACCTGATGTCCGCCGACCCGACCCTGCGGTCGCTCCCCTACTGGGAGAGCCTCGAGCCCGTGCTCGCCCAGCACGAGCAGCCGGCGGGGGGCGCGCCCGACCCCCGCAAGGAGCGCACGGCGGCGGCGTTGTCGTTCCTGAACACGGCGCTGCCGTACTTCAACCGCATGCACGAAATGACGGTCGACCACACCCACGAGGAGATCCAACTGCTGGCGGTCGACTTCTCGACGATGCTTTTCGAGACCACCGCTCCGATGCCCATGTGGCGCGACGCCTACCTGGCTCGCGACCAGCGTCCGAGCTACGCCTACCTGCTCAAGATCCTGAAGGTGCTCCAGTGGTTGCGCGGCGGCACGCGCTGGGTGCTCAAGTCCCCCCAGCACCTCGAGCAGTTCCCCGCGCTGGTCGACACGTTCCCCGACGCCACCTTCGTCGTCACCCACCGTGACCCGGTGTCCGTGACAGCGTCGATGGTGACGATGATCGCGTATACGGCCCGACTCACCCGCGACCGTGTCGACGTCGAGGGCATCGGCGCCTACTGGGCCGACCGGCTCGAGCGCATGCTGCGGAGGTGTGCCGAGGAACGCGACGTCCTGCCGGCGGAGCGGACGATCGACGTACACTTCGACGAGTTCATGGCCGACGATCTCGCCATGGTCGGCCGCGTCTACGACCTGGCCGGCCAGCCGCTCGACGATCGGGCGAGGTCGTCCATGGCGGCCTTCATGACGGGGCATCCCCGGGGCCTCCACGGCGGCATCCTCTACGACCTCGGCCAGTTCGGTCTGGACGCCGGCGAACGCAGAAAGGCCCTCGCCTTCTACTCGAAGCGCTTCGGAGTCACGCTCGAGTCCTAGCCATCAGCGGATGGCGGAGTGCCGGATGCGTCCCCAGCGGCGCGCCACGTGCACGCACAGGTACACGAGCAGCACGATGGCCGACAGCACGTGCCAGCCGATGTCGCGGATCGGGATCCCCATGGCGCGCGGGTGGAGGATCACCTGGGTTCCCGAGAGCGCATCGTAGGTCCCCGAGGCGAGCACGTTGAGGGCCAACAGGGCCAGGATGACGTCCGACCATGCCAGCCGCCCGCGGCGGCGGAACCAGGTGCGGGTGTGTCCCAGGTTCCCGAGCAATCGTGCCACGGTGTGACGGCGCTGCACCACGTGCACGACGGCGAGCGCCACGAAAGCCAGCCCAATGACGAGATGCGGCCACCCCTCCGTGATCGCCGTCGCGGTGGCCAACGAAGCCGCGAAAGCCGCCAGCAGGGAGAGGTGGACCGCGAAGCGGGCTCGCATGCGGCGCCCTTGGGCCGCTCCTCCGCTCCGTGGCGGCGAGGGATCATCGCCGGTTTCCGGGCCGGCGTCACTGCGGACGGTCACGGTCGCCTACTCCATCGGCCGGGTGGAGATCCCCGTCGGGTCCCGCCCCGCCAACACATAGCCGACGACCATGGCGACGGCAGGCATGGCGATCACGATCAGGAACAGGTTGCCCCAGGGGATGTGATCGATGATGTCCGACACGCCACCCTCCAGCGCGTTCGTGCGGAACCAGCCGAACAGCCCGACGTAGGCGGCCACCGTACCGAGCAGCGCACCCAGGAAGGCGAGGCCACCGGCGGTCACCGCCGTGAGGGTGCGCCGCGTGCGGGAGCTGGCGCCGGTGGCCGTCAGCGTCCGCAGCTCGCTCGCCGTCTCGCTCCGGATGAGGCCGATGCTCATGGCCAGGATGCCGAGGGCCAGCGCGATGGCGAACGCCGTGGCCCAGTTCACGATCTCGTGCGAAGTCGGGGCGTCGTTCTTGGACTCGATGCTGAGGTTGTTGGCGGCCGCCAGCGCCTGGGCGTTGAGGATCTGGGCGGAGGTGATCGGGCCGTGCGCCTGGATGATCCAGCCGTCGAGGCTGCTCTGGCTCGCGAGGTCCAGCCGGCGCAACGCACTCTCGGTGATCACCGTGTTCGGTGCATCCGTGCCCGTGGGCAACTGGCTCACTTCTTGGACAACCGGGTGGGCGATGCACGAGCCGGGCGAGCAGTTGTTCGTGTTTCCCGGACCGGGACCCCCGCCACCGCCCGGCCCAGCGGAGCCGGGGCCGATCAGCTGGCCGCCCTTCCCGCCGCCTCCGCCATAGGTCAGCTGCACGCCCGAGCCCGAGAGGCCCGGGCGCGAGCTGAGGACGTCGACATCGGACGGAATGGACGACGGGTTGATGCCGTAGGCCCGCAGCAGCGCCGGGGTGGCCACGTAGATCTGTCCGTCCCACTGCCGGCCCGAGGCGCTGGGGTTCTGCAGGCCGACCGAGGACGCTGGATTGTCGAGTTCCACGACGTTGGCGGCACCGACACCAGATGCGATGGCGTGGACGCTGGCCCCTTGCGACTCGATGTCCTGCTGCGTCGGCGCGCTGGGGTTGGGACTGTTGCCGTCCTGGCCGTTCGGGCTCCAGACCGCGAGTTCGTTCGACGCCAGGTTCGGCCCCACGTAGTCGTAGACGTTGCTGTAGCGGGCGACGGCGACGGCGCAGATGACCACCGCGATCAGCACGCCGACGCTGATGGCCGACAGGGCCGAGCCGGACCGGGCGCGGTACCGCGACAGGTCGCGCAGGGCCAGGCGCATCGCGATGGGTGCTCTCCGCCCGACCCTTGCCAGCAGGGCAAGGAAGAACGGCGACACGAGAATTATCCCCGCGATGAGCGCGACGAAGCCTGGTATCAGCCAGATGACACCGCTGCCTTGCTGCCCTGCACCAGAGAGCGAGAAGAAGACGAACCCCAGGACGAGCGCGATCACGCCGGGCACGAACGAGCGGTGGATCTGGCGCGGTGGAGCGGGGCGACCGGCCAGGGCACTGACGACCGGTACGCGGGTGATGGCGCGGGCCGGGTGGCCGGCGGCGAAGAAGGTCGCGACGACTGCCAGCACCATCGCCGCCAGGATCACGATCCATGGCAGGGCGAACAGCGGGATGAGGTGGTGCGCGCTCTGCTCGTTGTGCGGGCGATAGGCGACCCAGGCCACCAGACCCAGTGCGAAGCCCGCGACGGCGCCCACGGCCCCGACGATCACGCCGTTGGCCTCGAGCACGAGCCGGACGTTGCGGTCCGTCGCCCCCATGGACTCGAGCATGCCGATGGCACGCATCCGGCGCTGCGCCAGCACCGTGAACCCGCCGATCGACACCAGTGCGATCAAGAGCATGCCCACGGTCGCCAACGCCAGCACGATGGTCTCGGGGTTGATCGGGTTGCTATTGAGCGAGCCCGGCGTCGAGACGTTGGACCCGATGCGGCCCGCGTTCACGCCCGGTGCGTCGAAGAGCACGTCCACCGCGGTCGGTTTCGCTACCTGTCCCGGCGGGACGAGCGCGAACTCGTCGAGCAGGCTCTGGGGGTTCTGCACGATGCCGACGACGGTCTTGCCGCCCTGGGGCCACGTGTCGCCCACCGAAAGGTTGAGCTCGGACGCCAGCCCGGGGGTGAGGGCGATCTGATCCGGCCCGGCCGGGTAGTGCCCGGAGAGCAGTTGGAGCATCGGCCCGCCGTAGGGGCCGTTCGGGTCCTGGGACCGGAGCTGGTACGTCTCGGTGCTGCCAGGGACCTTGAAGGTCTCGTTCTCGATGACCTGGACCGTGCCGAAGCGGTGCTCCAGCGCGGCAATCTGGGTGTCCACCGAGTGCAGATTGAGATTGGCGGACCCCTTCACGCCCGGAGTGCTCGTGTAGGTGGCCAGATCGTCGGCCGTGCCGTACCCGGCGTTGGCCGGCGGCGGCGTGTTGGTGGCGACGGCCGAGCCGACCACGACAGCGGCCACGGCGACGATGACCAGGAGCAGGATGAGCAGCTGCTGGCGCCACTCGCGCTTGAAGAGGCGCCAGGCCCAACGGATCATGGCCCGGCGGGCCGGGACGCCGCCGGTCGTCGGCTCAGGTTCCGACTGGGTGCCTGGTCGCTCGAGGACTCCGACGCTCATTGGTTCGGAAGCTCGGCGAGGACCGCGTCCGGGCTCTCGAGCGGGAGCGTCTGGTCGACGATTCTGCCGTCGCGCAAGAAGACCACGCGGTCGGCCCACGAGGCGAGCTGCGCGTCGTGGGTGACTACGACGGCGGCCAGGCCGCGGTGGCAGGCGGCAAGGATGAGGCGCATGACGGTCTCGGCATTGGTGGAGTCGAGCGCGCCGGAGGGCTCGTCGGCCAGGAGGAGCTGGCGGTTCCCCACGACGGCGCGGGCGATGGCGACGCGCTGGCGCTCGCCACCCGACAGCATGTCGGGGTAGTGCGACGCCCGGTCGGCCAGCCCGAAGTCCTCGAGGGACTCGAGCGCCGCCGCCTGGGCCTTGCGGGCCCCGACGCCGTCGAGCTCGAGGGGCAGGGACACGTTCTCCACCGCGCTGAGCCCGGCGAGCAGGTTGTAGTCCTGGAAGACATAGCCGACGGACTGCCGGCGCAGGCGCGCCTTGCCGTTGCGTGACAGCGACGACAGGGGCCGGCCGCCGACGTGGACCTCACCGCTGGTGGGGTCCTCGAGGCTGCCGGCGATGGTCAACAGCGTGCTCTTGCCCGAGCCGCTGGCGCCCATGACGGCCACCAGAGACCCGGCGTCGACCGAGAGATCGATGCGCTGAAGGGCGTGCACCTCTGACGCCCCTTCTCCGTAGACCTTGGAGATGTCGCGTAATTCGAGGTAGCTCATTGCTTGACTCCCACCCTGCGCCGGGCCTTGGGGAGGGGGAACGGCTGCGGGGCCGGCGCGTCGCCCTCCACCGCCGCTCTCTTCAGTCGGCCGTCGGCCGTGTCCAGCCACCTGATCAGCGAGTCGAGCCGGAACAGCTCGGCGTCGACGACCAAGGCGAAATTGAGATCGAAGCGGGACTCGTCCTCCTTGAGGCGGGTCCACTGCTGCATGAGCTCCACGAGGTAGCGCCGGTGGACCTGCACGACCTCGTGCACGTCCACCCCAGGCAGGCCGAGCGCCACCAGCACCTTGATCACGAGCTCGTCGCGGGGAGGCGAGGAGAAGTCCGGCGGGGTGTGCAGCCAGCCGTCCAGCTCGGCCACACCCTCGGTGGTGATGTGGAAGCCCTTCTGGGGGCCCTCCTCCGACGAGTCTTCGGACTCGATGAGCCCGTCGCGCTCGAGTCGCTGCAGCGTCGTGTACACCTGCCCGACGTTGAGCGGCCAGACGTCGCCGGTCCGTGCCTCGAACTCCTGGCGCAGCTGCAGCCCGTATTTGGGGCCCTCGCTGAGAAGAGCCAGCAGGGCGTGGCGGACGCTCACGAAATCCCGATTCGAAGTAGCATACCGAGTATTCTACTTCGCAGCGACCTGCGTGGCAAGGGGGCATTCTCCCGGTCAGCCCGCATGCAGCAGGGACCCGGTCTCGAGCAGCCCCTCGAGGCCGTCGTGGGCCACGGTGGGCTTCCACGATGCCCTGTGCCGCCTCCTCGACGTCGAAGGCGAACCTGGAGGGCCCTCGGGCCCGCCAGGCGGGCGACCGGCAGCCCACCCGGGCGTGAAGGTGTGCCATCACGCTCGTTGCGTGAGGGAGGGCACGAACGCTAGAGGGCGGCGAGCACCTCTTCGACCGAACTGGCGTGGAGCCCGGGCCCGGGCTCCACGCCCAGCCAGCTGACGACCCCGTCGTCGAGGATCGCCGCGTAGCGCTGCGACCGCGACCCGAGACCGAACCCGCTGCCGTCCATGGTGAGACCCATGGCCTCGGCCAACTCGCCGTTGCCGTCTGCGAGCATCACGACCGAGGTCCCGACGTTCTGGTCCTTCCCCCAGGCGCCCATGACGAAGGGGTCGTTGACGGACACGCAGACCACCTTGTCCACGCCCTTGGCGCGGAGCTCGTCGGCGCGCAGCACGAAGCCCGGCAGGTGATGGTCGGAGCACGTGGGCGTGAAGGCGCCGGGCACCCCGAAGAGGACGACCTTGCCGTGGCCCAGCACGTCCGTCGAGGTGGTCGCCACGGGACCCTTCTCCCCGAAGGTGAAGACCTTCACCTCGGGCACGCGGTCGCCGACTGCGATCGTCATTCGATTCTCCTTCTCTCTCGTGGTCCGCGACCAGGTTGCCATACCCCCCGGTGACACCGTCAATTGGCCGCGCCCCCGGGCGCCGCCCAAAAGCAGTCACGAAGTTGTAACCTGCCGCAGTCGCACAGCGACGCAGTCGCACACGTGGGATCGGGACCGGGGGGTTGAAATGTCACATTCGTATGACCGCAGGTCGTTCCTGGCCGGGGGGCTCGCCCTGGGCGCCGGCGCCGCCGTGCTCGGCGCACTCGGCGACGCCGGTGATGCCGGCGCGGCCATGACCAACGGGCCCGGGCGGAACGGCATCTCGAGCGCCAAGCCGAAGCGGGGCGGCTCCGTCACCTTCGGCATCGACACCGAGGAGAGCGGCTTCAATCCGTCGACCGCGCGCTGGGACGAGGGCGGGTTCCTCTACGGCCGCACCGTCATGGACCCCATCGCCATCGTGAACGCCGCGGGAGGCGTGGAGCCGTACCTGGCCGAGTCGATCACCTCGAACGAGGACTTCACGGCCTTCACCATCACCCTGCGCCCGGGCATCGTCTTCCACGACGGCACGCCGCTCGACGCCAACGCGCTGCACCTCAACATCGAGAAGTCGGCCACGTCCATCCTGACGGGGCCGGCCTTCGCCGACCAGATCGCCAGCGCGTCGGTGACCGGGCCGCTGGCGGTCACCATCAACATGAAGACGTCGTGGGCCCCCTTCCCCTACTACCTGGCGCAGGCCCAGACCGGTTACATGGCCGCGCCCTCCATGCTCAACGCCCCCGACGGCGGCACGTCGAACCCGGTCGGCACCGGTCCCTTCGTCTTCCAGGACTGGGTCCCCAACAGCCACATGACCGCCACCAGGAACCCCCACTACTGGCGCAAGGGCTACCCCTACCTGGACTCCATCACCTACAAGCCGATCATCAACCACGACTCGCGCTCCGACGCGCTCGAGACCGGCGAGGTCGACATGATGCACTCCAACTCCCCCGACGACCTCCTCCAGTTCCGGGGCAACACGAAGTGGTCCTACTACGACAACAGCGGGCAGGTGGTGGGCCAGCCCACCGTGCAGTGCGTCATGCTCAACACGTCCGCCGCGCCGTTCAGCAACCAGACGCTGCGTGTCGCCATGGCCAAGAGCATCAACCGGACCCAGTACGCCAAGATCATCGACAAGGGCATCGACGCCCCGATGAACGGCCTCTTCCTCCCGGGGAGCGACTACTACTCCAAGACCGCCTACCCCGCCTACGACCCGTCGGGCGCGGCTGCGCTGGTCAAGCAGGTGCAGAAGGAGACGGGCAAGCCGGTCAGCTTCAGTCTCCTGTCCACCAGCGACCCGGAGACTCTGGCGGCCGCCCAGTTCCTGCAGCAGGCCTGGCAGCAGGCGGGCATGACGGTCAGCATCAGCATCGTGGCCCAGGCGGAGATCATCAACGACGCGCTCGCCGGCACCTACGAGGCCACGTTGTGGCGCCAGTTCGGCGCGGTCGACCCCGACCTGAACTACGTGTGGTTCAGTACACAGACGACGGCGCCGCCCCTGGCGCTCAACATGGCCCGCAACAGTGATCCCAAAATTCAGACGGCGTTACTGGCCGGGCGGACCACCAGCGACAAGGCGGACCGGATAAAGGCGTACCAGCAGGTCAACGAGTACCTGGCTCAGGACGTTCCCTACCTCTGGTTGGCCCGCGACACCTGGGCCGTCATCGCCAACCCCAAGGTGCAGAACTTCGCCAACCCGACCACGCTGCAGGGCTCCAAGGCCGTGGGGTTCGACGAGGGCGTGCTCTGGCCGACCCAGATCTGGGTGTCGTAGCGCGTCAGCGCATCTCGACGTCGTCGAGGTACTCCTCGCGCCAGTGGGTGTAGCGCTCCTCGGGAAGGCGCAGGCAGTAGGTCGGCCGCAGGGCCTCGACGAAGCCGCGCTCGTGGCTGACGGCCACGATGGTCCCCGGCCACGCACCGAGCATAGTGCCGACCGCGGCGATGGACGAGGGGTCGAGGTTGTTGGTCGGCTCGTCGAGCAGCAACAGGTTGGTCTCCCCGGCGGAGAGCATCGCCAGGCCGAGCTTGGCGCGCTCACCTCCCGACAGGGTGGAAGGCAGCTGGTCGGCGGCCTTGGAGGGTAGGCCGAAGGACCCCAGCAGCGCCCGCCGGTCCCTCTCGGCCTTCAGGACGGCGTCGCTGACGTTGGCCAGGGCGCTCAGGGACGGGTCGATCTGCTCGTGCTCCTGGGCGAAATAGCCCACTTCGACGTTGGCCCCCAGCTCGACCACGCCGTTCGAGGGCTCTTGCACCCCGGCGAGGCAGCGCAGCAGCGACGACTTCCCCGCGCCGTTGCGGCCGATGATCACGATGTGGTCGCCCCGGCCGGCGTGGAAGCTCACCTCGGTGAGGACCTCGTTGGATCCGTAGCGCACGCCGAGCTTCACCACCTCCAGGGGCGTGGCGCCCGAGCGGGGCGGCGTCGGGAGCTTGAACTTGCTGGCGCGCTCGCGCTTGTCGACTTGCGTGCGATCCGCCTGCATCCGCTCGACCCGCTTGTCGAGCGACTTCGCCTTGC